>CADBSK010000053.1 GCA_902797305.1 uncultured Spirochaetaceae bacterium | reverse complement strand
ATTTTTTTTATTTTTTTTACTTTTCAAGAATAAATTCTACACGACGGTTCTTCCAGTTGTTATCCTTGTCCTTGTAGTCAACAACAAGTTCAGAACCTCCTCGACCTTCTGCAGAAAGACGAGATGCACTTACGCCCTGTTTAATCAGATAATCCTTAACATAATTTGCTCTTTTTTCTGACAATGGCTGTAAAGCAGGTCCCCAAAGTTTTGGATTATCTGTAGTCTCTTCTGCTTCGTTATCTGTCAAACGGTTAGCATGACCAACAATAGTAACCCGATATTCCTTAAACTTATTCAAGATTTCTGCAATACGCTTAAGAACGACTTCATTGTTATGAGCCTTATCAGGATCAAGTCCGCCCTTTCCAACTTCTGCAACAGTCTTAAAATCTGCATTATCACTGCGGAAGATAATAGAAGGAACAGCCATCTTAAGGACATCTCCATCACGAATAACAAGAACATCAACGCTTATCTTTCCGTTTACAACACTTGTCATTCCAAGGTTATCTGTAACCTTAAATTCATATGGATAATCTGTAGCAGACTGAACTCGTTCGGCACGACCATTCTTATTCTTTTGAACGTTACTCAAACCGTCCCAGATGATTCTTTCTGTAATAGAAGACTTTCCACTTGTAGTCCAGAAAGCTTTTCCAAGAGGGTCCTTAATTACAAATGACCAGTTTTTAATCATAGCCTTAGATGAGCCACTCAACTTAATGAATAAGTCATCATCAGTTCCGTCATTATCAGGACTAAAGTAAACAGGAGCTGTTCTGACACTCAACTGAGGTGGAGTTGCAGTACAAATAAACGGACTGGAAACTGTACTTACCTTGTTTCCTTTCTTATAAACAACATTTAAAGTACCAGTAAAGGTTCCTTCGCAAACAGTACCATTAGAATCAAGTCCATCCCAGGTAATTGAAGAAGGAAGGTTTGCACTGTCTTTGTTAGACCATCCCCGAACACTTGTACCGTTTTCGCTTCTAATATCAAAGTTCCATGAAAGGATTCCTTCTGGAACGCTTGTACTAATCTTAAATACCTGAGTATCGAGAACGCTATCACCGTTTGGACTAATTCCTTCGTGTTCAGCAGTTACATAAACTTTAGTTTCCCGGCTATCAAGGTTAATTCCAGAAATTAATGTTTTGAATGTATTTCCAGCTTTATCTTCACTGTTTATTGTCACAGAATAAGAACCGTTACCAGCTTTATTTCCTGATTCATCAGAACCATCCCATTCAAACATATCCTTTCCGTTACTTCTGATTTTACCTTTCCATGTGTAAGTTTTTACAACTTTTCCACTTGCATTTTTAATTTCTGCTTTCCACAAATCTTCTGCAGAACAGTTAGAAATATACAATGGTAAAACATCCTGATTTGAGTCTCCGTCAGGGCTAAAATCTGTCCATGGAGCTGTCGCAACGAGCGAAGGAGCTACTGTATCCAGTTCAAATCCAGGAGTTGTAACTGTTGCACTTGAACCACTAATAGAATTAACAGTAAGAGTTGCAAAATATGTTCCATCTGCACAAATAATTCCGGCAGTATTTTTTCCGTTCCATTCGAATTTTGCAGGTAAATTTCCAGCTTCTGTAAAGGTTCGGATTACATTAGATTTTGAATCCTTTATTTCAAGCTTGTAATTTGCAATTCCATCTGCATCTTTTAAAACTGGCACAAATGAAATTGTTTCTTTTACTTTGTTTCCGTTTGGACTAAAGGCAGCATCGCTCAAAGACAAAAGAATTTTTGCTTCCTTTGTACTGAACAGAAATGGTTCATTTGTTGTGATAATTCCAATGTTACCTGCAAGGTCTGTTGCTCGTAATTCAAATTTATATTTTCCATCATCTGCAAGACGACCGTTAGAATCAAAACCATTCCATACAATATTTTCTGGAGGGAACTGACCAAAATCCCATGTTCTTACAACTTTGTCAGGATTTTCTGCACTGATGATACGACCTGTCCAGGCTGGAACAGGAGCATATTTTCCAGAAACATCTGTAAGCATTGAAATTGTAAGATTGCGTTTTGCTCCACCACCAAAGGATTTATCAGAAAGAATAATCTGAGCACCAGGTTTTGTTACATCAAGTACAAATTCTGGAGAAGATTCTTTTGCAGGTTCGTACCCGTTAAGGTATTTAGCAGAAAGAACTGCCTTATATTTTCCCTGTGCAATACGATTGCCTTTTTCATCTTTACCATCAAACACAATCTGTGAAGGCGGGTTTTCACCTTTTTCATTTTTGTATGTGCGGTATACTTTTCCGTCAGAACCTACCACATCCACATTCCAGTAAATCAACTTATTACCAGAATCAGCTTCAGGAACAGGAATCTTAACAGCAAATGAAATTGTCGAAAGGCGGCTTTCTGTATCTGGAGAAAAATATTTACCACCATTAATTGAAATCGAAGTTACAGGCTTTTCGGCTGAATAAATAATGTTTGTAATTCCCGATGAATTAGAAACGTTTCCGGCTCTATCTGTAGCTGTTAATTCATATGAATAAACACCATCTTTTACAAACTTTCCGTTGTCATCTTTTCCATTCCACTTAAAAGCTTCTGGTTCTAAATCTTCCCAAGTAAAGGTTCTTACAACTTCGCCAACAGAATTCTTGAAGCGTCCAACCCATTTATCTTCTTTAGATCCGGACTGCTGAACCTTAAAATCAGCCTTTGCGCCTTCTCCAAAGATTTTGTCACCTGGCTGATTCACCTGAGCTACAGGAGCCTTTGTATCAATAACAACAGGATAATTTGATGTACAACCAGTATTTCCGTTATCGTCTGTTGCTGTAAAGTAATAGTAATATAAACCGTCAGGAGCAGTTTCCCCGTTATCCATTACACCGTTCCATGTAACAGAAGCAGGAATTTCTACACCTTCTTTTGGAGTAACAAGCTGCTTAAAAAAAGATTTAAAACCGATTTTTTCAGGAAGAGCAATCTTATTTCCAATTGTACGAATTTCGTTACCGTCTGCATCAACGATTATAAGAGACCAGGCCATAATCATGCGCTTATCTGTAATCTTTAATGGAATAACAAGTTCATCCTGAACACCATCATTATTTGGCGAAATGTAACGTACCTTCTTTTCTGCCATCAAAAGAGATGGGCAGGTAAAAAGCATAATAATAGAAGCAATAATTATATTTCTTTTAATCATAGTCCTAATACCTCATCATCGTCGTCCCAAAGTTTGATTACAGGAGGAACAGTATCTTTTTGACCAAGTTTAATTCTTACTCCACCACCAATTGCCTGTAGTGTTTCATATTTTTGCTGCCATGCACCAGAGACAATCATCTCGCTCTTGTCCCAGCTATGGCTTTTAAGATATTCATTATTTGCTGCAGAAAAATTGAATTTTACAGAAATCCCTACAGAAGGCAGAAAATTTGTATGCCCATTTACAACTTCAGCAATATCAAAGTTTTCTCCAACTTTTAAGAAAACCACATCCTTAATACTCATCTGTAAGCCTGCATCAAATACTAAATTCTGGAATGTAGGCGTTGTTATATCAAAGGAAGCTCCAAGCTTAAATCCTCTCACGTCAAGCAATAGCCCTGCAACACCTGCTTTGATTGTTGCAATAGAAGGAAACAAATCACTCAAAGCAGTTGTATTTATTCCTGGAAGAGATTCGCTGGTATAATTCTTACCGAGATTCATAACTGATACACCAAGTCGTGCATCTTTTATAAATCCTAAAGAAGGCATTCTATACAAAAATCCAAGATCTGCACCCAAAGCCCAGTCAGCATCAGGAGACATCAAAAAGCCTGTGTATAAATTTAGTCCTACGCTAATTCGTTCTGTTACGCTCTTAGCTATACCAGTTCTAAAGTTTAATGAATTACCAATATTCATTTCCTGAGCATTACAAAAATCCCCGTTCAAAATACCGCTTACAGTAAACATTTTTAACGGAATTAAAATTCCTGTATCAAAAGTCGGATTAAAAACGCTTGTCTGAGCAACAGTAGAAACAAGAGCAGAAAAATCTGCGTTCAACTGAATACGGTCTTCCATTGCTGGTAATGCAGGATTTAATGCAATAGAATCAGGTCCTGGAGCAAAAATCGCACCACCACATACAGAACCAGCTCCCGACAACTGATCCGGGTTGCTCACTAAAAATAAACTCTGCCCTCCAACAGGTGGATTATAGGCAAAAACCATTGCAGCTAATAAAAACTGTGCTGCTGTTCCAATAATTTTTTTCATTTAACACCTCGTGGTTAAATACATTTTTCTTTACTACAATATACTTAATAATAAAGTTTTATTCTAGAAAGTAATAAACCTTGACTAATTTTTTAGTTACATTAAAATTAAACTATTATGTCAGAAAAATCATCAGGTAGTTTTTTTTCAAATTTAATATCATCTCTTTTTGGTGGAAACAATGCAGATGCAGACAAAAAGAGGCAGTTAAAGAATATTTCTAAAAAATACAGTAAGAGCAAGTATAATAAGTTTTACAAATACAGTGGAAATGAAATTCTTCCTGCTCTCGGCAAATTGTTCTACGATTTGTACAAAGCAATTTATCCTGTTCAGACAATGTTCCACGCAGCTCAAAATCCTAATGTTTTTAAATCTCTTTTGATTCATTTTTCAATTCCGGAAGATATTCAAAATCTTGAAGACTCTTTATCCGAACAAAAGATTACAGAAATGTCCACAAAGATTCCTCTTGACCAGCTTAAACAACAGGTCAACGAAAGAATTTCAACCTACTCTGATTATTTTACCCTAGAACGAATTACCGAAATCGATAATTTAAACAAGCAGCTAAGTGCATTGCAGGCTTTTAGTACATATGATTTTTATTTTGTACTTAAAAAGTTTGACAAAACCCTTCACGAAGGAGATTTTTCTACAACTCCTCATTTTGAAAAAGTTAATGCAGAATATCTTCTTGAAGATATAAAAGATTTTATTTCTGTTGCCTATGCAATTCCCTTTGATGCCGACTGGACAACGCTTTTTAAAATTCTAAAGGCATACAAAACAGTGGAACCTATCTCAATTGGCTTATGGAAGCGCATAGTTTCTAAATTACAGTCAATTAGACTTTCAGAATCCCTTGATCTTATAATCAAAATGATTAGTGCAGAGCCTTCTACAACTGTAGATGTAGCAAGCTACTCTTCAAATATCGTTGAACCTTACATCGAAAAAATTAAAAACGAAACAGAAAACTGTCTTTACAACCTTCTTTCAAAGGAACGGGATAATAAGACAAATAATCTGGTTCAGCAACTTTTTGGTGACACAGAACTTGTTCCTCTCAGAAACTATACCACTGTTCTTAATTCAACGTTAGAACGCAAAGGAATAACTCCATACACCTATACTCAGGCACTAAGCTATCTAAAAGGATTTATTATTGAAGTTGTTAAAAAAGACATTCACGAGTATTACGACCTTGTAATTGTTCGTGGTCAATGGGAATCTCAAAGTTTATGTGCCCCTTTCAACGACGGATATAACCATCTGCTTTCTCAGTTTGATTTAATCTCGTCTTTTGATGCTTCTCTTGCAGAAGATGTTGGTATCGGACTAAAAATTAAAACTCTTTTACCAAAAACCGAAAGAGACAACAGTGCAAAAAATATAATTAACAGACTTGTAACAGAAGCAAACGAACGGGCATACGGATTTATTTCTGATTGTACAAAGGATGTTATCGAAATCGGAAAAATTATTAAGAATATCGTTGAAGACAGCGCAAAATCTAAGCCAACGATGATTTCTAACTGGAAGGACCTGGAACATTACTGTGAAGTTCCGCTTCGTGACTACAGTATAAGCATTTACAAAAAGATTTATCTTTTTACAAATCTTATTAAAACTTGTTTACCTAACTGATAAAAAATAAGCCTAAAAACAAAGAGGCTGTCCACTAAAACAGAGATTGTATTATCTTCCTGTTTACGGACAGCCTTTTTTTATCTAAGAACAGAATCTACAAGTCTTTTAAATTCTTCATCCACAGGAACTGCACTTGGGTTCAGGTTTTCTGTAATATGGAAAACTCCGTCATCTCCAAGGACGATTGCCTCTGGACATAGTTCTTTTACGTTGTTGTCATTTGCTGCAAAGGTTGTAAACATAAATTCTTCCTCCTTAACTGGTTCCAAATCTCCAACTTCTTCAGTTTTTTCTGTTTTATACTCTTCTGAGAACAAGTAATCTCCTGGTGCAGAAATAAAAAAGTTCTCCACAACAGAATCGTCTTCATTCTCATTTTCTTTACCATCTTCTCCTGTACCGATTTTTAACGGTTCAGTTCCTTCAAATCGTCTTACGTCCCCACAAGAAATAACTTCTTCTTTGAAGATTTCTTTTTCTTCTTCTTCAGTTATTTTTGGAACGGCACCTGTGGCTTTTGCATCTTCGCTTTCGTCTTCTGCAAGTTCTTCTATCGGCTCGGCTTCTTCTATCTCTTCTACGTCTTCAAGCTCTTCTACCGGTTCAGCCTCTTCTATCTCTTCTACATTCTCAAGTTCTTCTACTTCTTCAAGAGACTCAACTTGTTCAACAGGTTCTGCTTCACCAAGTGCCTTTACTTCTTCAACATGGTCTTTTTCATCAACCGATTCTACTTCGTCCAGTTCTTCTACTGGCTCGGCTTCCTCGATTTCCTCTACTTCGTCCAGTTCTTCTACAGGTTCTGCTTCCTCGATTTCCTCTACATCTTCAAGCTCTTCTACTTCTTCAAGAGACTCGACTTCCTCAACAGGTTCCACCTCGTCCAGGTCCTCAACTTCTTCAAGCACTTCAACCGACTGGGCATCTTCTATCTCTTCTAACGGTTCAGCCTCTTCTATCTCTTCTACATCCTCAAGTTCTTCTACCGGCTCTGCTTCTTCTATCTCTTCTACATCTTCAAGCTCTTCTACTTCTTCAAGAGACTCCAGTTCGTCAACGGATTCTGCTTCACCAAGTTCTTCAACTTCGTCCAGCGGTTCAACATCATCTAATTCTTCTAAAGGTTCAATGTTTACAGGTTTTTCATCTTTTGCCACAGCTTCTGATTTTTGTTTACCACCTGTTTTTTGTATACTTGCTTCTCTTTGAACGACAATTCTTCCGCTGGAAACAATCTCTTCAAACATGCGCCTGATTTCCTGCATATCATCGCTGGAAAGACTTGAGTTATCAGAACCTTCAGTTCCAGTTAAAAGACTTATAATATCCTGCCAGCTTTGTTCCAAAATAAAATCCAGCTGCTTTCCGTATTTTTTTCCTCTATGCCCAAGGCTAGCCTTAACCTTTTGACTCAAAGACTCTTTCTGAGAAGCAATTAAAGAAGCAACTTTTTTCTTACTGTAATCCTTTTCAAAATAGTCGTTTAAAAGGGACATCTGAACTTTTTTCAGTCTGGACTTGATAACTACATCGTCATCCTTTTTAAGACTAAAAAGCATAGTAAGAATTAAATTCACAGTAATAAAGCCTGCAAGCCATAAAAGAATTTTTACATAAAGAGGCATTACAAGCATATCAAGACTGTAAAGCCCGCTAACTTTCATAAAACTGCATTTATTACTGGTGATAAGATTCCAGCTTACCACTTCAAGTTCACTGGCAGAGTCGTCTTTATCTTCAGAAGGACTTTCTGATTCTGCTTCTTTTCCCGCAGTTATCCCTGAGAAAGGGACTGCATTTTTGGAAACAACAATTTCTTCAGGATGATTTGTACCATTTTCCCATCGTTTTATTATTTCAGAGGCAACAAGTTTCTGCCCAACCTTTGGAATTCCAAAAGCAAGGCCTCCAGTTTTCCCATCTTGAGAACTTATCAAAGTAATCTTATCGCTTAGGGAAATGATATGCTCATTAACAAGCCGAGTTGTTAATTCATAGAGATTCAGATAAAAAATAAAGCTATAGCCAACATTTTGATAATAAACCGGATAGGAAACAATGATTCTCTGTTCATTACCGTCAAAAACAAGTTTGTACTCAGAATCAGTTTCTCCTTCCCCGTTCTTTACAAAAGGACTTACGAGATTGTAATCAAGTTCATTATTATTTGATGGAGTCTTTAACGCCCCATAATTTGAATATACTCGGTTATTCCCCTCTTTTCTGCTATCACCCTTAAAACTACTGAAATGAACCCTCTTTCCATTTTTATCAACGACCCTAAGACCCTCTATAGCTTCCGTATTTGCATTTAAAAGTTCAAAGGCCCGTAAAGCTTCGTCGGACGGCTCTTTTTCCAATAAAGAAAGCACTTCATTATTGCTAAGATAGCCCTTTGACTGATCATCGGGAGAAATAAATGAGAGAATCGTATTTATGTAATCTTCACTGCATGCAGCTACCGCATCGAGTTTTTTCTGAATTACACCAATTCTTGCAGGCTCATAAAACTTATTTTCATATTTACTAAATAAGCCTAGGGCACTTGCAACGGCAATTCCGATAAAAACAAGACTCGAAATCAAAAAACTAACTGCAGTTTTTATTCCAGTTTTCACCAAGTCTTTTATCGGCAAATTCTTACGATTTCCACAGTTTTTTTTTCTTTAATAAAACGATATACTATGAACATGATTAAATTAGTAGCATTTTTAGGAAATTATGGACGAGAATATCAGGGAACCAGACACAATGTTGCATGGAGTTTTGAAGATTCTTTGTCTTTTGCAAATAAGCTGTACTGGCAGTCAAAATTTAAAGGAAATTATGCCGTCATAGAACCTGAAAAGTTAGCCATTTGGAGTGCAGAAACAGGAACACTTTCTAAAAAAGACGGAAGCCCCGTAATAGTTCCAGAGGAAATGGATTCTCATATTTACTTTCTTAAACCTGAAACCTACATGAACTTAAGCGGAGAAAGCATAATTGAACTTGCAAACTTTTATAAAATTAAGCCAGAAGAAACTCTTGTCGTTCATGATGAATTGGAATTACCACTGGGAACAGTAAGCTTAAAGTGGAGTGGCGGACTTGGAGGACACAACGGCCTTCGATCCACAAAACAGGTATTTGGAACTGCAGATTTCTGGAGACTAAGATTTGGTCTTACAAAACCTCAGAACAGAGACATTGCAGACTATGTACTAAGCAAATTTACTCCTGACCAGCAAATACTTCTGAGCCAGATTTTTCCACAGACAGAAACTTTACTTTTAAAAGTACTTTTCAGTAAAGACCCTTCAAAATTAATTCAGGAATGGGGAAAGAAAAAACTCGCAGAGGAATAAAATGTTACAGGAAACTCCAGATTTAGAAAAACGAGAACAGGCAGTCAGAGCCTTTGAACGTTTTTTACAAACAATACAAACTCTCCGTGCTCCAGGCGGATGCCCTTGGGATAGAGAACAAACCCCTCTTTCAATGCGTCGCGACCTGATTGAAGAAACCTTTGAAGCAGTGGATGCAATAAGCCAGAATGATTATGAACATTCAAAAGAAGAACTGGGTGATGTTCTCCTAAATACTATGATGATCAGTTACATGTATGAACAGAATGGAAACTTTTCTATCGCTGATGAAATCAATGAACTTACAGACAAACTGATTCGCCGCCATCCACATGTCTGGCCTCAAAGTCAAGGCGCAAGTCAGGTTAAAGAAAAAGTTCAGAATTCAGAACAAGTTCTTAATCAGTGGGACAGAATAAAAGAAAATGTTGAAGGACGTAAAACTTCTTCAATTCTAGACGAAGTTCCAAAAGGCTTTCCGCCTCTCTTGCGCGCATATAAACTGCAAAAAAAAGCTGCAAAAAAAGGTTTTGACTGGAACGAACTTGAACCTGTAGTTGCCAAAGTGCAGGAAGAACTGCAGGAAGTTCAAGATGCAAAAAAACAGCTTTTAAAAATTGCCGATGGAACAGAGCCATGTACTCTAAAATCCAATCCGGAGCAGGATTCGGCTCAGCTTCATGTGGAAGAAGAAATCGGAGATCTTTTATTCGCCGTTGTAAATTATGCCCGTAAACTGGGCGTAGACCCAGAAACCGCACTCAACCGAACAAATCAAAAATTTTATCGCAGATTTTCATTTGTAGAAGAACAGATGAACAAAAACAACATTCCTATGGACAACGAACATTTGACGCAGGAAGATGAATTCTGGGATCAGGCAAAAAAACAAGGTCTTTAGTACAAATAAAATTGAAAACTAACCTTTATTTTGCTATATTTATATAAAACACATTTGTAGGAAATTAAATTGAAAGAAATCCGTTTTGAAGAAGAAGCTGCAAAAGGAAAAACTCCAGAAGCAGCAGATCCATTAGCAGAAAAATTTATGAAAACTCGCCAGATTCTTTTATCTGGAGAAATCAACAAAGATTTAGCAGAAAAAATTGTTCGCCAGCTATTAGTATTAGAAGCAGACGACGACAAAAAAACTATCTATATGTATATCGATTCTCCTGGTGGGGATGTGGATGCAGGCTTTGCAATCTTTGATATGATTCGATTCATAAAGGCTCCTGTTGTTCTTATTGGTATGGGACTCATTGCAAGTGCAGCAGCCCTTATTCTTCTTGCTGTAGACAAAGAACATCGTGTAGCTCTTCCAAACAGCCGCTACTTAATTCATCAACCATCAAGTGGAATGAAAGGTGTTGCAACAGACATCGAAATTCACGCAAAAGAAATTGAAAAAACACGTGCTTTGTTAAATCAGATAATTGCAGATCAGACAGGAAAATCTATCCAACAGGTTACAAAAGATACAGAACGAGATTACTGGCTTAGCGCAAAAGAAGCCATCGAATATGGTCTTGTTTCTAAAATTGTAACTACACGAAAAGATTTACAAAAATAATGACATTTCCCCTTTCAGAAGAGCTCATACAAGATATTTTACAGGCTCTCGAAAATCAAGAACAAACCTTTCTTGTTGATGCAAAAAATTTACGTCTTGTTTGTTCAACTGATTATAAGGGGGATGATGAATTTTATTACATATTACCTGAATGGAAATCCGCAGACGGATTTGAGTTAAGGGAAGATTTTGTAAGCACTTTGCATTCACCAATCGCAAAAGATGAACTACAGCGTATTCTTCATTCAGGAAGGGGGGTATTCAGAGGTTTTAAAAATACTCTTAAAGAGTATCCAGAAGTTGAAAAGTTATGGCATCAATTCAAAAATAAAAAAATGCGCCATTACATCAATGACTGGTATAACGGCTTGCGCGAAATCTGGGGTTTAGAAACACTTGATGAGGAACCTGAAGATAACGAGGACCTTATCAAAGACGACTTCATTTTTCAAGAATACAGTCCTGACAATTATCAGGAACTTATTCATATTTTTTCAAACGCGGCCCATGGCGAATTAAACACCGAAGTTCCAGGTGAGTTACAAGAAGTCTTTTTTGAATTATGGCAAAAACAGTTTATGGATGCACAGTCCTTTAATCAAACTGGATTTATTTGCCGGACTTTGTCCACCGAATTTGTCGGTTGTATTTCAGCAGCGCCAGTTTTACACAGAAACGATAAAATCTTAGTTTTGACCAGTTTTTACGTTTCACCAAATTACAGAGGTCTTGGCATTGGAACACAACTTCTTTCCATGTATCTTAATGCTTTAAAAGACCATAAGAAAAAATGGATTTTGATTACCAACACGATTGTACCGGAGACTTTAGAACCATTGTTGCACAGGTATGGTTTTGAAAAGACAGGCTCTGGTTTTTTAGCCAAAATCCAATAAAATTTTTAAAGAGGTATTAATTATGTATAATCGTAACCAGGACGTTAATTTAGAAACAGTAGCAGCATTTCTTCAGGAAACTGTAGAAAAAGTTAAAACATCAGAAAATCCAGATGTTCTTACAGACCTTAAGAAAGTTTTCAAAAAAAATGTACCACTTACACTTCGTTCTTATGTAGCTTCATATCTTGTAAAGGAAGCTGTTAAGCACTATCACCCATCATTCAGAAATCAACGCCGCGACTTCCGCGATAATAAGTCTAAAAACTTTAACGAACGCCCAGCTCGCGATAGAAAATATTCAGCAGAAGAACGCCCTGCAACAGAAGAAAGACAGCCTCGCCCAAGAGTACAGATTGATCCTGATATGGCAGAAACAATCTTTATCAGCATTGGTCGCAACAGACGCGTATTCCCAAGAGATTTAGTAGGTCTTCTTGTTAGCGTTGCTAATTTAGACAGAGACAGAATCGGAGACATCCGTGTTCTTGCTAACTACTCTTTTGTTCAATTATTTAAGGATGACTCACAGAAAGCAATTGATGCATTAAACGGATATGATTATCGTGGTCGCAAGCTTGTTGTAAGTTTCAGCAAACAGAAAGAAGATGGTTCACAAGATATTTCTGACGAAACAATCGCTCAGGATGCAGAAGATGCAGCAGCATACGCAGCAGCAACAAAGGCTGCTCAGAACGAACCGTTTACTTCTAACTCATTTACCTCAGCAGAAGAAGAAACTTCTTCACAAGACTTAATCTAAGTTTTATATTACAATACCCCTCAGGGATGCACTTCACACTTCACCTGGGGGTATTTTTTTATGCAAATCAAAGCACTTTCTACAGGTCCTTTTCAGATTAATACATGGATAGTACCAGTGGCACAACAAAAAGTTCTTATCATCGATCCTGCAGCATGTTCTTTTACAAACGATCAGAATAAAATCACAGATTACTTACAAAAAAACAATTTAGAACCAATTGCCATCCTTTTAACCCATGGCCATTTTGATCACATTACAGGAACAAAGATTTTAAAAGAAAAATATAACGACGTTCCTTTAGTTTGTCATAAAAATGATTCACAAATGGCAGGAGCAAATGCAAGCCAGATACAAAAAGAAGCTCTTTCTATGATGGGACTAGAAGTTTTATGCAACCCACTAAATAATCTCCCTGACCCCGATATAACTTTCGATACAGATATTACCCTTTATTCTCTTTTGCTGTCCAATCTCAAAGATAACTCAGAAGAATTAACTTCTCAATTAAAAGAATGGGAGATCATTTGTACCCCTGGACACACACCAGGTTCTGTATGCTTTTATAATAAAAAAGAAAAACTTCTGTTTAGCGGAGATACAATTTTTTATCATTCCTATGGAAGAACAGATTTACCTGGAGGAAATCAAAAAACTATTGAGCAAAGCCTTAAAAAAATCTATTCCACATTACCTGCGGATACCCTTGTTTACCCCGGCCACGATTACGCAGCTTTTCCTTTAGGAGAAAACCTCTGATTACCACCAAAAGTCAAATGTGGAGTTATTAAGAATTTCTCAAAACAAAAGCATAGTTGTCGATAAAGATAAAATTTGCTATTATTTTTCTATATTATATGAAATTTAACAGATTGATTTTATCTATATTTTTAATTTCTCTCTCTGTAATGTCTGGTTGTTCAAAAAAAGAATCAAATATTATTTCCGATGGATCTTTTATTACTCTATACGAAACCAGTCAAGATGTATCGATATTTTCTAAACCTACCCAGTTATGGCACAACGAAAAAGACGTTATTTGCATTGTTTACGCCTATGGATACAACGACAGCGAATTTGTAACAAAAATGAATGAATCTCTTTATTCAAAATACGGAAAAGCAGAAGACGGAGGGTTTATTCTTTCTTACGTATATCCTGACGATTTTAAAAGGGGTTCCAAAAGTTACATTACACTTTTAGACTCTTACCTTAATGAAAAAAATCTTTTAGGAATCATTTTGTTAGGAGCTCCAGAAGGGACTCATAAATCAATAGCTCGAATGCAAGATTCTCACGATGGTAAACTTAACTTTCCTGTAATTTCATTATTCAGCCAGGATGATATCGTCGCAATGGAAGACTCAGCAGATTTTGTACTTGATAAGTCTCAAAAGTCAGAAATTAATGGACTTTCAACAGAATCAGAACAGACTTATATAGAAAATGTGCCATACCTGATTGAACAATGTGTCTGGTATTGTAGAATTGCAGACGCACCGTTTGAAAAAAACGCTCGGCTTTACGAAGTTGTAAAGAATCTTGCTAAAAATAACAAAGTCAGCCGCTACACTGATTCTGAAACCGGATTGATTTCTATTAACCACTTTGTTCTGGAGTAGTCAAAGTGCACATCATAAAACAACTACCAAACGGTTTATTTGGTAAACCAAAAGCCGTTTCTGCCCTCGCCAAAGCACAGACAGCAACTTTATTATGCGTTTCGGATTCTCATGGTGATTATTCTGTACTTTCAGATATAATCATAAACTTCGGACAAAAAGCAGATTGTCTCGTCTTTTGTGGCGATGGAATATACGATTTAATGTCAATCATCGAAAAATCATTTAAATATAGAGAAATTGCAAAATCACTCCCAAAAGTAATCGCTTTTGTTAGAGGAAATAACGATTTTGGTCTCGTTCAAACAAGTTTTAATTCTAAAATTTTTGTTCCAAAAAAACTCATTCTAACAGTAGCTTCAAGAAATATTCTGATTACACACGGAAACGAAGAACACGTCTATTATTCTACAGATTTACTTGAAGAAACCGCACGCTCAATGGACTGCGTTGCTTCTATCTATGGCCACACACATGTACCATTCGAAGCAAACCATACAGTTTTTTGCTTAAATCCAGGAAGTGTCTCATTACCAAGAGCCCTATCACCAAAAAGTTTTGCTATGCTAGAGGTCGGACCTAATTATTTTTGTCCTATTTTTTATTCTATAGAAAACTCTATTACTACAACCTTTACACCGTTCCATCCAAAACCTTTTTTTTACTAACACCTTTTTTTCGTGTTTTATAAATTGTTCCCTTGTTATTTTAACCTAAATTTTGTAGTATCAAATTATTATGACTCTTGTTAACTCAATTTTACTTTTTATTGGTAGTTTAGGCGAACTTTTATACGGCATGCATTTAATGTCGGACGGTGTTCAAAAAAGTGCAGGAGAAAAACTTCAGCGCGCACTTGCAAAGCTAACAGGAAATCCTTTCATTGGCTTAATAACAGGATTACTTATAACCATGATTATCCAGTCTTCTGGTGCTACAACTGTCATGGTAATCTCTTTTATTAATGCGGGTCTTTTAACACTCACACAATCTGTGGGAGTAATCTTTGGTGCTAATATTGGAACAACTATTACAGCCTGGATCGTTTCTTTATTTGGATTCAACTTCAAAATTTCAACATTTGCACTTCCTATATTTGGACTAGGTTTCTTTTTAACCTTGATAAAAGATTCCCGATCTAAAAACATTGGAGAAGCAATCATGGGTTTTGGATTGCTTTTTCTTGGTCTTAGTGGCCTTTCTGATGTATTTACTTTTGATGCCGAAAACTTGACTTTCCTTTCAAAAATACAAAGCTGGGGTATTTTTTCTATATTAATTGCTGTCTTTGTTGGTATTGTTATTACAGCATTAATGCATTCTTCTTCCGCCTTCAGTGCCATCGTAATTACAATGGCATTTAACGGTATTATTACATGGGAAACAGCTTGTGCAATGACATTAGGAAGCAATATCGGTTCAACAATTGATGCCATTTTAGCTGGATTCGGCTCTTGTGCTGATGCAAGAAGATCCGCAATCATTCATGTAATGTTTAATGTATTCGGTACAATTCTTGCTTTATTATTCTTTAAGCCATTCATCAACTTTGTTTCATGGCTCACTCCAAGCAATAATATTGCAATTAAACTTGCCATGTTACACACAGTATTTAAAACCTTAAATACAATTCTTCTTTTTCCGTTCACAAATCAACTTGTCAGCATTACAAAAGTATTGATAAAAGATGATAAGATTGATGCATTAAAAACTTACAATCTTGAATTTATCGATACAGGCTTTGGAAAAGAAAGTACAGCAATGCATATCATTCGAATTGAAAAAGAAATTGCAGATATGTCAGATGTTGTATCAGAAATGTTTGATAACTTACAAATCGGTTTTATCAATCGAGACGATACATTTGTTAAAAATAATATGGTTGTCCTTGCTAACCAGGAAGAATATTGTGATCAAATGCATGAAAAACTTGAACAATATATAGTAAAGTGCCAGCAGCTTTCAATAACAGAAAGCCAGCGAGGAAGCCTTTCTAATATGGTTCAAATTGTAGATGAACTGGAAGCAATGTCTGATCAATGTTACAGTACAGCTATACTTGTTGAACGAAGTATCAAAAAAAGTATGGTATTTCCTATGGATGATATGGAACAGCTTTTACCATACATTGAACTTGCACGCCAGTTCATGCAGTTTATTCATATTAATATAAACAAGCACCTTGAACCAGAAAAGCAGGCCTTTGCGCAAGAATTAGAAGAGCAGATTGACGAATACAGAAAGAAACTCAAGAGACTTGCTCGTAAGCGCCTTGAAGAAGGAGCTGATGTTAAATCAGAACTTTTGTATCTTGATCTTACTCGCCATATTGAAAAAATTGGCGATCACGCATTCACTATCTCAGAACTGCTTTCTCAAGTTAGATAAAATTATAATTCTAAATCAAGTACTGTTGCATCACAGGCATTAATTAAATCCTGAGGTGCAAGAGTCAATTGAATTCCTCTTTGCCCACCTGAAATATTTATCTTATCACTTAAAAGTATTGTTTCATCAATAAAAGTTCTATATTTCTTTTTCATTCCAAGAGGAGAACATCCACCACGAATATACCCTGTCAGAGCAAGTAATTCTTCTGGTTTAACAGGATTAATTTCTTTACAACCTGCAGCATTTCTAGCTTTTTTTAGATTTATTTCTTTTAATGCCCTCTGCAAAAATACACAAATTTCTTTTGTATCGGTTCTCATTACAATGGTTTTAAACACTGAATCAGGATCAACACCCAATTTTTCAGCAGTTAACTCTGCTGCCCCTCGTGCAAGTTCGTGCTCACCATCATCTTCGTATTCTTTTGCTTCATAAGGAATTTTTAATCCATCGAGGATTCTCATAGCGTTAGTTTTTTTCATATATTTTTACTCTTTTCTATACTCTAATTGAATTTTTTTTCTATTTCAATAATAATAGAGATATGGAAACACGAAATATTTTTGAAAACCTTTCATGTATCGATCATCGATATTCTTTGTCAGAAAGTGCCGCTTTTGAAGGACTTTCTAAATACATTTCAGAACAAGCTTCAATTCGTTCTTGTGCAAAATGTGAAGCTGCCCTCGTAAAAGCACATTTAAAAGTTAGAGGACAACTAACAGATGAACTTGCAAAAGAACTAGACCAAGTTGCAGAAAATATTGATCCAGAAGAAGTTTACACAGAAGAAGAAAAAACTAAGCATAACATTCGTGCATTAGTTAATGTAATGAAAACAAAAGTAAATTCCGAGATTGGACCACTTATTCACCTCGGAGCCACATCAGTTGACATCCTTGATACAGCCCTCTCTTGCAGAATGAGAGACGTCACTCAAAATGTAGTTCTCCCAGAACTTAAACAGTTAGAAAAATATTTATGCGAAATAGCTGAACGGGAATGTGCGACTCCACAGGTAGGTCGTACACATGGACAGCACGCAGTACCAATTACATTCGGATGGTCAATTGCAGAATTTGTTGCTCGTCTTGGAAAATCAATTCTCCGCATTGAAGAATTATCAAATCAGCTTGTTGGTAAACTTGCAGGTCCTGTAGGTTCATACAACGGACCTTCAATGATCGTAAAAGATCCAGAAGAATTAGAACACATTTACACAGAATTCTTAGGTCTTCAGCCATCAGAATATTCTAACCAGCTTGTAGAACCAGAACACGTACTCAGACTTCTTTTGGAAATGAATGTTGCATTCGGTATCATTGCAAATCTTGCTGACGATTTAAGAAACCTTCAGCGCAGCGAAATCGGCGAAGTGTTTGAATATTTTGCTTCTACCCAAGTTGGATCATCAACAATGCCTCAGAAGCGTAATCCTTGGAACAGTGAGCATGTTAAATCACTCTGGAAAGCAATGTGTCCACGGGTAATCACTTTCTACATGGATCAGATTTCTGAACATCAGAGAGACCTTACAAACTCTGCAAGCCAGAGATTTATTGCTGATTATGTATCAGGATTTACAATGGCCGTAGCACGTATGAATAGCGTTGTAAAAGGCCTTCAGGCTGATAAAGAAGGTATGGCTAGAAACCTTCAGGGAGCTGGCGGAAAAGTTAAAGGCGGTGTTCTTGCAGAACCAGCTTATATTCTTCTTGGAGAGGCTGGTTACAATGACGGTCATGAAGTTATTCGTAAAATAACCTTAGAGGCTGAACAGTCAGGCAAAACTTTCTTCGAAGTTCTAAAAACACATACAAAAGAATATGCAGATATCACTGCCCAGCTCGAAAAACTCGGCGTAGAAAATCCTGCTACTTTCTTTGAAAATCCAGCTAATTACTGTGGACTAGCAGCTAAAAAATCAAAGCGCCTAGCCCAAAAATATGCTGAATTAATGAAATAATTCGTAAAAAACGAGCCTGGAAGTAATGAAGTGCACCCCAATTATTGGACACTTTAACTAGGCTGATTTTAAGGACTGATTCCTAAATTGTAAAGGAGTCAGTCCTTTTAATT
>CADBSK010000052.1 GCA_902797305.1 uncultured Spirochaetaceae bacterium | reverse complement strand
TCGCGAAGCTGTGAATCCAGTCGCTGCATTCTATATTGACCCATTATTCAGCATCTCCAGGGAACTGTGTTCCCAAATCTTTTACCTTACCTGCTTTTTTTGCCTTACCAGCCGCCTTTTCTGCAGCTAACTGTTCAGCTTCAAGAGCCTTTTCAGCTTCTGCTTCTGCCTGTGCTTTAGCGGCGGCTTCTGCAGCCTTCTTTTCATTTTCAGCACGATCATCATGAAGTTCATCCCCAAGTTTTCGGGCAACCTGAATGTATTCAAATACTTCAAGGTGGTCACCAACCTGGATATCCTGCCAGTTTTCAAGGCTCAAACCACATTCAAATCCTGTTGCAACTTCTTTTGCATCATCCTTAAATCTCTTAAGGGAAGCAATTTTACCTGTATACTTAACGATTCCATCACGAATGAGGTTAACCATTGCACTTCGTTTTACGCAACCGTCTGTAACGTAACATCCGGCAATTGTTCCAACTTTAGGAACCTTAAATGTATTACGAACTTCAACGCTACCGATAACCTGTTCTTTAGTATCAGGAGAAAGCATACCTTCCATAGCAGCCTGAATTTCTTCAACACACTTATAGATGATATTGTACTTTCTGATATCAACCTTTTCTGTATCAGCAAGAGCTTTTGCCTTAGGTGTCGGACGAACATTAAATCCAATGATAATTGCATTGCTGTCAGCAGCTGCAAGAGTTACATCGGATTCATTAATAGCACCGGCAGAACTATGGATAACATTTACGCGGATTTCTTTTGTAGAAAGCTTTTCAAGAGATGTCTTAAGAGCTTCTGCAGATCCCTGAAGATCCGCCTTAATAATAATCTTTAGTTCCTGAACCTCATGTGATTCAATATCTGTAAAGAGAGTTTCAAGAGTTGTCTTTTTAACAGCCTTGGCAGCTTCGTATCTCTTGAGTTCCTGTCGTTTTGTAGAAATCGCACGAGCTTCTTTTTCGCTTTCTGTAACCTGGAATGGATCTCCTGCGTTAGGCATTTCTTCCATACCAAGTACCTCTACTGGAGTAGAAGGTCCTGCTTCTGTAATACGACGACCACGGTCATCAAACATTGCACGAACACGACCACTATAAATACCAGCAACAAATGGATCACCCTGTTTTAAGGTACCTCTCTGAATGATTACAGTAGAAACTACACCACGGCCCTGATCAATGCGTGATTCAAGACATTTACCTTCTGCACGACAATCATGAGTTGCTTTAAGTTCAAGCATTTCTGCCTGTAACAAAATAGCATCAAGAAGATCATCAATACCTTCTTTTTTAAGAGCAGAAATATGAACATACTGCGTATCACCACCCCATTCTTCAGGGGTAAGACCGTGTTCACTAAGCTGTGTTTTAACCTTATCTGGATTAGCTTCAGGTTTATCACATTTGTTAACAGCTACAATAATTGGAACTTTTGCATCTTTTGCATGTGCAATAGCTTCAAGAGTCTGAGGCATAACACCATCATCAGCTGCTACAACAAGAACAACAACATCAGTTACCTGAGCACCGCGGGCGCGCATCATTGTAAATGCTTCATGACCCGGTGTATCAAGGAATGTAATAGTTCCCTTTGGTGTTTTTACAGAATAAGCACCAATAGACTGGGTAATACCACCAGCTTCTCCTTCGGCAACATGAGACTTACGAATAGCATCGAGAGTCTTTGTTTTACCATGGTCAACATGTCCCATAACTGTAACAATTGGAGGACGAGGAAGCATTTTTTCTTCAACATCCTTATCACCTTCGATTACAGTTTCGTCGTACAAACTGATGATTTTTACTTCGCAACCATATTCTGAAGCAAGTAATGTTGCAGTATCAGAGTCAATAGACTGGGTAATAGTTACCATCATACCCATTCCCATTAACTTAGCAATAACTTCGCTTGCCTTCAAATTCATTTTTCTAGCAAGATCAGAAACTGAAACTGTTTCCATAATTTCAATTGACTTTGGAACAACTGAAGCTGGAGTTTCGACCTTCTTCTTTGTATCAAACAAATTATCATCGTACTGCTCTTCGTCTTTACGATTATAAACCTGTTTTTTACCCTTAAATGCTTTTTTTGCAGGAGCACGATTCTGCATCATTGGAGGTACAGGAGCTGCACCTCCGGCACGGAATCCACCGCCCTGTCCGCCAAAACGTGGACCATTATTAGGTCTATTTGCACCGAATCCACCCTGGCCATTTCTTGGCTGGAAACCGCCCTGACGATTTCCCTGCTGTCCATTCTGTCCGTTTCGTCCCTGGAATCCACCCTGACGATTTCCGTCTCTTTCACGGTTCTGATAACCCTGACGAGCCTGAGCTCCGGTAAAACCTGAAGAATTACCTTGGCGATTATTATTGTATCCGCCACGATTATACCCGCCGTTATTATATCCACCGCGATTATAACCATTACCGTCTCTTCGTCCGTGATCTGATAGATTACCGGCTTTTACATTTGGACGTGCAGAATTGAGTTCAAATGTGCGTTTTTGCTGAGGACGATTATCGTTTTTAGGCGAAGCATTATTATTATTCTGTACAGGAGTCTGTTTTTCAGCAGGTTCCTGTGCCTTCTCTGCTGCTTTTTCAGAAGTTGTTTCTGCCTTTTTTACTACTAATTTTTTTGTAGTATCTGGTGCAGGAGCTGGCTTCTTTTTTACAACTACAACCTTCTTTTTGGCAACAACATTTGCATTTTGTGCGTTGTTAACTGCAGAAGGATTTGAGTCAGTTTTTTTGTGGACAACAAATGCCTGTTTTTTTTCTGTTTCTTCTGCCATTATATCTCCTATTCATCGTCCTCTGTAAATTCAAGTTCAACACCACATTTTGGACAGCGTGTCATGTCAACTGAGATTTCAGCACCACAGTCTGGACAATAATACTTTTCTTCTTCAGTTTTCTCTTCCTGTTCTTCTGAATCATCTTCAACGATTTCTACATTTTCACGAATCAGGTTATAAACTTCTTCGAGTTGTTCTTTAGAAACGCCATCAACAGAAATTGTTTCGTAATCAGTAATAAAATCAGCAAGATCCGAAATTCCGGCATTTTCTAAGGCTGCAGCAACTTCAGGATCTACTCCAGGGAGTTCTTTAATAACATTGATTTCTGCAGGAGCTTCATCTTTAAAGAGATTTCTTGCAGCAACAGAAGTTGCTTTATCGCTCAAGTCCATATCCTGACACTGTTCTTCAGTCTTTACATCGATTGACCAGTCGCACAAACGGTTTGCAAGACGAACATTCTGTCCCTGTTTACCGATTGCAAGACTAAACTGACTGTCTTCTACGATTGCAAGAGCCTGCTTTTTCTCTTCGTCTAGAATTACAACTCTAGAAACCTGTGCTGGAGAAAGAGCATTTTTAATAAACTCAACAGGATCAGAATCGTACTTGAGTACATCGATTTTTTCACCTAAAAGTTCACGGATTACGTTCTGGATACGAACACCTTTTGTTCCGACACAAGCTCCAACAGGATCAATTTCTTCTCTTACTGTTGAAACCGCCATTTTTGTTCTGTATCCTGCATCTCGTACACATTTTTCAATTTTAACAGTACCATCTGCAATTTCAGGAATTTCTAATTCCATTGTAATTTCTACAAGTTTTGGATCAGAGCGGCTCAAAACAATCTGAAGTCCGCTTGAGTTCTTTTTAATTTCAGCAATAATTGCCTTAATTCTATCACCCTGTTCATATGTTTCACGAGGTGACTGATATTTTAATGGAAGGATACCTTCGATTTTGCCTGCATTACCAAGATCTACATAGATATTACCATTGCGTTCGCGCTGATAATAACCATTAATCATTTCTCCGATTTTGTCCTTGTACTGATTGTAAAGAGAATCCTTGATTGTTTCATTCAAGCCCTGATGAGCAGTCTGTTTACCAGTAGAAACTGCAGAGCGTCCAAAAGATTTTGGATCTTCAAGAATATCGATTTCATCACCTAACTCTACATCATCAGATAACAATTTAGCTTCTTCAAGTTCAATTTCTGTAACAGGATCATAAACACCATCAACTACTGTTTTGCGAGAGTAGATTGAAACGTCTGACATATCATCAGCAAATTTTACGATTGCATTATCAGCATTACCGTAATACTTTTTGTAAGCTGCCTTTAACGCATTTTCAATAGTTTGTTTAACAGATTCAACTGTATAACCTTTTTCGTCAATTAATGCACGGATTGCCTCTGCCATTTCTGACATAAATAAGCCCCCAAATAATTATTTTATAAGTGAATAAATTTTGCTTTTGCTATATTTTCATAAGAAAAAGTCTGCTTTGTGCCGTCTTTTTCTAATGTAACCGAAGTATTATCGGAATCAACTATGACTCCACCAACCCAATCCGAAATATTTTTGTCCCAGACACGAACTTCACGACCTTTAAAAACTGCAAACTCTGCTGCATTTTTAATATTTCGTTCCATTCCAGGACTTGTTAATTCCATGTAAGTATCTTCTGTACCAAGAATAGCTTCTAAACGAGGAAGTAAAGCGTGATGTACCTTTGAGCAATCATTAACACCGATATCTACTGATGGATCTTTAGAAGCAATAACAGCGTTGATACGAGTAACGCCTTTCTGCGGGGTGATATGGAGTTCCACAAGAGTGTAACCCAAGCCATCTACCAAGGGAGCACAGTCTTTATAGTGCGCCATAGAATCTAATGGTATGTATTCCACAGTATTTCCTTTGAAATAAAAAAAGACCCGTGAGCCACGAGTCCATCTTAAAGTTAATATTAAAATGTACACAATAAATATAGAAAAAAAGTATATTTTTGTCAAGGTATTTTATAGAATATCTTGTAATTTTGCGATATCAAATTGTTTCACATTTTTCATCTCTTAAAACTCTAATTCCGACTTAGACAGTTCAAATACTTTTAAACCACCGTCTAAGGGAACAGAAAGTCTGAAAGCTTCCAGCTGAAGTTTTTTTATACCAATTCTTCTGACAATCTTATTAAGCTTAAAATTTCCATGTTTATCATCGCCGGCAATGGGACATCCCTGAGAAGCCAGATGAATACGAATTTGATGCATTCTTCCAGTTTCAAGAACAAGATTGATTTTTGACAAAGTTATAGATTGCTCCTCCTTATCCTCAGTTGCAGGAATTACAACCCGTTTTTCTTCAATAACCTTATAACTGGTAAGTGCAGTCTTTTTTTCGCCATGTTGAATTATGTCTTCCCGAATCGTACCTTCTTTTTTTTCAAGAGTGCCGATACAAATAGCTGAATACTCTTTTTTTACTTCTTTTGAGCCGATTTTTTTTGTCCATAGAGCAGCTGCAAGAGGAGATTTTGCAACTATCATAATTCCGCAGGTATCCATATCCAGTCGGTGAACAAGAAAAATTGGATAGCCCAGTTGCAAAGGTAGTTCTTTATCCAGCGGATGGGAAATTCCTTTGCCACCCTGAACTGCAACCCCGGAAGGTTTATTAATTACGAGAATTTCGTCATTTTCAAATAAAATATCAATCTTTTTCATCCGAAAATAATATAGTTCAGGAGTAATTAAATGACAAGAAGAAACCCTTTATTTAATTTTGTTGTATCTTTATTTTTTTCATTTGTTATTTTTTCTGGAGTACAGGTTTTTTCAGAAGAAATCATTGACAACGATTACGGATGGGCACTTGATATTCCTGAAGGTTATAAAGTTGCCGGATACACTCCTGACGGTATGAGTTACCAGTTCAAACACGACAGACTTCCTGTTGACCTTGTTATGAAATTATATCCCGAGACCATTTATTCGGAACCTAAAACAGCCCTGGAAGCTACATTAAAAAAGCTTTCAGGAGAAACCGAAGGGATAGATACTTTTGTCTGGAGATATACAGACTGCGCAATTTGTAATTTTTCTACAAAGATTTTATCCCAGAAAGGCTCTCAAGGATGGGCTGTATCTGTAAAACTTCCTGAAAAAAATACAAACCTGGTTTTGTTATGCTATGCAGACAGTGACAAAGCAGATGCCGTTCAGCAGTTTATGATTTCAACTTTAAATTCTCTTTCCATTGATAGAGGAAGTTATTTTTCACCTGGAATTATTTCTACTTACGGATTTAATAACGATCAGACAAAAAATATTACTCTTAGCATAAACGGTAGAAAAATTGAAACAAGCATAAAAATGGATGACGAAGAAGCTGCAGAATTTTTAGTTGACTGCGAGTATTCAGTTTTAAAGTTTTATGCAGGAAACGAAAAATGGAAAGAAGCATGGCAAAGATATTATAAAATGATTTTTAGAGACAGTTATTCAAGACTTTCTAAAGTAGCATTTGATATTAGTACCGCATTCATGCCAGAAGCTCAAAAAAAGAATCCCACAAATCCAAATACAGTACTAAACGAAATTCTTTTAGCGTGGGTGCAGAACTTTGAATACGAAAGAGAAAAGAATTCAAGCGATTTTACAAATCTCATCGGAGTAATAACAGGTAAAGGAAGTGACTGCGACAGCCGTTCTTTACTCCTATGTTGTCTAATGGAACAATTTGGTACAAAATCCACACTTTTTATAAGCAATGAATACAAACATGCTGTTTACGGAGTCGACCTTAATCTCAATGGAGCAAAGATTCAGGTTGGTGATAAATGGTTTGTATTAAACGAAACAACAGCAAAAGGCGTAAAACCTGGTCTTATAGCACAAGACCAGAATGATACAGACAAGTGGATTCCCGTCGTTTTGCCTTAAACTAGTCTTTTACGAGTAAATCGTAAACTTCTCTAGTAGTTTCAGCTTTGTTTAAGGCCTGTCTTAAATCATCTTTTTTTAATTTTGCACTAAAATAAGACAAAGTTTTTAAATAATAAGCATGCTGATTATAGGCAGCGGCAATCATAATCAACAAAGTAACAGGTTTATCATCGATTGTAGAAAAGTCTTCTACAGGATTTTTACATACACCAACAGACATAACCAAATCTGTAACAGAAGAAAGACGTACATGAGGAATTGCTATACCACGACCAATTGCGGTACTCATCAATTCTTCTCTTTTTAAAATCTCAGAAACAAGTTCTTCTCTATTTTTTACCTGAGGAGCATTAGCTAAATTTTCTGCTAATTCAACCAGAGCATCATGTTTTGATGTCTGAGAAACAAAAATTACGCGGTCTGGAGAAAGAATATTCTTAACCTGAACTCCAGTATCGTTAACTTTTGAAGATGAACCTGATGAAAGACGCTCGTTAACCCACTTTACAACTTCACTTTTCTTAAATCTCCAGACAGTACCGATTTTTCCGGCAGGAATTTCTCCCTTTTGTGCCCAATCATAAACTGTTCTGTCAGAAACTCGAAGATATTTTGCAACTTCTTCTATTGTAAGGATATCGTCTTCCATAGCAAAAAAAACTCCAATAATAGTGTTTTAAAAGTTTGCATTTTTTAACTCTTTTTGTCAAGGATTGTAAGAAGATTTACAATTAATTACAAAATATTACAAAGTTTTCAAAATCTCAAATTGATTGAAAATTAATCATTATTAGTATAACATTTATGAATATGAAAACAAAAAAAAGTCGCTCATTTTATATTATTCTGGCTGTAATTTTTAGTGTTATTTATATTATTTTTGCAGTTCGTCCATTAAGTACAGAGTATCAGTTTGTGCCTGACTGGAAAATTGACGTAACAAATCCTACAATCAGGCAGGCTGAAGAGGGCGAAATTATTCATCATTACAAACTAGGACAAACCCTGGGATATTTTACACCAGATGGAAAAATAACAAATTTTGTTTCATTCCCTTTTAAGGCATCAATCTCAGAAAACTTTTATACCAGTTACAATGCAAACAATAAATCGACATTTTTTTATACTCCAGATGGTAAGCAGGCTGGAAAAATTAGCGTTACCGGCTACCCAATGATTGATCAGGATCGCATTTTTGTTTTTTTACCTGGCGGCTCTTCTTTTGTTATGTGTGATAAAGACGGTTCACGTAAATGGGAATACAGCGGAGCAGTGCCAGTAACAGCATTTGACTCGTCAGAAACTGCAATTGCCTGTGGTTTTGCCGATGGAACGATAAGAGTTCTTGATAAAACAGGAAGTGTTGTACAAAACTTTATACCAGGGGGAAGCGATTACCCTGTAATTCTCGGGCTTGGTATTTCTAAATCAGGAGAATATATCGGCACTGTGTGCGGTCAAAACAAACAGCGTTTTGTTCTTGCAAAGAAAAACGGCTCTCAGACTAAAATCATTTTCCATGAGTTTTTAGAAACTAATTCACCAAATCAAAAACTCGTAAAGTTTAGCAATGACGATTCATATGTTTATTACGCAGCCGGAAATACCCTTGGTGTTGTTGACACAAGAAATAAAAAACATGCACAAATAAAAATTGACGGTCAACCTCTTAGCATTCAGGAAAATGCGACTTCAATATTCCTTTTAACAAAAAGCAATACAAAATATACAGTTTACGCAATTGAAAAATTTGCAACCCTTGTAGGTTCTTTTAGTTTTACGGCAAATAACGCATTTTTACATGCATACGACGACGCGCTTTACATCGGTAAAGATTACACAATCAGCAAAGTTTTAATAAAAAAGGACTAATAATTAACATTATGGATACCAAAATGAAAAAAAATCTTTTTTTCCTGTCTATGGCATTTTTATTTGCATCATCTGCATCTAGTTTCGACTGGCCGCAATCCACTGTAGTTCAGTCCGACCAGTTCTATTCTTATTTTGGTCAAAATAGAGGCGAAACCATAAGTAACTCCTTGATTTTCTCAGATCCATCAGAAGTCAAAGCTGCTGAGGACGGATTTGTATCCATAATTATTGGTGATTATCAGGATGAAAATGATTTTTTTCCTTCAACTCTTGGTAATGCATTTATAATCAATCATAACGATGGACTTCTTACTGTATACGGAAATATCGATCAAAGCTCTGTAGAAAAGGATTTTTCAGAATTTGCAGAAATCGAAAAAGGAACAATTATCGGTTTAAGCGGAAACACAGCCTGGCAGCAGGGACACAGTTCTCTTGAGTTTCAGGTTATCGATATAAAAAATAATACCGCTATCAATCCAAGGCTTTTAATGCCTCGAGTTGGAAAAGAGCTTCCTTTATATTATCAGGAAGTATATCTGTACAATAAAAAGGGAAACAGATTTAAACTCGGCCCACAAAATGTAATTCCTGCCGGTAGTTACAAAGTTTACAAAAAAAGACAGCAAATCGCAGTTCCTTACAGCACATCAATTTTTATAAACGGAACACTTGTAGACAAAATTTCTTATGAACTTTTGAGACAAGAAGATAATTTAATCTGCGTAACTGGAAATAAAAACTATACAAAACAACTTCTCTATCCTGATGAAGATTTAATGCTTCTTGGAGAATTGACCTTGACACCTGGAAAAAGTTCACTTCAATTAACATTAACTGATATTCTCGGTAAAGAAGCACCAGCTATATACATTCTTTCAGTATACTAAAAACAGGAACAAACATATGAATACCAACATGATTTTATCTGCCAGCGGTTGGCGCAAAGTTTTTGCTATTTCTGGAGAAGAACAGGATAGAACAACATTAATCGGAGAACAGAATATTGCAATATCTATATATGCAACTATTGTATTCGCTGATTACGTTTTACAAAAATCTAAAAAATCCCACCCGGTAATTTTATTAGGAATGGATGCTCGACCAACCGGACCTGCCATTGCAGAAGCATGCATTAAGGCATTTTTAACTAAAGATGTTGAACTTAAATTTATTGGTGTAACCGCTGCTCCTGAAATTATGGCATTTTCAAGAGAAACAGACGGATTTATGTACATTAGTGCAAGCCACAATCCAATAGGTCACAACGGAATTAAATTTGGACTAAATGATGGTGGAGTACTTAATGGAACAGAAAATGCCTTTTTAGTAGAAAAATTTAACAGCTTATGCTCTCAGGACGAAGCAGAAAAAAAAGCGTTTGATTTAATTCACGACGTAAAAGAAGAAAGCATCGCAAAAATCTATAAAGAAAGTAAAAATGTAAAAGAACAAGCCTTAAAAAGCTATCATAACTTCTTAAAATGGACCATAACTGCATCTGAGGATAAAAAAGAACAGGATAATATATTTAATATTCTCAAAGAAGGAATAAAAAACCGCAAAATCGGAGTTGTTTGCGATATGAACGGTTCTGCAAGAGCTGATTCTGTTGATAAAGCATTTTTTAACGAAAATGGAATCAATTTTTACGCAATAAATGACAAAGCAGGACAAATCGTTCATGAAATTATTCCGGAAAGTGAAAACCTTGTACACGTTGCCTCTTATATGGAGCAATTACAAAAAGAAGGTAAAACAGACGCCATTTTAGGATATATGCCAGATTGCGACGGTGACAGAGGAAACATTGTTTACTGGGATGAAGAACAAAAAAAAGCAATAATCCTGAAAGCACAGGAAGTATTTAGTCTTTCTGTGCTGGCAGAATTAACATATTCACAATGGATTAACCAAAATAACCCTGATTTCAAAAGTGCAGTTTGCGTAAACTGTCCAACTTCAATGAGAATTAATGAAATAGCACAAAAACTTAATTCAAGTATTTTTAGAGCAGAAGTTGGCGAAGCAAATGTCGTAAATCTTGCCCGTAAAAAACGAGACGAAGGATACAATGTTAGAATCTTTGGAGAAGGATCAAACGGAGGAACAATCACATATCCGTCGGCGGTTCGAGATCCTCTTAACACAATTTTTGCAATAATCAAGTTTTTATGCATTAAAGACTTGTATCAATTGTGGTGCACTAAATCAAATAACACTTACAATTCGGAATACACTTTAACCGATGTACTAAAAACAATTCCTGTCTATACAACAACGGGAGTTTCGGAACCAAGAGCGATTCTGAAAATTAACACAAAAGATCATTCTGAATTAAAGAGAAAATTTCAAAAGATTTTTGAGACAGAATGGACAAAAAAACAAAAGACCTTAAATAAATATGGAATTTATTCTTACACCGCAATCACAACTAATGGAACACAACAAATTCCTGATATAACAGATTATGGTATAAGCGGAAAAGGTGGATTAAAGATTCTATTTTTTGATAAGACTCGCAATCCCGACTCCTTTATCTGGATGCGGGGAAGCGGTACAGAACCTGTATTTAGAATCATGTGTGATGTTTGTGGAGACAATCCACAAAAAGAACACTATCTTTTAGACTGGCTTACAACAATGCTAAAAGAAAGCGACAAATAGATTAAAAGCACCTTGAAACAGAGGCTTTATATCTTTAAAATATATAAATCTTTTTATAATTATAATGGGTAAAATTATGATTAACATTCAGAACAAATGGATTAGAGGAGCAATTCCAGCTTTGCTTCTTCACTTCAGTATCGGAACAGTATACTGTTGGTCTATGTTTAGTCAGGAAATTGCTGACTACATCGGATTCTCTAAGGGCGCTGCAGAATGGGCTTTTAGCTTTGCAATTTTCTTTCTTGGAATGAGTGCAGCATTTCTTGGAAACGTAGTTGAAAAGAATATTCACAAATCTTCTTTGATTGCTACAATTTGTTTTTCTATTGGAATGGCAGGAACTGGATTTTTTATTTGGTTCGGTGGAAACAGTTATCAAGGCGGACAGGGAACTCCAAGCATTCTGGCTCTTATCGGAATTTACATCTGCTACGGATTTATAATGGGTATTGGTCTTGGTACAGGTTATCTTAGCCCTGTAAAAACGCTTATGCTCTGGTTTAAGGATAAGAAAGGTCTTGCAACTGGGCTTGCAGTAGCAGGTTTTGGTGCTGCAAAGGCAATCGCCAGTCCTTTTATGCAGAAAATGCTCACTGGCTTAAGTGGAAACAAAGTATTCAATGAAGCCGGAGAATTAATCAGTCACGACGGAACAGGCGTTTGGAAGATGTTCTATATTCTTGCTGCCGTTTATTTTGTCATGATGTTTATTGGTCACATCCTTTTGGCAAAACCTGCTGATTGGGTTGAACCTCAGAAAAAATCAAAAGAAGAAGGTATTCTTGCAACACTTAAGAGAGAACCAATCTACAGTTACATTGGTATCTGGCTTATGTTCTACATCAATATTACCTGTGGACTCGCTCTTATCAGCCAGGAAAAGATGATAGTAAAATGCATCGGATTAGCTGGATTTGCAGGACTTATCTCAACAATTTCAGCAATTTTCAATGCAGGTGGACGTCTTGGATTCTCTGCATGGGCAGATAAATTAAAAGATAGAAATACAATCTATAAACTTATTTTTGTACTTTCAATCATGTTTACAGTAATTGTTCTTGCCACAAACGGCATCAAGAATGGTGACGGTAAAACTCTTTTAATCATTTTCGTTCTTGCTCTGATTTTTATTGTAAATGCAGGATACGGTGGTGGCTTCTCAAATGTTCCTACCCTTCTTTCTGACCACTATGGAATGGGATCCATCAGTGCAATTCATGGTATAACATTAAGCGCATGGGCCTTTGCAGGTCTTTCAGGAAATCAGATGGCTTCATATATAGTAAACCACACTGACGCCGTAACTGGAAAATTTGTATTTAATCCAGCTTTAACAGAAGGTTTTGTAAAGTCTGTTCAAATTCATGGTGTAAACGCAAATCCTTCTGGTTATCAGAATGTACTATACTTTACTCTTGCCCTTTACTGTGTTGCACTTCTTATGAGTATTATTCTTGTAAGACCAACAAAAAAAGAAAACAAGCAGTAAAAACATATTTATCAACCTGATTAAATTTTGTATAATAAATTTAGTTAGGTTATGTTAACCGATTATATTATGGAGTTATAAATGGATAAAAGCGAAATCCTTAAAAAAGCACAAGAATATATCTCACAGGAAAAAGATGAAAGATTCCGAAAAGAAGTAGAAGATTTAGTTGCTAAGCAAGATATGAAAGAATTGGAAGACCGATTTTATCAGACTCTTGAATTTGGTACAGGAGGATTGAGAGGTATTATGGGCGGTGGAACTAACCGTATGAATACCCTCGAAATAAATCTTGCAACACAGGGATTGGCTAATTACGTAATTAAGGCAAATCCTGAAAAGGCTAAAGCAGGCACTTTAAGTGCTGTAGTTGCATACGACAGTAGAAATAATTCTGACGTATTTGCAGAAGCAACTGCACTTATCTTTGCAGCTAATGGAATTAAGGCATATCTCTTTACAGGACTTCGCCCTACCCCTGAGCTTTCATTTGCAATTCGTTATTACAAAGCTGATACTGGTGTTGTTGTTACAGCAAGCCATAACCCAAAAATCTATAATGGTTACAAAGCATACTGGAATGACGGTGCACAGGTAATTGAACCTCATGATGTGGGCATTATCGAAGAAGTAAACAAAGTTACTTCTGTTAAAACAATTACAAAAGAAGATGCCATTAAGAGCGGAAAACTCGTTTTAATTGATGAAGAAATCGATACTAAATACTGGGAAATGTGTAAAGCACAGCTCTTTAGACCTGAATTGATTAAAGAATATGCAAAAAATGTAAACGTTGTATATACACCTCTTCACGGTACAGGTGCAATGCACGTAGAAAAAGTTCTTGGTGATTTAGGACTTGCAGTAAAAACTGTTCCAGAACAGAGAAATCCAGATGGAAACTTTCCTACTGTAGAAAAACCTAATCCAGAAGAAAAACCTGCTATGAAAATGGCAGTTGAACTCGGTACAAGCACTAAAGCAGACTGTGTAATGGCAACAGACCCAGACTCAGACCGTTTTGGAACTGCCTTCCCTGATAAAAATGGAAACTTTGTTCTCCTTTCTGGTAACCAGATGGGTGCATTATTAATGGAATATGTATTCCTTTCTAGAAAAGAATTGAACAAGCTTCCAAAAGGATCTTACTGTGTACGCTCTATTGTAACATCTGCATTTGGCGACGAAATCTGTAAAAAATACGGCGTTGAAATGATTGAATGTCTTACAGGATTTAAGTGGATTGCAGCCGTAGAAGCAGAACGTGAAGCAAAAAATCAGGGCCAGTATGTATTCGGACTTGAAGAATCATACGGATACAAGATTGAAACCGAAGTTATGGATAAAGACGGTGTTTCTGCTGCTGCTATGTGTGCAGAAATGACTATGTACTGGAGATCAAAGGGAAAGAGCCTTCTTGAACATCTTGATGACATGTACAAAGAATACGGATATTTTGAAGACCGTTCAATTTCTAAAAACTTCCCTGGAATGGAAGGCGTATCAACAATGAAAGGCATCATGGCAAAACTTAGACAGGACGGCTTAACTTCTCTTGGCGGAAAGAAAGTTATCAAGATCCGTGATATTCAGAATTCAGTTGTTTACGATCCATCAAGTCCAGCAAATAAAGAAACTGTTAATCTTCCAAAGAGCAATGTTCTTCAGTTCTTCTTAGAAGGCGGTACTGTAGTAAGTGCTCGCCCATCTGGAACAGAACCAAAAATCAAGTTCTATATCAATACAAAAACAGAAGTATCTGACAAGAGCGATGCCGGTTTAGAAGCAACAAAGAAAGAAGCAAGTGCATTATGTGATGCAATTACTTCTGATATTAATTCTATTCTCGATGCAGCTAGTAAATAATTTTCTTAAAGACTACAGAAAAATGTTTCGTCTGCTAAAGTCAGGCGAAACATTTGTAGCTTTAGATACCGAAACTACCGGTTTTAATTGTCTTACCGACCGAATTATCGAACTTGGTGCAGTAAAGTTCAATTATTCCGGAGTTTTGGATACCTTTCAAACTTTAGTTAATCCTTTAACTCCCATCCCCTCTCAAATTACAGAAATCACAGGCATTAATGATGAAATGGTATGTAAGAGCCCTACAGTCAAAGAGTGTTTGCCTGATTTTTTAAAATTCTGTGAAAAATCAATTATAATTGGTCATAATGTTCAGTTTGATTTACGCTTTTTAAAAGTAGAATTAGAACGAATCAATAAAAAAGAATTGAATAATCCTGCAATAGATACTTTACAATTTGCCCGATGGGCTTTTCCCTTTGATGAAAAATTCAAACAAACAGTTTTAGCCCAAAAACTCGGAGTGACAATAAGCGAAGCTCATCGCGCTGGTGATGATGCCTGGGTATGCGGTAATATTTTTTTAAGACTAATAAAAGCTACCGCATCTCGACAGAAAATTTAGTAAATTGGATTCTATCCCCTTGGTGCTCTAGCAGCATCAATTGGCTTACCATTCTGGAACACCATAAACTTAATGGTTGTTTCCCCTTCTTTACCAACTTTTCCAAGTTCTGTACCACAAGTTACATAATCACCTTTTTTTGCAGAAACAGATTTCAATCCTGAATATGAATAAATAAGTCCTGTTTTGCTTTGAACAAATATTACTTCTCCAAAGCCTCTGTAAACTCCGGTATACATTACAGTACCTTCGCGAACGCATTTAACCGGTTCATTGGCAATTCCTGTTAATTGTACTCCACCAACCTTACCTGTAATGTTCTTTACATATGGAGATTTTAATGGCCATAAAACTGAATTATCTGCTTTTTGACCATTGGTTGGCTGAGTAACCACAGTTTTAGTATTTGTACTAGATGGAGTGTCCACCTTTTTTGCGTTTCCTGGAACTTTAATTTTCTGTCCAGGATGAATTTTTGAATTATTATCTAAATCATTAAGTGCTAATAATTCCGCAAGATTGATACCATAGTTTTTAGAAATTCTATATAAAGTATCTCCAGCAACAATTGTATAATAAACTGTTGAATTATTTTGTACTGATTGTGGATTTGGATCGATACTTGTAGAAAGAGCAGCTGCATTTCTGATATCTGCAGATGGAATTTTTAACTTAGCACCTTCTTTTAAAACATCATTTTCACTTAAATTATTTGCAGCTCGTAATTCTGCAACAGTTAACTGATATTTTTTACTAATTGAATAAAGAGTTTCACCTTTTTTTACAACATAAGTAGAATCAGCAAAACAATAAAATGAAAAAGCAAGAGAAAATAATACTGAAATTAAAATTTTATTTTTAGATAGTTTCATACCTTGATTATCGGACGATTTCTCTAAAAAGTTTACCAACATCGATACCGTTAATAATATTTCCTATTGGATAGTTTTCAAGCATACTTTCTCTTCCATGGGCTAAGTGAATAGAAGTAATTCCATGCTTAATTGAAATATCAGCTTCCATTAAAGCGGATATATGATCTGCAACTCGTACAATTCTTCCATCTACAGGTTTATATTGGACTTTATTATATTTTTCGTTTAACTCTTCCCAGGTAACTTCCTTACTTTGTCCATCGATATAGATTCGATTAGTAAATTCATCACTTGTAAAGTACATTATCTCATCTATATAAAAACTTTCCATAAGAGGAACTAATTCTTTTGAAACAATCGCATCTTCAATTTTTTTTACAATATTAGGAAGCTCATCTGTTGCCTGCTTTACAGGAGAAATTATATCTCTTGTTACAGCCTCTGGTAAATCATGAAAAAGTCCGGTCCAAAAATTATTTAAAATACGTTCAGGGCACATTTTGACATTACTAGAACGGCACATTAAAAGAGTTAAAATTGCAACAAAGTAACAGTGGCCAAGAACAGTTGTTTTTGGAACTCGAGGTGTTTGATTCCATCTAACTTGAAATCTCAACTGTTCGATTTTTATTAAAAATTCATAAGGACGTTGATGAGTCAGTAACTGCTGTACGCCTTTTAAATCCATAAATTCCTGTAAATCGGACTGCAAATCTTTATAAATATTTTCAAGGCGAAACGGTTCATTAACCACGCTAAACATCTGAAATTCACGTAAATTTGCGAATTTATCAGCTGCTCTTAATACTCTGAATGCAGTTTTTGTTTTTTCAGGAATTTCAATGGAACCAGCTTTTTGACCAACATAATTTGAAAACATCGAAAAAAGTTCTTCATCTTTGAAAAGCGGCTCATATTGATTTAATACCCATTCATTAAGTTTTAAATACTCCTGGGAAAATTCTTCACGAAGCATAGTTAAAACAGGGGCTTTTATATCACATAAAGAGATTTTTTTTAATAAGTCAAACAACGAAGCATAAATCATCCAGGTCCAGTCAATAAATTTTCCTTCGTTTTCTTCAATTTTTCCAATAATGTATGCTAAAACCATTTTTTCAGCGGCTTTATCCATTTCTACAAGATCAAACGGACGTACTAAATCAGTCCACCTTTGAATTGAAAAACCTTCAAATAATTTTAGAGCAATCTGTTGATTTATCATACTAACTTTCTATCTTCCTGAACCTGCTTTCTGATCGGCATCCATTTTATCGCGCCAAACAAGTGCTTTTTTCTTAATTTCTTCAGCATTAGTTTTATCGCCGATTGCAATTGCCAGTTTGTGACGGGCAAGAAGGAACTTAATCGCATTTCTCATATCATCAAGACGACGGGTAGAAACTTCGTATTTATCACGATATCCTGCAGCCGATGAATCAAGTAACTTAGTTATTAATCTGATGTACAAAATTGTAGTTTCATAGTCTTCGTTATTAGGATCAAAATATGCTTTTACAGAGGATCTCATATCAATTAAATTCTTTGCAACAACAGCATATCGTCCTTTTAATTCAACAAAAGACCATTTCCATTTACTATTATCACCAAAGGCAATCTCTAACAAGTTAATCGAAAGCCCCAATTTTCTGATTAGATAAAATCTATCTTGAACAGAAGTTTCTTTTATAGCTTCATGATTTTTAGCAAGATCAGCGTATGGAACATCTATAAAATTTGTTACAAGTTCCTCCAGATAGATAATTGCTTTATAAAGAATTTTTCTAGCCTCATTTAATGCATCATTATTTTTCACACCAAGGATTTTTAAGCTAAGACTGTTCTGTGCCATGTATAGAGAAGAAACATAAATCATATCATCACAAAGCATTATTTTTTTATATGGAGAATCAGGCGCACCACCATTTATTGAGTTTAGAACAGTTTTTTCTTTACCAAGTGTCGCAGTAATCTTTGACTGGTAAGGTTTAATAGTTTCTGCAAATTCAAGACGAGTAGTTTCTGAAATTTTAGCCATTAAATCCTCCATAACTTATAAGCATAGAACGGGCATGCTCTAAAGAAGCTTGAGAAGAAACATCACCAGAAAGCATTCTAGCAATCTCGCTAACCCTCTCTTCTCCTGTAACCTGATGAACATTGGAAGAAGTTCTACCTTCCACAACACCCTTTTCAATCTTAATTTGATTATCGGCATAAACTGCAATACTTGCAAGGTGTGTAATACAGAAAATTTGCTTATTTTTAGCAAGATTCTTCATGTGATGACCAACAGCAACAGCAATTTCACCACCAATACCAGTATCAATTTCATCGAATACCAGAGTCTGAACAGGATCGTTCTGACTGAATATGGTCTTAATCGCAAGCATTACACGACTTAATTCACCACCACTAGCAATCTTAGCTAAAGGCTGTAAAGGAGACCCCGGATTAGCACTAATTAAAAACTCGATATTATCAAAACCATAAGGTCCACATTTTTGTTCAATATCATTACCCGGCTTTTCATTGATGCTTACAGCAAATTTAGTTCCAGGCATTCCTAATGATTTTAAAATCTCCTCAATTTCTAAAGAAAGCTTATCAGCAGTTTCTCGGCGTTTTGCACTTATGTTTCTTGCACTTAGGTAAACTTTTTTTTCTAAGTCTGAGATTTGAGATTCAAGTTCAGCCTTATTATTTGCGCCAGAATCAAGTTGCTCAAGCATTTTTTGTGCATTATCAAAATAATCAAAAACTTCCTGCAACGGTGCACTCTGAGATGAAGCATATTTCTTCTTTAAATTATAGATTAACGAAAGTCTATCCTGAATTTGTTCAAGTTTTGCAGGGTCATACACCAGTTTTGAAGCATAATTGTCAAATTCAGAAGAAAGATCACTTAGCTCATAAAAAGAAGATTCAAGTCTTGCATCTAAATCCGAAAGTGTTTTATCTAAATCTGAAGCATGCTGACTGTCTCTTCTTATTTTTTTCAAAACACTTAGTATAGAAGAATCTTCTCCGTCTAATGCTTTTCTAATTGTTTCTATATCTGCGTAAAGTTTTTCATATGAAGAAAGTCTGCTTTCTTCTTCTTCTAACTTTATATCTTCATCTTGTGTAAGCTTTGCATCTGCAATTTCCTGAACTGCAAAAGAATACATTTCAATTTTTCGTTCTCTATCTGCATCATTTGAATTTAATTGAGCTAAAAGTTTTCTCTTTTCAACAAGAGATGTATATAAAGCTGTAAAATCCTGTACTTCCGCTACAATGCCGGCTCGTGAATCAAGAAATTTTCGATGCTCAGGGACCTTCATCAAGGACTGATGTTCGTGCTGGCCATGAATATCTACAAGATATGATGAAAACTCAACTAAATCTGCGCGTGTTACTGGAGTAGAACCAATCCATGCACCACTTTTTCCATTTTCTCGTATAAATCGTCGTAAAAGAATTCTATCATTTTCAAGTTCAATAGAATGTTCATTTAACCAATTTACAGCTTCTGCGTTTTCAAGAGGATTCAGCCAGAATGTTCCACTAACAGATGCTTCTCTGCATCCAGCCCTGATTTGAGAAACTTCTGCCTTTCCTCCAAGTAAAAAGGACATTGCACCAATCAAAATCGATTTACCAGCTCCAGTTTCTCCAGAAAGAACTGTAAATCCCTTTGAAAATTCAATGGTAACAGCATCAATTATAGCAAAATCTTTTATTGTCAAATCTTCAAGCATGGGGACCTCCTGACCAGTTCAATTTTGACTGAAGCGCTTCGTAAAAACGCTGTTCTGTACAGCCTACAAGTTTAACTTTTTGAGCTATTCTTCTAATAAATATTCTATCACCTTCAAAAACATCCTGTGGTTCCTGTCCGTCGATGGTAATAATTACATCATGCTGTCTTGATGGCAATATGGTAATTTCAATTTCACCTTTTGGACTTAAAACCAAAGGCCTACTAGACAATGAAAAAGGATTTATCGGCGTTAAAACCAATGCATCCAATTCAGGATCGATTATAGGTCCGCCTGCAGAAGATGAATATGCAGTAGAACCCGTCGCAGTACTTACAATAATACCGTCAGCTTTGTATTCTCCAAGACTAGCAAGATTGTATGCTACATTAAACATAATTGTTCTTGCTGCAGTCTTAGCGCAAATTACAACATCATTAAGTCCAATTCCTGTATAATTCCCCCCCCTATTAGAGGAACGAATAATAGAAGCCTGAACCATACTTCGTTCAGCAATTGCAGCCTTATTATCAAGGAATTTGTTTAATTCACTTTCCCAGTCAGTTTTCTGGATACTTGCAATAAAGCCAAATTCTCCAAAATTAACAGGAAAAACAGGTATTCCTAAAGGTGCACAACCTCGGGCTGCAAACAAAACAGTTCCGTCACCACCTAAAGTAATTACAAAATCCTTTTTAACAAAGGGATTTTCTTTGGAAAAACCATCAAAATAGAAAATAGAAGTTTCTATATTTCTTTTTAGAAGAAATTCCGAAATTTGCGAGGCAACTTGTTTTGATTCACCTTTACTTGTATTTGCAACAATCAGACAGTTTTTCATAAAAGTCCTATACTCTCCTTATGGCAGGGTACCAAGAACTTTTACAATCTTTGCAACTTGAGAATGCGTTAATCTCGGATACAAAGGAAACAGTGCACACCTTAAATATAGAGATTTAGCTCTAATACATGAATCAGATAACTCATCTTGTTTTAATGCGATTACAGAATCTTCGTAGGCTAATGCAATTTCAATATCTTTTTTTGCGGCGTACTGCTTAACATCCTTAAAAGAACTTGTTAAAACCAAAGGAAAACAACACATTGTTGAAGAAAAATCTAGGTTTTCGTTTTCTTTTTGATCTACATCAGAAGATGCTTGGGTTGTAGATGTTACAGCATTTTCCGGGACGGAAAAACCCGTATTTCTTGCAAACATTTTGTGTTTTCCAGACATACTTGCACGCTGATATAAATTATAAATATTCTTTCTTGCAATTTCGTTATGTTTAAACTCTTTTATCTGAACCCAGGCAAGAGCACAATTTATATCTGGAAGCAGTTCTGTTTTAGGCATTTCATCAACAAACTTCTTTAGGACTATCCATTCACGGCGTTTTGGAGCAATAAGAATTGCACCACCACCACAAGTAATTACATCTTTTTCTTCAAGAGTGAGAATAGTATATACTCCGAAAGAACCAGCTTTAAGTCCTTCAAGAGGCTGTCCATTCTGATCGTATGTAGGAATTACAGCACCTGCACTTTTAGAAATATCCTCTATAACAGGAATGTTTAATGCTACAATTGCTTCCATATCAGGCATAATACCCATTGATTCGTGAAGCAATAATAAACGGCCTCCGTGATTAATTCCACGCTGAACAATTTCTTCGTTTACAAGACCAGTTGAATCATCAATATCGAGAACCAGAGGTTTATAACCTAAATCAACGATTGCCTGATAGTGCCATGCCGGAGCTAAGGCAGAAATCATAATCGTCTCACCTTGAGCAATATCAAGTGACCTCAAGGCATATTTTAATGCAGACTCAGGAGTGCGAAGTGCTACTGCACCATCGCACCCTGTAAAATCTTTAACAGTTTGAATTAAGCGGGCATTTAACTCACCTGGTCCGATTTTTTCATCAACCATGCAAGTTAAAACCGCATCCATTTCTTTTCGTCTAATTGTTGTACTAAATGTTTGAATCATTTTTTTTACTGAATATTTTTAATTTATTTAGGCTTGAATCATAATCTTCTGAAGTTCTTTTGGATCAAACAACTTAACAATGTCCAGCATAATTAAGAAGCCGTCCTCATTTCTTACAACACCTCGAATATATTCACTGCCAATACCACCCATCATCTGAGGAGGATCCTGAATTTCTGCAGGATTTACAGAAACAACGCGGGAAACTCGGTCAATAATAATACCAATCTGACTTCCATCAATATTAATAATGATGAATCCGCTTTCAAGTTCATCTAATTCCTGTTCACCATTTGTAAAATTGATATGAAAACGTCTGTGCAAATCAATAATCGGAATAATCTCACCTCGAAGGTTTAAAATTCCAACCATATAATAAGGAGCATTAGGAATCGGTCGAATCGGTTGAATCTTTACGATTTCCTTTACAGACATGATATCAACTCCATATAATTCATCGCCTAAGCGAAATGTAACCAGCTGAATTTGTGATTCTTCTTCTGCCATAATCAACTCCAACACGTAAATAAAGTATCACTATATAATACACCCAATATGTCCGTTTAGCAATATTTCATTTTTTCTTATTTTACCGATTGTTTTCAGTTTATGAATCTACACAAAAAAGAGTTAACGCATATACAATTTTTGCTCCAGCATTTTTTAATAATTTTGCGCAGCATTCAATTGTAGCACCTGTAGTTAATACGTCATCTATGATACATAGATTTTTTTCATAAACATCTTCTTTTGGTACAATAGAATACGAATTACCAATTGTAGAAAGCCTTTCTCTTTTATCCAGAGATTTTTGTTCTACATCGGAATTACGGACCAGGGCATTTTTAACAATAAATCCATATTTATATTGTAAGTAATCACAAATATCTTTTACCTGATCCCAACCTTTTTGTTTTAGTTTTCCAGGTCTTGGGGGTACAGGAACTAAAATAATGTCCTGTACAGATTTTTTTATAATGCATAACATTTCGTAAATTCGTTCAGAGAAAAATCTTGATAAAAGTCTGTCTCCATCAAGTTTCCATAAACACATCAGTTTTATATTCCATAATCTATAAGAAAATAATGAATAAACCTTGTTTGTACTTTTTATTACAGTTTCCTTACGACACTCTGAACAAATTTCATCTTCAGAAATCAAAGTTTTTCCGCAAATTTTACAATAAGAATCATTTAGACATGGAAGTGAATAAAACTTTTTTATGCACTCAGGACAAATACAGTATATATAGGATTTTTTATCACATATAATACAGGACTGACCTCCGCCTATAAACTGAACAGCTACTTTAACGTATAAAATAATCTTTTGAACAATAATAAATATAATTCCTTTCACATAGTATTATTCGTTCAAGAGATATAAAAAAACACAAATAATTTAAAAAATTATAGGCCTGAGAGAGTGTTTTTCCAGCGCGTAACTAATTGAAGAGCTGCCATCGGAGTTAGGTTATTAGGGTCGCAGGAAAGGATTTCATCCAGAATAATTTCTTCATCACTAAAAAGAGAAGGAACATTCGAAGCTTTTTTTTCATTTGAAACTGACTTGTCTGACGGAATATTTTCTAACAAAGGTTTTTCATCTGCGTTGTTTTGAATATGTTCAAGAATTTCTGAAGCTCTCTGAATGACCTTATCAGGGACCCCTGCAAGTCGAGCTACATGAATACCGTAAGAGTTTTCACTGGCACCAGTTACGACTTTTCTTAAAAAGGTAACAGAATCCCCTTGTTCCAGAACCTTCATACACAAAAGAATAAGAGAATCGTGTTGCAATCTGGTTAATTCATGGTAATGTGTTGCAAACAATGTTCTGCAGCAAATATGATTTAACAAATATTCACTAACGGCCCATGCAATAGAAAGACCATCTTCTGTACTGGTTCCTCGACCTACTTCATCCATAATAACAAGAGAACGTCTGGTAGCAGAATGGAGTATATGAGCTGTTTCAGTCATTTCTACAAGGAAGGTTGATTCACCTTTTGCAAGATTGTCACTGGCGCCAACTCTACAAAATATTCTGTCAACAATTCCTATTGTAGCTTTACTGGCAGGAACAAAAGAACCTGTCTGAGCAAGAAGTGCAATCAAAGCATTCTGACGAAGGTAGGTTGACTTACCTGCCATATTAGGCCCTGTTATAAGTCCAAAATAAATATTCTTTTTTTGTTCCGTACTGTTTTCAGCCGAAATAGTTAAATCATTTGGAACAAATTCTCCACTTGGAAGATGCAATTCAACAACTGGATGACGTCCATTTTCAATTAAAAAATCGTAAGAATCATTGATTTCAGGTTTTATCCAGTTATGAATAATTGATGCCTGGGCAAAACTTGCACATACATCCGTATACGCAATCTCTGAGGAAATATCTAGAAAATATGAAACGTATTCATTGAGTTTACTTCTAATTTCCAGGAATAGATCTCTTTCTAATTCAAGAATTTTTGTTCCAGCCTCTGTGAGTTCGTGTTCAAGTTCCTGAAGTCTATGAGTTGTATACCTGTCCCCGTTCACAAGAGCTCTACGCATGATAAAATCTTCTGGAACAGATGACAACTTTCCTTTTGATATTTCGATAAAATAGCCAAAAGCATTTGTATACTTAATTTTTAAATTTGAAATACCGGTTCTTTCTCGTTCTTCCTGTTCATAATCTGAAAGAATTTTATCAAAATTATCGTGAACATCTCGCCAGTGATCTAATTCAGGAGACCAGCCTTCTTTAATTATTCCACCATCTGTTAATGAAGTAGAAGGATCTTCCAGAATAGAATTCTGAATCAGTTGAATTACATCCACACAAGCCTGTTCATCAATTGTTGAAAAATCATATTCGATTAAATCAGAACGAACCGAAAGCCAGCCTATTAAACTGGTTCTTAAAGCCTGAATATCTTTTGCATGAGCCCTTGCCATCGCTATACGACCGGCAAGTCGTTCAATATCAAGAATAGAAGACAATTTTTGTCTTACAGACTGTAAAAGATTTCTATCGTTTGTAAACAATTCAACATGATTCTCTCTCTCACGAATTTTAGAAACATCAGTTAGCGGAAAAAGAAGCCATTGCCTTAATAAACGGCTACCCATCGCTGTACATGTGTGATTAACGGTTTCTAATAAAGAATACTGAGTTGAACCGTCTCTAAGATTTTGAACAACCTCAAGATTACGCAAACTTGAATCATCAATCATTAAAAACTGATTATCGTGATATACCTTTAGTTCACATACATGAGGAACTTTGGAATTTGTTGTTTTAGACAAATAATCAAGGAGGAATCCGGCTGGGACAACCTCTGCACTTTCTTTATCTAAGCCGAAGGATTGCAAACTGGCCGTTTTAAATTGATTGATTAAGCGTGTATAAGAAAGTTCCTTATTAAAATCCCAGTCAGGATAATAAGAAACCGAAATCATCGGTATTTGACTTATCGCTTCTTGAACAAACTGATTAGTTCTTAATGACTGTGGTAATAATAATTCTTTTGGTGAACAACGAACCAGTTCTTTTTGAAAGTTTTCCTGCATTTTGCTTGCATGCCAGCTGGTTGCTTTAAATAATGAAGTGGTAACATCGATATAAGCAAAACCAGCCATTCCATGGGAAACACAGAGAGAAGCAAGAAAATTATTTGAATTACCTTCAAGATATTCAGATTCAAGAGCCGTACCGGGAGTTATTACCTCAACGACTTTTCGTTCTGTAAGTCCCTTTGCCTTTGGATCTCCAATCTGTTCACAAATTACAATTTTTTTTCCTAAACGAAGTAATCGTGCAATATAGATTTTTGCGGCATGAAAAGGGATTCCACACATTGGAGAAGAGCCTCGATGTGTCAATGTTAAATTAAGAAGACGCGACACCTCAATCGCATCTTCAAAAAACATTTCGTAAAAATCCCCTAATCTAAAAAAAAGAACTTCATTCTTATGCTCACTCTTTATGTTTACATATTGCTGCATTACAGGAGTGAGCGTTACTTCGTTTTCCATTTTATTATCCGAATTATTTACCTAGTTCTGCAATAACCTGCTCTGTAATATCTACAGAATTTGAATACCACAAAATGGAATTTGACTGCTGAAGGCTAAGAATCATACTGTATCCCCCTGCCTCTGCAACTTTAGAAAGTGTATCATAAAGTTTTGCATAAAAAGCATCAGAACCCTGCAAAGTCTTTTGCATTGATTCAAGTTCAACGTTTTTTGCATTAGTGTATTCAATCAAAAAATCACTTTTTCTAGTAATTTCAGCCTGTGTTTTCTGGCTCATTGATTCATTTTTCTGCTTATCGTACTCAACTTTTTTTGCCTTAAGCTTCTGAAGTTCTTCTGTATATTTATTAATTTCGTCTTGATATTCAGCCTTCTTTTTTTCGTAATTTCTTACAGGAGCTGAGTTACGAAAGTACGCATTATAAACTTTTGCTGTATCGACAACACCGAATTTTGTAATCTGCTGTGCAAATGCAGATGATCCCAATAATAAAACTGCTGTAGCTACAAGTGTTTTAATAATTTTATTCATTTTAGTTCCTCTCAAAAATTATTTATTTGTAATATTAAATGAAAGTACAAACTTCATAGTATCTACCCAAGAGCACTGTCCGTCAGTGTACTTAAAGGTGTTTGCAAACAAAAGATGCAATGGGAATTGAGGCATAAGGAATCTGAGTCCAGGTCCAAAACTAAAGTACCAGTCTTGATTTGACCAGTCGGAGAACATATCATCAACTTCTGAAGTAACAGAGACTGCATCAAAGAAGCCGTCCAATCCCAGCATACCTGTAAAAATTGGAATACGCAGTTCAGCTCTTGCAGAAAGCATTGATTTTCCCCGGGCACTAGAAGAAATATCTGTCCAACCGCGTCCGTTAAACATACCATCTACATAAACTTGACTTGAACTAGAGAACAATGTATTAGGTAATGGGAAAAGACATGTTAATCCAACATAACCTGCCAAAACAGCCTTAAAGTTCCAGTATCCGTTTGCTATAGGAATATCAAATAAAGTTAAATATCCTTCAAGTTTTGTATCAGTTCTTAGATAGAACTCTTTTTCAATAACTGGAATTAAACCGTACCATGCAAGGCGCTGGTTAAAGAACCAACCTTTTGAAGGATCATAGTTAATATCACGGTCATCAAGAGAAACTGAAACAAACAACGAATCTTTTAATCCAAACCTGTTTGCACTTTTGTTTACACCAGAGTCCAACGAAGTATACAAAGCTTCGTTATAAAGATTTTCACTAAGAGTATTTGCCATACCACCACTTACTGTGATGATGCTCCAGTTAGGGGTCCAACGACGACCAACAGAAGTTCCAAGTGTTGTAGACCAGGATTCAAAATTCATATAGTAATATGATTCATCCATTATACCGCCTGAAATCAGATTTAAGGCGAGAGCTGATTCATTTGAATGAGAGAAAGAAAGGGATTCGCTAAACTGAATTGGCATACCAAAAAGCCAGTTTTGTCCATAGCTAAAATCAACTGACTGCTCATCTGTTGCGATGTTAAGTCCAGCAGAAATTGATTTACCTTCACCTCTTAGATTTGAGTTTTGCCATTTTAAAAATAACGAAATTGGTAAATCGTCTTCATCCTGAATACCGCTAAAAGTCATACCAAACTGAAGTGTTGTTGTAGACTGTTCTTCAACTGTAAATACAAGATCAACCAGATTTTCTTCTGAACCTCCAACAGGTTCCGGAACTACGCTTGAGAAATACTGAAGATTGTACAGATTACGCATACCTGTAATGATTTTTTCACGACTAAAAACATCACCAGGCTGAATTGGTAATTCTCTAAGGATTACTTCATCCTTTGTTTTTGTATTACCTTTCACAATAATGTTTTCAATATGAGCGCGACTTCTTTCTGTAATTCTAATTGAATAAGAAATTGTTTTACGTTCAATATCTTTATTAACAGAAGGTGAAAAATCAGTTGTCATATAACCATTTTCATAATAAAGATTCGTAAGATTAGAAAGACCTTCCTGATACTTAGTCTGATTAAAAATATCACCTATGTTCATTTTTATGTTACTAAGCAGTCGCTCGGTTGTAAAAATTTCATTTCCTTTAATTTCTGTACCGTTATAAATGTACTGAGCCCCTTCGGACAAAACAAATTTTAAAGAAATCTCATCACGATCTTTTTCTTCGTTGTAATTTGTTTCCTGAATTACATCAAGAATTGCAATATCGATATATCCACGGGTCATATAATAATTGGCAATTGCCATCTTATCGGTTTCAAGAGTTGATTTTTGGAAAGCTCCGTCTTTTAAGAACCCAACCTCTTTTAATGTCATTTTACTTTTTAGAGTTTTTTCAGAAAAAACTGTATTTCCCATAAACTTAATGGAAGAAATAACAGTATTAGAACCTTCTGAAATTGTAAAGGTAACCACTACCCCGCCATCTTTTAATTCTGAAGAATTACTAACTTTTGCAGAAGTGTATCCTTTAGAAATATATAAATCCCTCAATGAACGGGCATCAATAAGTGCATTAGATTCTACATAAACATCACCGGTTTTTATCGCAATGCTTTCCCGCAATTCATTGTTTCTTATTTTTTTATTTCCCTTAAAAATAATCTCTGAAACAACCGGATATTCTTTAACAGTAAATACTAAAATAATTTTATCAGGATTTTTAGAATCATGTTTAGCATACGGTTCAATTGATTCAAAGTACGAGAGAGCCTCAAGACGATCATATATTTCTATATAAGTCTGGTCAGAAAAGGTCTTTCCGATGTATTTATTTACAATTCCATTTAATTCAGAACGTTTTACGCTTGCAAGACCTTCAAAAGTTATATCAGAAATAACTTTGTTCATATACCAGTCATCAGATTCTTCTGCAGAAAGAGCAGCGGGTATAATTGAAAAAATAAAACATAGAACAGAAAAGATTTTTACAATTCTACTTTTTATGGATAACATTATTTACTCCTGTACAAGGCAACCGATCTGGTATTTTTTGCAAAGCAAAAAAGCCGAAAACTTTTTGGACCTTACCTATCGACCTTGTTCTAAAAAGAAAAATTCCATGAAAGTGTTACAGAGGTAGACGAAACAATTCTGTTATTCATCATTGCATCAATATCCGGAGCCATGCTCCATCTGATGTTAACGAACGGAGAAACAAGTTCAAAACCGATTTCAGGCTTAAAGACTAAGCCTCCGATTGTGAGCGTATCATCAACCCTTGTGTCATCATATGACCAATGCATAAGTGCATCTACATATAAATCACTTCCAAAGTACTTACCAATATAAACAGTTGAATTATCCAATAAGTTACCAATTCCAATTGAATTAGTTTCAGAAAATGACAAAACATTATTGGAAAGCCCCTGTTTTAAGGCATTCTGCAGTACATTTGTTCTAATGGACAATATATCAAAATTAAGGAACTCTCGCAACTTATTTTCTATATTACGACCAATTATCGACTGAACGGCATAATCTCCGGCAGAGAGAATTAAACTTGAAATATTGTCAGAATCCCCTAAGGCAATCTGACCGAGCATGCTTCTGATTTCAGTTTCTGACCTGGCAGGAATAGACGAAAACTGAGGGTTAAAATTCAAAAGATACTGATTATTTGCAGTCAAAATAATTCGAATATCGTTTCCGTCGTCATCTCTTTCTCGAGTTTCTGCCTGTACAGAAATTAAAGGGTTAAATGTGGGATCATTTGCATTAAATTTCATTGTTCCTTTTTTTAGATAGAAACTTCGGTTAAGATATGAAATATCTCCAGAACGAAGGGCAATTTCACCGTCGATTTTATAGGTTTGATCAGTAGTATCCATACTAAAGGTGAATTCTGAATCAGGAACAAAAACTGCACGTATCAAAGGATCAAATCTAAAAGAAACGTGAGGACCAAATCCAAGTTTTACAGAACAGCGAACAGGAAAGTCATCCATCTGAGGACGAACCAGTTCTTTTGTTACAACCTGAGCATCAACGTTACGAACATTTACATCCCCTGTACAATCCAGAATTCCATCTTCAAATAAAAGATTTAAATCTATATTGGCTTCTCCTGTAAATCTTGCAATACGAATATTAAAATCGCCAGGACCATAAACATTTTTAGGAATCCATATATGGGATTTAATCTGATCCAGATTCCATCTGTCCATTGTAACGTCTAAATCTGCGTAAATCGGAGTCTGCTTACGAATTAAGCCCTGTACTTCCGGCATCATAATCTTATTGTGATTTAGAGTTAATATCGCCTTTGGAACAGTGATATGAGAAGGAACAATTGTTGGAAGTGTAAAATCAGCGCCAGTTAAACTCAAGGCACCCATAAATTCCGGATCCGCCTTAAGCCCCGTAATCTTTACAGAACCTTTCATTAGTCCGCCATATATTTTAAGCATAGGATTATCGATATAGCTGAAAATCTCTGTAACGTTTGCATTGATTCCCTGCAAACTTAAATCAATAGAATTTCCCACAATACTTCCTTTTAATTCAAAATCCAAAGGTTTATTGTCATCTATTGTAAAATGTATATTACCTTCCTTGCTGATAGAACCTTGAATTCCCTGCTCAGGCCCCGTATAAACAAGAGTTGTATCCTGAGAATGTACAAGACTCAGACTAACCGGAAACTTTTTTGTAAACAAAGTACCGTCGACTTTCGGACAGGATAGATTTGCTACAAATTCTGAAGGAAGAAATTTTCCTTCTTCTATGAATGTATCAGACACAGTAAAATCTAACGGTGCACTAATTGTCTTATCCATCACATTGCCAGAAAACAATGTATTCATATTTCCTGTAAAATTATTCAGGTCAAACTTAGCATTTAAATCTTTTAGATTAAAATCTCCATAATTTAAATTAATTTTTTCAAGTGAAAGATTTTTTTCTTCGACATAGGCGTTACCAGTTGCAGTAATAGCGTTACCAGCCTGCATCAAACTAAAACGATCAATATTAATTCCAATAAACGGGTTAGTTATAGCTCCTGAGGCAACTACAGAAGCTGTCAAAGTATTATTGTCGCTTGTTTCAGCAGTAAAACGATTTAAACAGAACACATTGAATAACAGTTTTGCGTTGACAAAAAGTTCGTTTTCTTCGGTAGAAAGTAATTCTGCGTCCAGGTCTATTTCTTCTTTTGAAACATCGTTCTTTACAGTAAATTTTGCATTCAAGGAATTAAAACCGCTTTCATCAATATTCCAGCTCCCCTGTGCGGAGCCTAGCAAAGTGGAATAAGTATCGGAATAAGAAACTGTACCAAAGGAAAGCCCATATTTGTTTATTTCACCGGAAAGATAAAAATGAGGATCAAAAATAAACTTTCCTGATACTTCATTTGCTTCAAGTTTAGAAATCTTAAAATTTAGCCCTTCTTCTGGATTAATTGTAAAACCAGAATCAGTTGAAAGCGTCATGATCATTCCGGCTATAGGTAGCGGGAAACCTGCCATGCTAAATGTACCGTCATATCTGCTAAATCCGGTTTTAAACATATCAAATGCCAATCCATAGTCACCTGTAACATTTATACTGTCACTCATAATATTACCAGTAAAATGATAAGGAATTGAATCTGCAGTTAAATCTGCAAAAAAGAATGCATCTGAAGAATCCGGAGATTTTTCATATTGGGCTTCTAAGTGGGTTCTTTTTCCATTTGCAATATAATCGAGCCTGCTAATCTGAATTGAATCTGTATTTCCGACCATAGAAAGGTACAGGACCTGATCATCTTTTTTTGTATTGGCAGCAAAAAGATAAGGAACGTTAAACGAAATCGATTTCATATCGGTAGAAAAAAATAGTTCTCCATTTAAGAGAAAAGAAGATAAAAAGCTGAAATCAAAGGGTTTATCATCTTTTTTTCTGACAAAGAACATTCCGGTTTGTGCAAGACTATCCAAATACATTCCGTTTGTTTCTATGTTCGCCTGGACATAATTTGTTCCACCAATGTAGCTTCCGTCTATTGACAATTTACCTATCTGGTCCTGTTCTGCATGATAGTAATCGCTTAATTCAAAGGAAAAATCAACAGAATCGTTTACAGGTGTTAAATTGAACTGTATACCAGTCAAGGCTTTATCATCCATCAAAAACTGTGGAGCAAAAGCCATAAAACCTTTGGAACGCGGGTCAAAAAATATTTCGGAAGAAATCACTCCACCGTTTGGTAAAACTACCTGATTGACACTCGCAGTCCCAGAAAGCCGCATTCCATTAAATATGTAAGCGAGATTTACATTTACATCTATATTTGGACCTGAAAGTGAAAATTTATTAATGTCCAGGGATTTTTCATTTCCTTTTACAGAATAAACAGTATCAAATCCACCGTGGAATATGGAATCAGGAACATAAACCTTGCCTTCCGATCTGTAATTAATTTTTTTTGTTTCAGCATTAAATTTTGCAGAACCATTTATATCCACAGTCAGATTCTTTATTTTCTTTATTGTTTTGTTACCTTTTTTTGAAGTAAGAATGGAAAGAGGTCTCAAATGCTTTGTATTAATTTCAAAGAGCCCGTCATAACTTTTTGTATCATAAGATCCATGGAAAAATAAAGGATAACCATTTTGAATCGTTCTTATATCAAATGTATCATTATTGTAACCAAAAAGAAGGTTTAACTTACCTACAGACAAAGCACCATCAGTTATATCTGACAATCTGAAAACTAAAGAACTTCCATTTAATTTTTCTGGAAGATTGCCCTGTGCAGAAAAATTTGTTGAATAGCGCTTAGAATTATCCTGATTTTTATATGTTACAAGACTTCCTGTAGTATCAAGAACAAGTGTCCTTCTATTTTTTTGAAAGGCAAGTGTCAGTTTTTTAAGATGCCCGCTGAATGTTTGAACAGGAGTTTTATAAGTTAGAGATACATTTTTAAAAAATACATCAAATGGAATTTCTGTAGTAATTTTACCAAGAGTTAAAGTTTTACTTTCGCTTTTGGTTTCAGATTTGTTCAATTTTGAATCAGACTCCTGAACTGTCACAACTCCAAGTTTTTGCATCAACATAGCATAATTGGAATTATTAACATCAAGAGAAAAACCGTCCAGGGTTACGTTATTAATTGATTTTAGGCCCTGAGCTGTTATAAGCGCAAAAAGGTTATATCTGACATTTATTTTTTTAATTTCACATAATTTCTGGCCATCTTCTGATTTTACTGTGATTAATTTTACATTCAAACCGGCAAATACGGATGGTGATAATTTTTTATAAGAAATTACAAGACCTGTTTTCTGCGTTACTGTCTCAAAAATATTTTTGCTAAGAGCATTCAAAGATTTTGTTACCTTGCCATATACAGGAAAAGCTATCAGTGAAGCCAAAGCTATTGTGAGAAAGAATATTAAAATACCAATGTACTCTTTTAAAGACAATTTTCGCATTTTAGTCTTTCTATTTTATCAAAAATCCAATAAATTATATAGAGTTTTATTTTGATATTTTTTTGAGGAAACCATGATAGTAAAGAACTTTATCGTCTTTGAAGGCATTGATGGAGCAGGAACAACTACGCAATTAAAAAAACTTGCCGAACGAATCGGAGAAGATAAAGTATATAGCAGTGCAGAGCCTACAAAATGGGAAACAGGTCTGTTTTTACGAAGAATGCTTAAGGGCGATTTTTCAGTAAGCGAAAAAACCGCAAGTTATCTTTTTGCAGCTGACAGAGCAGAACATATCTACGGTAAAGATGGAGTTATAGAGCAAACTCAAAAGGGAAAAATTGCTTTAAGCGACAGATATTTTTTTTCAAGCCTTGCATACCAGTCGGTTTCATGCGGCAAAGAACTTCCAGAGCTTATAAACTCGCCTTTTCCTCTCCCACAAATTTTATTTTATTTCAAAATAGATCCTGAAATTTCTCTAAAACGAGTTACAGCCCGTGGAGAAACAACTGAAATTTACGAAAAAATAGAAATCCAGAAAAAAACCGCAGAACTCTACGACGCCGTAATGGAAGAATATAAAGGCCCAAAAGGAAGCGGCATGACTCTCGTAGAAGTAGATGCGACAAAAACTATTCCAGAGATTCATGATTTTATCTGGAATAAAGTAAACTCCATCATTTTTCACTCCGATAATTAGAGTGTGAAAAAATCTCAGTTTTTTAGACTTAAAACAATTATCGTCTCTCTTTGTTTAATTGCATTTTGTGCAGTCCAGGCAAGTGCTTATATGGTTAAGTACAAAGAAGACTGGTATAGACTTTATCACATTCATTATCAACAAAAACCTGATGACTGTATCGAAAATATCTATTGGTTAGAAAAAGCCGTTCAAGCAGATTTTGCAAATCCGTTATACGCAAATGCTAAAATCGACAATGAAAAACAATGGGAAAAATACAGATATCTTTTTCAAATGCACTTAAATTTAAAGCTGATTGAACAGCATTTGCGTCTAGGAAGAATATATGACAAAAAAGTTGCAAAATTTTATGATGCACCATGGAAAGACGAATATATCCGCAATCTTGAAAAAGCCTTGAGTTGTTATCAGAGCGGACTTTACTACTGGCAGGAAGCTCAGCTTTGGGCAGAAAAGGCAAATGTAAAAGAATTTAATTTTTTGTATCTAACAGATCTGCAATATTGGGAAGATGAAAGAGAAAGAATTAAAAACGGCGAATTAAACTACACTAAGATGCTTGAACGTGAAATCAAAAGAGTTTCTCAAGTACGTGATGAATTTCTTGCAATGAGTAGTAAAAATTATTAGAATACACTCATGATTAACGACACAAACTCTAACTTTACAATTAATTTTCAGGCTATAAACCCAGGTACAGAAAAAACAGATATCTTTTTTTATAAAGGAACTCCAGATTTAATTTCAATTTACAATCCCGGAAAAGAATCCTCTGTAAGACGATGCTTTGTTACAGATGCTACAGTTGCAACCTTACCTGTAATGTCTGATTTTATAAATCTTTTTACAGACGGAGTTTGCGGAGACGATATCCTTGTAATTCTCGGATCCGGAGAGGCATTTAAAACAATTGAAAATGTTTTACAGATAGTCTCAAATGCTGTAGACGCCGGTTTTACACGTAAAGATGTTTTTGTTGGAATCGGTGGCGGTGTTATTACCGATATGACCGGTTTTGCTTCTTCTATTTTTAAGCGCGGAGCAAAATGTGAATTTGTTCCAACAACACTTTTAAGCATGGTTGATGCCGCAATCGGTGGCAAAACAGGCTGCGATTTTGAAAACTATAAAAACATGATTGGCGCCTTTTGGCCAGCTCAAAAAATTCATATCTTTCCAGATTTTGTACAGAGTTTACCAAAAGACCAGTACCGATCAGGCCTTGGGGAAGCAATTAAGACAGGTCTTTTATACAATAAAGATTTGTATTTGATTTTCAAAAACAGTCCGGATCTTCTTAATTCCAGAGACAGCGAAACTGTATTTAAAATGATAAAAGAATGTGCCACCGCAAAAGCAAATGTTGTTGAACAGGACTTAACAGAAAAGAATATCCGAATGTTCCTTAATCTTGGACACACATTCGGCCATGCTCTTGAAACAATCGTAGGTCTTGGAGTTATTCCTCATGGAGATGCGGTTGCATGGGGAATCTCAAGAGCTCTCGTGCTTTCTGCAAAAAAAGAATACTGCACAGAATCTTATAAAGACGAAGTGTTACAGGTACTAAAAGAATACGAATGGTGTACAGATTGTGTCCCTTCAATCGCTGGAGGAGCAGGCAGCGCAGAAAGAATAATTTCTGCAATGCACAAGGACAAAAAGAATTCTTCTAAAAAAATTAAGCTTATTTTACAAAAAGGCTTGAATCAAACATTTGTTGAAGAAATCGATGATCAGGAAATAAATGCTGTTTTGGTAAAATAATATGAAAGAAGAGCAGATTTCCCATTATTTTGACTGGGCAAGCACAAGCCCTTGTGACAAACAAATACTTCAAGAAGCATTAGACAAATCAAGCACTGCATGGGGAAACCCTTCCAGCGTGCACAGTGCCGGCAAAGAAGCAAGAACTCTTTTAGAGAACGCCCGTGAAGACTGTGCAAAAGTTCTTGGTGTAAAAAAAGAGAATCTATTTTTTACAAGCGGTGGAACAGAAAGCGACCACATTCCTTTATTATCTTTACTCAACAGACCTAATAAAGGAACTGTTTTATTCAGCAGCATAGAACATCCTGCCGTTAGAGAAATGGCACTAGAGTTAAAAAAATGCGGAATGAACATAGTTTCAATTCCTTCTGATAAAAACGGAATAATAACACCTGAAGCCGTAAAAAATCTTTTAACCAGCGACACTGTTATGGTATGTGTAATGGCAGTTAACAACGAAACAGGAGCTATACAACCTGTAAAACAAATCGCCGATGTTATAACAGAATTTGGAAAAGGCAGAAGAAAGCCAAAATTTCATGTTGATTGTGTTCAAGCCTGTGGTAAGATTCCTTTAGATATTTCTTATTCTGGAATCGACAGTGCCGCTTTTAGTGCCCATAAAATTTGTGGACCACGGGGAATAGGTCTCTTGTATCTCAAAGATGTTATTGAACCATTTTTAAAAGGCGGCGGACAGGAACAAAGCATAAGATCTGGAACAGAAAACTTATTTGGAGCACTTGCATTTGCAAAGGTACTACAAAAATACTATCTTTCTGAAAAAAATCCAGAAAGTATCCAGAAGTACGAAACACAATGCAAAATCACAAATGAGTTTGTAAAAAAACTTTCGGAACTTACAAGCTGTACTATTATTCCTCCTTCAAGATTAGAAAAACCAGAACTCTACTCTCCATGGGTAATTCAGGCAGCTTTTAATAAAATTCCTGGGCAAGTTATGCTTAGAGCCCTAGATAACGAAGGATTTTATATTTCTACAGGGAGCGCCTGCTCTAGCAGAAAAAATAATCGTCCGGTTTTAGAAGCAATGAACATTCCTTCTACCCTTAGTGAAAATGCCGTTCGATTCAGTTTTGGTCCTCTTACAACTGAGCAGGGAATTAATGAATTATTTAATGCTGTAAAAACGATTGCAGAGAAGTTTAATTAACGGTTTTAGATTGACTAAAAATCAGGATTTTGATATTTTTTAACAAATTACATATTCAAGGAAGGCGAAAACATGGGAGCACGCGGAGAACTTTTTACTACAGAAGTTTATCTTGATAATCGTTCTTATTTTTTTAATGTGAAAGAGAACCGAACTGGAGATGTATTTCTTCAGATAGTTGAAAGCAAAAGCCGCGACGGTGCAGAAGGTGAAAGACACCAGATTGCAATTTTCGCTGACGATATGCAAAAATTCCTTCAGGGAATGGATCGTTCTCTAAACTATATCGAAAAAGATAAGAAAGAACGGGCTAAAATTAAAGCAGCTCGTAAAGCAGAAAAAGCTGAAAAGATCAAAAAAATCTACAAAATGAATAAAGAAACTAAAAAGGACGACGGCATAAAAAGAACCGGAAAAGTTCATGTAGTTTCAAAAAGAAATGTAGAATCTACAGAAGAATAAATCATTGCATAACTGTCCAGATAGTTTTAATACTTCAACTGGACAGTTTTTTTTAATAAGAAAAAGTTAACCTTTGAATGGGACTTGGTCCAATTTTTTTACAAATTTCCCGGTGTTCTTTTGTTGGATACCCCTTGTGTTTTGCATATCCATATTCAGGATACAACTTATCCATCTGGTACATAATTCTATCACGTTCCACTTTGGCAATTATACTTGCTGCCATAACTGCAGGATACGTAGCATCTGCCTTAGGTTGGCATTTAACATCTGAACATGATACAGGAGGAATTTTATTTCCGTCTGTCATGCATAAAATGTGATATTCATTAATATTGTTCTTAGCGCACCAGTCATCAAGTTTTAATAAAATCATATCATAGGCAAGTTTCATTGCGTACAAACTGGCCTGCAAAATATTCATTCTGTCAATTGTCTGATGATCTACTATTCCTATACCCCAGAGAGCTTTTTCCTTAATAATCAATTCTGCTGCATCCCGTTTTTTTTCTGAGAGCTTTTTCGAATCATTTAAAATTTCTATTGGGAAATCAGGTGGCAATATAACAGCGCCTGCAGTAACCGGACCTGCAAGGGGACCTCTACCCGCCTCATCTAGACCGCACATGAGATCAATCATTTTTAAAATCCTATTGTTCTATTATTTTCGTATTGCAATGAAAAATTAGAGGAATCCATATAAATCGGAATATTATTTTGAATAGATTTTTTTAAGTCTGAATTAAAAGTATTGTCATATATCGTACTGTGAGTATCTATAAGTTCACCTATTCGTCCCATTACACCACTAACTGTACAAACAGAATTTGATAACTCAAACAATCCTGATTGACAAGAGAAATTAACAGAAGTATTTGAAACAGTTGTCAGCCTTGAATCCTTAATAACTATCTTGGAAGCAACTGAAACGACAAGGGAAGTATAATTATCAGCGGTGGATGTAATTCCTGAATCTCTTACATTTAAAACTGAATTATCTGCGCTTATTACAGAACCATTTTTTCCAAAGGAAGCTGCCAATTCAACTGAAGTTAAATCTAAAACCCCATGTTCGAGAGTGAATAAAGATGTATTAGAAGAATCCTTATCCTTTTTTGCTCGTGCAATTATCGAATCAGAAATAGAAAGACTGGCGTTTCGGACAACCAGATTTGTGTTAGGATTAAAAAATAACTTACAAGTTTTGTTACCATCGATTTGACAATTAGAAGACAAAATAATTGTCTTATTTGGCAATTCTATCTCGCCGTTCGCCCGGATATGCACAAACCTGTTTGAATTAATAAGAGGTACAACCTGCTCAAATGTCTTATAAGGACGTTTTTTAGATCCATCTGACTTAATTTTTGAATCATCATAATTTGAATCAAGATAAAAATTACAAGTATCTATAATAACTGAATAAGAAACTGGCAAACTCTTATTATTATTTTCGTCCATTGAGTAGGCTATAACTTTATATGCAGCAGCTCCTTCAGAAGATGCACGTAAAATTACAGAGGAGCCATCATATTTTTTATAATTCTCAATATCAAGACCTACAAGAACAGCATCCGGTGTACTTTCATATTCCTGTTCAAGAATAACAGGTCCCATTACAGCATAATAAATATTATTATTTTCGATATTTGAAAAAGTTAAGCCCACATTTTGACGAATATACTCCCCTTCTTCAGAAGGAACAATTGAAGGGGGTGTGGGCATCTTTTTATTTACGTTAAAGGATGTAGGAATTGTTCCCTGATATACCGAATCAAAGAACACCCCTAAATTAACCGAACCTTTAAATTTATCGCCATGAAATGTATCTATTTTAATTGAATCGTACAAGTCACTGGCCTGTCCGTTAGAATCAAGAATTCCAAAACTGTAGCCCTCTTCCCCTTTATAATTTACAGTCACAACTCCATCAACAGAAGTTTCTGTCAACAACTCTGGCTTTGGAGGTAAAACAAAAAACTTTACAATATTTTCTGGCGAATAATCGATACTCTGCCAGTAAATCATGTGGCTTTTAGAACGGTCAATTTTTACAGGTTCTTTTGGAAGAGACCACCATTCGTCATCAATTTTGTAGATATATTTTTTATCAGTTATGGAAATAGTTTCCCAGTCAATAACCTTAAAGGGAACATCGCGGCGGCTGTACAAACCGTTCATAATAGGAGAAACTGAAATGATAAATCTCCAGTATGAAGAACCATCCGTTAAAGAAATCGGTAACTGTCTTGAAATAACCGACTGAGGATCTATATATATTTCCTGCCCCTTTTCCCAAGCTTCAGGAGGCTGTCCAAGACTATAATTGAGACTGTCAGGAATTAAAAGACGGTCTCCGCAGGTATATGGAATTGTACCTGTGATAGATGCAACTTCTATAAAATCGTAAGCAAGTCCCTGAGGAGGCATCTCTGCATCCTCTACAGAATAAGAAACACTTTTTGTAGAGACACTTCCATCTTTATCAACAAAGGCCACCCTAAGTTCTACATTTCCGTCAACATCGATGATTACAGGACCATCGTAGGCAAAACCAGAAGACTCTGGATTACTGCCATTTACAGAGTAAAAGGCATTTCCGCCTTCGGGAACCTGAAGAACCAGCATTTGTTTGTTAGCCCATGTACCTTTTACAGGATTAATTATTGTCTGGGAATAACATAATCCCTGCATCAAAAGACAAAAAACAATGAGAATTAAATGCTTATGTACAAAAAAATTGCTCTTCATTCGATAAAAATTATAATATAACTTGAATTACTTTGCAATTAATGAAGTAAATTGCAGATTAGCATTTGAAATCAGGGATGAATTATACTGGCCGTCAAAACCCATTTTATTTTGATTAAATATTTGAGATGTGATTTCGGGATTATTTTTTGCTAAACTAACAGAAAGTTCAAGGTCCTGCATTAATTGCAAAACCTGTTCTTCTTTTTCATGGAATACTTGAGTTCGAATAACAAATACAGTTTCGCTTTCGATTTTTTTTACACCTGTCATTGAATTAAACTCATCTAACAAAGAAAGAGATTCATATACGATTTTTTTTCTTTTTAAAACTGTATTTTTTGCTTTACCACCTAAAACGGCATAATCAATTTTTCCATTTAAGAACATTGAAACAATCTGTTCCAAAGTATATTTATTTTCCACGTTCACACATCCAGAGGAATTACCAGTAGGAATTCCAGAATGTTTTAGAAGTTCTAGAAAAAGATGTTCTCCACGACTATCTTTTACAACATATACAGTTTTACCAAGTAAGGCAGATAAGTTTCCAGAATCTTTTTTTGAAGAAACAAGTCCATAATCAACTTTAGAAAGCTCAGCTATAATCATAATACTATCAGGGTTTCGTGATTTTAACTGTTTTGCACTTTTATAAGATAGAATTGTTCCGTCAGAATCCCCATAACTTAAATCGTAAACAGCCTCTTCTATTGTATTATAAAAACGGCAGTCGTACTTTTCCTTTTGTTCAACCAGATATGTAACAGGAATACTTGTTACTCCTTTTACGAAACTAAGTTTTAGAGGATTCCTTTCCTGTGCATGAGAAAAACTTGAAAATAAGACAATAATTAAAATAATAAGGCTTTTGTTTTTCATTTGTTTACAGACAGAATCTGAAGGTCCCCGTGGGTAACTCCGATTTTTGTTTCTAAACGCGTATCAGCTTCTTCTTTAACGAAACGTACCCGTAAACCTTCTTTTAAGCAATCTACAACGATGTTTTTACACTCGCTGCTTTTACCTTCCAGAATGAGCATTGAAATAGGGTCTTCTATTTCTCGTTGTATCAGACGACGCATAGGTCTTGCCCCCATCGCAGGATCGTAGCCATTTGCAATAAGATATTCTCTTGCTTTAGGTTTTAATGAAATAGACAATCCCTTTTCGGCTAATCGTTGTGCTAAATCACTAATCTGAATATCAAGAATTTGACTTATTTCTTTTTTATTAAGTGCATCAAAAACAATAATATCGTCGATACGATTTATTAATTCAGGATTCATGAGTTTTTTTAGTTCTGTTAAGGCATTGCTTTTAATTTCCTGATAAGGTAAAACTCCTTGTCCTGAAGAACTAAAACCAATTCTTCCTTCGCTGGTAATCTGCCTTGCTCCAGCATTACTTGTCATAATTACCACAGTATTTCTAAAGTTAATGGTATGCCCGAGATTATCATTTAATTCTCCTTCTTCAAGAATCTGTAAAAGAAGATTAAACACATCAGGATGAGCTTTTTCTATTTCGTCTAATAAAACTACAGAATACGGGTGCCTTCTTACTTTTTCTGTCAACACACCACCATCTTCATACCCCACATATCCAGGAGGAGCTCCAACAAGTCTACTTGCATTGTGTTTTTCCATATAATCAGACATATCAATTCTGATTAACTGATCTTCACTTCCAAAAAGAAATTTTGCAAGAGCCTTAGCAAGCTGAGTTTTACCAACACCTGTTGGTCCTAAAAAGATGAATGAACCGATTGGATGTTTTGAAGAAGAGATTCCGGCCCGGCTTCTTCGCACAGCACCAGAAATCAAGTGTACTGCATCATTCTGGCCAATCACCATTTTATGCATTTCTTCTTCCATTTTGATAAGGCGAATTGATTCCTGAGCATCAAGCTGGTCTACAGGAATTCCCGTCATTGAGCAAATTATTTTGCAAACATCGTGACTTGTAACTCGCTGAAGTTTTCCCGAACCAGACTTTTTGAATAATTCAGAATAAACTTGAAGCTTTCGTTTTAATTCAATTACCTTATCTCTTATCATTGCAGCCTGTTCGTAATCCTGATTTTTTACGAGTTCAGTTTTTTCTGCAATAAGAGAATTTATTTCCTTTTCCAAAACAATTAAGTCCAGAGGTTTTGCCTCTTCGACTATTTTTTTCTGAGCACCAGCTTCATCTAATAAATCAATAGCCTTATCTGGTAAAAATCTTTCAGGAAGATAGCGTCGGGTCATTTTAACGATACAAGGAATAACATCGTCCTCATAAATTACACCATGAAAATCTTCGTACTGCTTTTTTATTCCATTCAAAATCTGAATTGTTTCATTATCACTAGGTTCTTCAACCCTAACCTGCTGAAATCTTCTCTCTAAAGCAGAGTCTTTTTCAATATAGCGACTGTATTCTTTTGTTGTTGTAGCACCAATTATCTGTAATTCACCACGACTTAGGGCAGGCTTTAACATATTTGAAGCATCCATCTGGCCTTCAGGGCCTCCGGCTCCAATTATCGTGTGTAATTCATCGATAAATAAAATAATAGAAGAATCTTCTTTTACTTCATTCATCATTTTTTTCATTCGTTCTTCAAATTCACCACGGAATTTTGTACCTGCAACCATGGCAGCCAAGTCCAGAGATAAAATTCTCTTGGAACTAATTCCGTAAGGTACTTGTCCAGCTGCGATTTTGTGAGCAAGTCCTTCTACAATGGCAGTCTTTCCTACGCCAGGTTCTCCTACCAAAACAGGATTATTCTTTGTCCTGCGGCTTAGGATTTGAATTAATCGTTCTATTTCTTTTTCACGACCAACAACAGGATCTATTTTCTTTTCGCGGGCAAGTTTTGTAATATCCCTGCTAAATTCATCAATAAAATGAGATTCGCTTCTGGACTTTTTTTTATCCGACGCATTTTCTTTTGCAAAACCAGAAGAACCATTACGAACAAAATCTACAAAATCATCGGTATGAGATGATTCACCAAAAATACTTCTTAACGCAAGCTGGGCAAAATCCTCGGATTTTTTTCCTACTGTTGACGAAGGATTTTCTGCCTGGATTTTTTTGCATACTTCTCTAACTTTTGTTAAAGAAATATTTGCATTTGTAAAATAAATCTCAGAAAGACTTGAAGTTTCCCGAATTGCTGCAATTACAAGATGCTCAGTGCCAATATAATTATTTTGCATTGCCTGAGCTTCCATGGAAGCAATATCAAGAAGAGTTTTTGTTCTTCTCCCTGTAGGAATTATGTCACAGTCAAGATTTACAGTTGAGTTTCCTTTTTCTATACTTTCTTCAAGAACAGTACGATAATTCAGGATATTGATTTCAAGCTGTTTTAAAAGCAAATATCCTAGGCCATCTGCACTTTTAATTAAAGCTAAGAGAATATGTTCCGGAATAATCTGACTTGAGCAAGTAAGTCTTGCTTCATCCTGACATAAAGCATACACAAGGCGTGATGCTCTTGGTGAAAAATTTCTCATAAATTCCCCAAAGAAATATGTTCAAAAGCTTCCTGCATTACAAGAGCTCTCAGACGGTCAATTTTTGCATTATTATCGTTCAGAATATCCTCTTCAAATGTAAAGTTTCCATCTGACAATAAAAATTGTAAATATCCTCGCTGAATCTTATAAACAAGTCCGCTTAGTACACTATCTTGAATGCCTGAAATCAGCCCTATACGTAATCCCATTTTTAAATCTGAAATTATGTCGATTCCTTCTCTTAAAGAAATCAACATACTGAATTTGGCAATTGTGTAAGCCCTGATTACAGAATTTTTGATAAGTGTCTTTTTATTATCGGCATATTCTGACGAAATCTTGCGCTCTGTTTCCGTAATAAATTTTAAGCAGGCCTCAAAAGACGCAAGCTGGTCTAATTCGCTTCCGTTAAAAGCATCTGTGGTAGAGATTTGATACATTAAACCAGCGGCGCTTCCCTGACTTATCGAAGGAAATGCAGGTTCTATTCGTAACTTATTTTCTTTACAGTAATCAACAATAATGTTAAATTTGCCGCACATTGCTGCAGCTCCAAGATAAACTCGGGCAGACATCTTAATTCCGCTGCCACAATCAGGAAGTTTTTGTGTAAGATATCCAAAGGAATAACTGGCTGCAAACTGAAGGTATTTCTGCAAACTCTGATCTACTTCTACACATTCATCAAAAGATTTTCTTAAATCCAGTCCATTTTTAAAACAGGATAATCTCAAATGATCTACAGCATTTACAGCACAGGATAAAAATCCATCGTTTCGCATAATTATACCAGTCTGATGATTTTCTAATACGCCTCTTTCTATTAAAATCGAAGCTCCATTGTCATCAAGATTTTTACTTTCAATAGCTTTGTAGTCAGCGGCGTTTTCTAACTGGGAAAAAGCTGCAAAAACTATCATTTGAACCCTTTCGCAATCATCATTTTTAAAATTTGATGGAAAAGGAAAATTAGCAAGATTTCTGGCAAATCTAACCCGAGTAGAAACAACAACGTCCATTGCCTCTCCCGGGCAATCGTACCATGAAAGTCCTTCGTTATTATTCATTATCAGTTCCTTGGATTAAATCTGTTCCATCCGTTACACAACCCCGTTCCAGCGCTCGTAAAAAATCTCTGTAAACGGCAGCTTTTTCATAATTTTCATTTTTTACAGCTTCTTCCAGTTTTGCCTGAATATCTGCTCTATCTGTTAATGCATTTCTGAAACTTGCAAGTCTTTTTGGCATTGAACCTGTATAATTACCCGTAATGCCATGATTATTCATTGCTTTTAGAATTTCTATTTTAAAAGTCTCGTAGCACTCAGGACATCCTGCGGCCCCAGTTTCCTTAATTTGATAGAGATTTTTTCCGCAAACTGGACAGAGCCTTTTAAAATCCGGATCGTTTTGCATCTTTATCTGACGAACTTCTTCAAAAATCGCCCCGATATTCTTTTTATCAGGATTTATAGTTGGAGCAGCGATTCCTCTGGAAGCAGCACATTGAGTACACAGATTAATTTTCATCTTACCTTTATTGGTCATACATTCCAAAAAGATTTGACCTTCATTTTTATTACAAATATCACACTTCATCTTAAAACCCATTTTATATTTTTAATTGCGGTTAACTTTTTCTCAATAACTCCTGAGGCTGTTCTTTTCCAGCCTTAATTGAAGGTATTAAGGATACCAAAAGCGACAAAAATATTATTCCCAAACTGATTAAAGCAAGGCGTCCCCATGGAATATAGACAGGGATTTCTGATAAATAATAAGAAGGATCAAGAAGTTTTACATTAACAAAGATATTCAGAATTTTTTCAAAGATATTTACGATTGAATTAGCGTTAACAGCAAGTAACAATCCAACTGGAAGTCCAGTCAAAAGCCCCATGGAACCGCAGCAAACTCCTGTAATTAAGAAAGAAAGAGTAATTCCAAAAGAAGAACCTCCAAGGCTTTTCAAAATTGCAATTTCCTTTTTCCTTTCAATTACAAGCATAACCAGAGCACTACTTATATTAACTAACGCCACTAACACTACAAGAATTACTATAAAATCGATCATTATTTTTGTAGAGGCAAAATTTTGAAATTGACTCGAATTTAACTCGTTCCAGCTAAAAACAGTTGCCGTTCCCGCAAGCCTTGTATTTAATCTGCGTTTTATAGACCATAAATCAGAAGAAAAGGCATCTTTTGTTTTTATTTGCACAGAGGTAAGTGTTGATTCCATTGGTAAAACGGAAAAGCCAACATCAACAGGAATAAACAACCAAAGGGCATCTAATTCCTGATAACCGCTTGAAACAATGGCACACACCCTTAGAGAAGTCATTTTTGGAATAATAGAGCCATTAGCCGCTTTTTTGGTTGTTACAAGGGAAAAAGTTTGTCCATTTTTAATATTTAAGAGTTCTGCAAGATGTTCACCAATTACGGCATTTTTTGTTCCAGCAGAAAAATCATTGATATTTCCTTCTAAAACCTTAAATAACTTTTTATAGTCAGGATTTTCTGTAAAAATCTCTGGTTTTACAGCCCGAACTTTTGCTCCAGTTCTAAAACCTTCAAAGGAAGCAAGGGCATTATTTTCTAAAAATGGATATACATCTGTAACACCGTCTTCATTTTTTATTGAATCCATCAAAAGATTTAATTCATCTAATTTTTTGGATGCATCTCTGCTCCGATTTACATAAGCCGTTAAGTGATTTGAAGACAAAGATATAATTCGTTCTGTCATTCCCTGTACCATTCCATTAACAACAGTTACCACAACAACAAGAGGAATTACGCAAATTGCAATACAGGCTATAGCTCCAACAAGACTTCTGCGGGCTACAGATTTTTTTAATGAACGAGGAAAAAGAAGTGTTTTTGCAAATAATATAGATGAAGTTAGTTTCAAACTTTCGCCCCACAAGTTTCTAGTTTACCATTTTTTATGGTGTAGCATTCAGAGCCTTTTTTACTTAATTTTAAATCGTGAGTAACGAGAATCAAAGTCTTATTGTACTTATCAGCCATATCAAAAAGAAGGTCGCCTATCAAAAGAGCATTTGCAGGATCGAGATTTCCTGTTGGCTCATCAGCTAGAATCAATTCCGGATCATTAATTAAAGCTCTTGCTACGGCAACTCTTTGTCTTTCGCCTCCACTCAATTCGCCTGGTAAATGATTTATTCTTTCCCTTAAACCTACTTCATCAAGAAGTTTTTTAGCCTTAAGGATTGCTTCTTTTTTGGGAGTTCCAGCCATAAACGCTGGCATATACACGTTTTCAAGAGCTGTAAAATCTTTCAACAAATAATGAAATTGAAAAATCAATCCCAAAAACTCAGACCGATATTTATTTTTTTCTTTTTCTGACATGCTGGTAACTGTCCATGGACCGGCTATAACAGTACCATTTGTTGCAGAATCAATACTTCCTATTATATTTAAAAGGGTACTTTTACCACTACCACTTTCTCCTACAATTACAATTTTATGGCCCTTTTCAACTGTCAGTGAAAGGTCTTTTAGAATTGTTAGAGTTTCACCTTCTGTTTTATAAGTTTTTTCAAGATTTTTTATAGTTATAATCTTACTCATCGTGAAGTACCTCTGCAATATTCATCTTTAAAACATTTTTACTGGCTAAAAAAACCGCAATTAAAGGAGAAATAATTCCAAATGCTGTTATAAAAAAAATCTCTCCAAAATTAACTCTTGCAGGAATTGCAGCATAAACACTAAACATAGGGTTTTCCTGTACATTTAACAAGTTAGATGGACTAAATAGCATTGTAAAAAAATATTCCAGCCCATAAAGCAAACGACTTAAACCAATAAAAATATAATCCATATTGGATGTAATTATTAATCCAAGGATTAATCCCAAGAGCGAGCCGATAATTCCTGTTGTAAGGCCTTGAAAGATAAAAATTGCATGAATCTGCTTTTTACTTCCGCCTAAGGCATTCAAAATAGCTATTTCGCTTTTTCTCTCGTATACAAGACGTCGCATTCCATTGTAAATATTTACACCAACAACCAAAAATATAAGTAAAACAAGAAGCATCATAATATTTTTTTCTATTCTGAGTGCACCAAAAAAAGTACGATTAAACTCTCTCCAGCTAGTTACCTTTAACTCAGGATTTAGTTCCTGAAGTTTTTCTTTTACATTTAAGTCCTTTTTAGAATCCACTAGTTTAATTCCATAAACAGGAGAAGAATATTCACCAAATAATTTACTACAGGCTTTTGAGCCAACAAAGGCATAGGTAGAATTAATATCCAGATAACCGCTTTCAAATATTCCGCTTACATAAAATTTTCGATTTTTTGAAAAAAGAGGAACATCTTTTCCGCCGCTTAGAGCAAGAAGAGAAACTTCGCTGCCAACATAAACTCCAATAGAATTGGCAAGTTCAGATCCAAGAACGATTGTATCTTCCTCTTCTATAGAGAAAGTTCCCCGTATCATTTTAAGTTCCCTTCTAAAACCTTCGTCAATCTGCATTATTTGCTCGGGGAGACCACGAATCAATACAGGAACTTCTCTGTTCTTTCTGCCCACAATTAATCCCTGACTTTCGTAAAACGGAACAACAGAACTTATATTTTTTGATATATATTCATTTTCGCTAATCAGATTTTGAACATCTTTTTCTTCAATTTCGTTTATTCTAAGATGATATGAAGAAATTTCCATAATGGCGTCAATAAAACTCATCTGAAATCCGTTCATTACACCCATTACGGTTATTAAGGTCATTACACCTATACACAGTCCAATTGTTGAAAGAATACCCGTGACATTAGATTTGCCTTTTCGGTTTACTTTCGCAAATCTTCTGGAAATCTCAAGAATCCATTTCATAAACTTTTGTTCTCCTTAAGATTCCGTTTAGATAAATATAGTCCTTAATTTTAATACTCTTTTTATAATAAGTTTCTACAGAAAAACCTTCCTCAAAATACATGGTTGTTGTCCAGTCATCAGGAGAAGAAAATTCCGTTTTTAACTTAAGTTCATCGTTTTCGTAATAATAATAATCTGGCGAAGAATCCTCTATTCTATAAAAATAGTTTTCTCTAGCTTTCTGAGTATTTATTATTTTATCCTTTTCATACTCGTAAGTCTCAGTCTGTTTTATAGAGATTCTATTTTTTTCATCGTAAATCCAGTTTGTTATACTTTGTAAAATCCAGTCTGATTTTCCTTGAGATTCTGTTTTTGAATAATTCTTACTTGAAGAAACAAGTCCGTTTGAATTGTAAGACATAACGTGTTTTTCACTATTTGTAGTGATTGTATTTTGTATAAGCTTGTTTTGTTCTCCATACAAAAGCTCTTCAGTTTTTGCAATAAAAGACTCGTTAAAACCAGCTGAAATATTCCAGGTTTCTTTTTTAATTAATTTCATGCTTTCGTCATAGATTTTTCTTATCATTCTTTTTTTATCTGATGAAATCAAAACCTTTTTATCATTCATCGAGAACGAAGTAAGAATCTCTTCCCCATACGTATAAAGCCTAAGCATCTGAAGATTATTCTTAAAAATTCTTTCTGCAATATTTTCGTTTTCCTGTGCAATAACAGAAGGAACCTCGATTAAGCGGGTATCTTCTATTTCATTTAAGCCTTGCTCAATAGAATCAAAATCAACAGGTCTATCTACCACAAAACTGTTTTGTTCTGTAAACTCAAGGGAATTTACCCACGAACCATCATCAATTGAAACATCATAATAATCGAATATATCAAAATATCCTGCAAATTCAGGAGAGATTTTTTCATATAAGCGAATGAGTCTTCCGTCTGAGTTCCAGATGCTCAAAGTCATAAAACGAGCTGGTGCAGAACTGATTCCACAATAGTTTTCTATTGTCTCAAAGTCTTTTACACCAGACAGTTCATATTTCCAGCAGGATAAAAAGAACTTTTTTACCGGATCATTTGTTGATTTTACAAAGATTGAATTTTGAGAATATAAAGCAATTTGAGAAATTAATAAAAACAAAACTGCAAAAAAAGTTTTTTTCACAAAAACCTCAGTTATCACAATCCTAAAAAATCATTCACATACTTTTCTGCATTAAAAAGGGCTATATTTTCGTACTTTTCTCCATTGCATACAAATGCAACTGGTAAATTTAATTCTTTACCAATAGATACGGCAACACCACCTTTAGCTGTAGAATCGTATTTTGTTAGTACAATCGCATCAAGACTCACTGCTTCATTAAAAACTTCTGCCTGTCTTAGAGCATTTTGACCAGTTGTTGCATCAATCACAAGAATTTTTTTATAACAGCCTTCAGAAGCCTTTTCCTTACAAATCTTATCGATTTTTTGCAATTCACGCACAAGGTTTTCTTTATTGTGCAGGCGCCCAGCAGTATCTGCAAGAACTAATCCAGCCCCTTTGGAATGACAGGCTTCGGCAGCATCAAAAACAACAGCTGCAGGATCACTACCGTGCTGATGACTAACCACTCTAAGCCCAATTTTATTTCCATGCATATTTAACTGTTCGATTGCAGCAGCACGGAAAGTATCTGCGCTTGCAAGCACTGTATTTTCAACTCCATTATTTTTGAACCAGTTTCCTATTTTTGCAACAGAAGTCGTTTTTCCAACCCCATTTACACCAAGAATCATCCAAATGTTTGTTTTATTATCACTTAAATCAGGCGTTAAATTAATATCTTTCACATAATCAAGAAGAATCTTCTTTAATTCCTGTATTATTAAGTCTTCATCTGTTATGTGCTCTTTTTTGCATCTCTGTTCAAGTAAATCTGTAATTTCAAAGGCAGTTTTGGCCCCAATGTCACCTTCAATAAGAGAGTCAGTTAAATCTTCAAAAAATTCTTCGTTTTGTTTTTTTCCCTTAAATAAATTTCTAAGTTTTTCTGCAAAAGAGATTTTTCCCATTATATCCACCTTTTATTTTTCTATATCTTCACTTATATTTTCATTCTTTATTTCAATAGATTGTTCATTATCGGATAATTGCTCCGCTCTGGCATTATCTTGCTGAAGATTTATTAAATCAATCTGATTGTTTTTTGCAGGTTTAACCTCTTGAGGCAAAACCGTATTTGCTGCCATTAGATATCGAACTAATTCATATATGAAAAAAGCTCCACAGGCAACCGAAACTCCTGTGGTAATATAATTAGCAGTTTCCCAACCAGAGGCAGCCTCATAGGAAATAGCACCGGAATCGCTGTTATAGGCATTTGCGGCAGCAACATAATTTCCATAAACAAAAAAAGTCGGCATTAAAGAAATTATAAGTCCACTATAACTTGCATACATTATCTTGCGACGTTTATCTATATATGAACTCCTGTCAAAAGGATTTGCCTTTACGATAAGATTTATCTCGTCAGTTAAATACTTAGATTTAATAAAGAAATCGGATGCAAATCCATTTTCACCGACAAAGTGTCCTAGAATATTTTGATTATTAATAGAAATACAGGACTTGCGTTGGACAGGAGAAACTTTTGAAGCAAATACACCATTTGTGAAAATGGAGCCTTCGATTGGATTTTTTAAATACAAATTGGCCTGTCCTGGTGATTCCTGATTTAATTCAACGCTTATTTCAAATGAGCGAAATCCCTTAAACGAATAAACAGTATTTAAAGAAGTATACCCTGGAGAACTAATTTGAATCGTATGAACTCCAGAATGAACTATCAATTTTTCAGGAACTCCTCGATATACAACATCATCTACGGTTATAATTGTGTTTTTTACAGCCTCTGACGGACCTACCTTAAAAAATAAATCTACCGGCATACTATCGGCAATTTTTGGAGTTAATTGATTTGCAAGACTAATGGCGATTGTCTTTAATTCTTCTATTGAACCAACTTCTATTGCATTTGCAATTACTTTAGCACCAGGAAACTGTAGCATTGTAACAGAAACAGAAACATAGGAACTGTATTTTGTAATCTTTCCGGTAATCAAGCCATTAATTTTGGAGTCAACACAGGCTTTTTCAAAAAGATAACTGTCATATCCATCCTTTTTTTTGTCTTCACCAGGAGAAAATAGATTTGTGTAATCATTCTGATATAAAGTTACATCTTCAAATGTAACTGTTTCCCGTTTTCCGGGAATAAACTCCTTAAAAAAATCTACAACACCCCCCTTTTCTTTTTCGTTTACAACTTCACCACGTTCAATCTGTTCTTTTCGATTTTTTTCAAGTTCGAGTTTAGGTTCATATTCTTTAATTAGAGCCTGGGCAGAATTTAAGTTATCGTGAATTTGATCTTCGATTGCCTTTATTTTTTTTTGACTTTCTTTAAGTTTTGAATTTAAAATCCCCTGGCTATAATCTTTTAAAATAAGCGCATCTCTAGATTGCATTTCTTTAGAAAGTTTAAGAAACAAATCCAGACGACTTTTTCGAAGTTCATATAATTTTCTGTCTAGTTGTTCCTGAGCCCTGGGAGTACGGGTCATATTTTGTGCAAGCTGCTCAAGTAAAAGCTGTGGAATTAGTTTTGCAGCCTGTAAATCCCTTGAATCTTTTATATTTTTCTGGGTAAAACTAAATTCTTCTGCAGCAATAACCCAATTGGATGAATCTGCAGCGTAACCCCTAAAAATTCCAGATGCGAGAAACAAAAATGAGAAAATAAGCCTTTTTAAAAGATAATTAAACTTCTTCATCCTCACCAGAATCCATCGGCATGCCTTTCCACTTTGCAACCAGATAGGCATCCATAAATTGGTCTATATCACCATCCATAACCGCCTGAATATTGCCGGATTCACACTTAGTTCTGTGGTCTTTGACCATCGTGTATGGCTGAAAAACATATGAACGAATCTGGTTACCCCAGGAAATATCCTTTTTTTCGGTACCAAACTTTGCGTTTTCCTTTTCTTTTTGCTCCCGGTAATATTCATACAGTTTTGCCCGCAACATGCTCATACATGCCTGACGATTAAAAATCTGACTGCGTTCGCTTTGACAAGCAACAACAATACCTGTTGGTAAGTGAGTAAATCTTACAGCGGAATCAGTCTTATTTACATGCTGTCCGCCTTTACCACCCGCTCTGTATGTATCAATTCTCAAATCTTCAGGTCTGATGTCAACTTCGATAGAATCATCCAAAACAGGGAATACATATATACTTGCAAAAGAAGTATGTCTTCTTGCATTTGCATCAAAAGGCGAAATACGCACAAGACGATGAATTCCTGCTTCACCTTTTAAATGTCCATAAACATAATCGCCGTCAATCTGTAAAGTTACAGATTTTATTCCACCTTCGGCTTCAAGAATATCTACTGTTTCTATTTTATACTCATGTCGCTCAGCCCATCGCATATACATTCTCATGAGCATTCGGGCCCAGTCTTCTGCTTCTGTTCCTCCAGCTCCAGAATGAATTGTTAAAAAGGCACTTGAATCATCAACTTCATCGCTTAAAAGATTCAGAATATTCAGTTTTTCAAATTTTTCCTGTGCAGCTTTTAACATCGCAGAAAGTTCTTCTTCATCACTTGTTTCCCCGCTTTCTTCTGCAAGTTCATACATTGCCTGAATATCATTAATTTCACTGACCATTTCTTTCCATGGTTCTACTCTAGCCTTTAACTTGCGAACCTGAGACATTATTTTTTCTGCTTTTTCGTGATCATCCCAAAAACCCGGTTCTTCTGTTAGAGCCATTTTTTCAGCAATTTTTTTATCGATTCCAGGAGCATCTAAACGTGCCCATACAGCTTCTACATCTTCTTTTAACTGATTAACAGGCATTTTAAAATCTTCTAGCATTTTTAAATCCTTAAAACAATCTTATCAACATATATTAACAGTTGAATTGAATAAATTCTATAGATAACACAGAATTACACAGGGCAACCGCATTATAAACTGTTCTGCCTACAAAAATGGCTCCCAGTCGCAAAAACGGCTTATCAAAACCGCAAACTAGTT
>CADBSK010000051.1 GCA_902797305.1 uncultured Spirochaetaceae bacterium | reverse complement strand
TGCTGCCGCGTGAGCGGCGAATGAATATAATTACAAGCACAAAACGCGTGTAGCAAACTAGTTTGCGGTTTTGATAAGCCGTTTTTGCGACTGGGAGCCATTTCTGTAGGCAGAACAGTTTATAATGCGGTTGCCCTGTAACATTTTATCCCATTTGTATTAAAGCTTAAAAAACTCTATAATACCTTCATGTTTTCAGATACACATTTTCATTTTGAACATACAACCATAAGAGATAATAAAGAACACACAGTAAGCGGACCTGATATTTTAAATCAGATGGCTCAACGCAAATGCTTTTTTGGACTTGATATTGGAACAGAAGCTGATGATCTTTTAAAACGACAGCAATGTATTGATAATGCCATTGCCCAGATGCACGATTCATGGATGGCAGACAGAGTTAGAAAATTCATTTACTTTTCAGCAGGAATCTGGCCAAGCGTACCTGATATTCATAATAGAAATGAAAGAATGGCTGTTTTAAAAGAACAGATAAAACTCGCAGGAGAAAGCGATACAGATACTTTAAACCGCAAAATTATTGCCATAGGAGAATGTGGATTAGATCACCACTGGAATCCAAGTGGAGTTGATGGACGCTGCGAAAGCGATTTTGACGAAAAGACATATCGCGGAGAAAGAGAATTATTCCAAATGCAGCTGGAATATGCAAAAGAATTAAATCTGCCTGTAATAATTCACTCAAGAGATGCTTTCGAGGATACCTTAGATTGCATTAAAAATTGTAATTACAACAATGGAATTATTCACTGTTATTCATACGGCTTACAGGAAGCAAAAGAATTCTTAAATTTAGGCTGGTACATTAGTTTTAGTGGCTCTGTAACTTATACAAAAAAGAAAAAAATGCCAGAAATGGAAGAATTGTTAAAATACATTCCAGAAGACAGAATCTTACTTGAAACAGATTCTCCATACCTTGCACCAGTTCCACTGAGAGGAACCTTAAACACTCCGGTAAATGTCGTTCATACTTACGAATTTATATCTAAAATCCGTGGAGTAACAAGCGAGAGTTTAAGTGAAACTGTAGATAAAAATATTGTAAGATTATTCAACCTGACTGTATAATCCGCTCATCTCATCGCGCCACTGGCGAGTCTGTTCCCGAGATTCCCATTCAATAATCTTACGAATCTCAAAATGGCGCTGGTCACGAGGATTTTCAAAATATAAGATTCCGAATCGACCTTGACCTATGTAGCAGATTTTTTCGTTTTGCCCACATTTTTCAGTTTCGGAGAGTTTATTCATTACACATTCAAAATGAACCGGGTTTCCGGTATTTTTGTCGGCTATTGCACTTGCAACATCCGCAATTTTCTCACCACAAAGTGGACATATTACTTCTCTTTTTTTTAATTCGTTAATTGCGTTTTCTTTGCGTTTTCGTGCTTCTAAATCTTCATGAGCAACGAAATGATATTTTTTTTCAGGGGATTTTACCTGTTTTTCCTGAGGCTGAGGAGAGTTTTTATTTTGGTTTTTATTATTCCAGTGATGCTTTCTATTGTGACGGTTATTTTTTTCCATAAAAAATACACTCCTAGTCCGAAATATTTAATCCCGGAATTTTAATTCTTCTGGTCGCTCCACCAATTTACGACTTATCACCTGAGCAATTCTCTGAATCGCATTATTTACATAATCTTCATCATGAATTTTCTTGCGTAAATCGAGCAACCTTGGATCTAAACAATTATCTGTTTTTTCTAAAACCAATGTTGCAGCCGCTTGTCTTCTGTTTGAAATCATAAAATCTCCGCAAATGCATTTTCAATATGATAGACAGGTTCAAATCCTGGCATATCAATAACAATTACATCAAAACGAATAAGATTGTTACTATATTGTCGATGAATTGAAAGAAAACATTTAGCGGTTTTGATAATTCTTTTTTGTTTTTGTATATTCAAAACAGCAGAAAGCAACTCAATTGAACCTTTTGGAAGAGTTTTTACTTCTACAAAGACAATTGTTTCACCTTTTAAAGCTATTATATCAATTTCCCCGGTTTTTGTCCTAAAATTTTGCTTTAAAATAGTATAGCCTTTCTCTGTAAGAAAGGCTGCGGCCCGCGTTTCCCCGGAATTTCCAATTACCTTACGATTATCCGAGATATTCTACCTCTTCAACCTTAGAATTGTTTTTGAGATTTGTTTCTACCAGTATTTTTGCTTCATCAGGAGAAATAGGATGTCCCTTTGTTAATAAATAAGGAATATTCCATGTTTTTAAAGCTCTTATATGATACGGTTTTGTTTTCATTCCTGCTGCTAAAAACATATTTTTCCCATCTTCAAAAAAAACAGGTGCAGAATAATATATTCCAACCTTCATTGTTGAAATATCTATTTTGTTAAATTCCTCCATAACAGTCTCCAAACTTTTATATTCTACAGATTTTTATCATTTTCAAGAACAAAAGCAAAAATCTTAGCCATTACCTCCCAGGTCTGTTCGGGTATCGCGTTTCCTATATCCTGGACTGACAAAACCTCTGTTAATACAGAATCGTTAACAATAGGAATATTGTTTTCATGTGCAATATCAAGTAATCGCTCTGCAACTACCCCTTTAGCTTTTGCACAAACAAAAGGAACTTCTGCTTCTTTTGGGTATTTAACTGCAACAGCCTTTAAGGTGCCTTTCATGCCATACCTCTAAAAGATAGAATTTCATTCTGTTCCGCATAAAACTCGTTTGCACGGCTTTCAGGAACATTTTCTATGTCCATTTGAGGAAACAATTCTTTTAGTTTTGAAATAAAAGTATTTTTTTCCGAAACCGAAAGATGCTCAGGTAAACAAACTGTTATCTTTTTGCAATTTTCTCGGGAAAAATATAACACAAATAAATATTTTGTTATATAGTAATCAAACAAAATTACGCATTTTTTTACGACTTTTTTTTCATTTTCTAAAAATAAATTTATTGAACCTGTCCCGTTTTTAACTTCTTCTTTTTTGTAAGAAAACTCAAAGGGAACTTTTATCCAGCTTCCAAAATTTTCACCTTTACCAAAACTAAAGCCAAGATGATTAAAAAGTGTAAGAACGCCTTCTTTATTTGAGTCAGAAAAAGCTGTCCCTTTTAACAATGAATCAAAAAACTTTTTAAACATTAAATCACTACTTTCCGAATTACGGTTTTTTTCATCAACAAAAAAATCGGAATTGTAATCTCTGTCCAAAATTGCCCAAACAGATTCAAAATCGGCTTTGATTCCCTTCTGCTCTAGGATATAGGCAATCTGAGCAGCTTCATTTTCTCTACCTTTAAATCTTTGGGCAAGAGTTCTTACTTTTTCGAACAAAGAAGGATCAAATGAAATCCCAAGTTCTTTCATCTGATTTAATAAACCCAAATTCAGAGAATCGGGTTTTAAGCCTAATTTTTTAAAATAGTTGATGACTTCCGGGTTTGATAAGATTTCCTGAAGACTGCCATTAGTATCAATCTTTTGAAGGGAATTCTGTAAATTAATTGAATCCTTAATCTGCTGTAAACGGATTATTTGTCCATCAATTTTTATCTTCGCTAAGAAAGCAGTTCCTTCTTTTAATTGTAAATCTGAAGAAATATTGAATTGACGTCCGGCAAATGCGACTTTATATGAATTATTACCTAAATTTTTAATTACTCGTACAAAAACAGAACTGCCCTCACGCAAGGAGTTAGAATTATTCCCGGCAGTGAGGGCAGCTGTTTGCACTACAACATCAGTTTTCATGCAATATTAAAACTAAGCCTGTTCAGCAGTTCCTGTGTGTTCAGCAGCCTTTTCAGCTTTGATTGCTTCTTCCTGTGCATGAGCAGCAGCTTCTGCAGCTTTGTTCTGTTCGTTGATAAAGTTAGAAACCTTTCCACCGAGCATTTCTTTAACTTTCTTATCCTTACCGATTTTGTCGCGGAGGTAATAAAGCTTAGAACGACGAACTTTACCAGCACGTACAATTTCTACTTTTACGATGCGTGGGCTGTTTACTGGGAATACACGTTCAACACCTACACCATAAGATTCCTTACGAACTGTAAATGTCTTGCGAGCACCAGCGTTCTTAATGCAGAGAACGATACCTTCATATACCTGAATACGTTCTGTTTTACCTTCGATAATCTTAAAGTAAACTTTAACTGTGTCCCCTACTTTGAGCTGAGTTGTAAAAGGACGCTTCTGACCTTCTTCAATTGCTTTAATAAGATCCATTATAAATCTCCTGGAATAGCAGACTGTCGAGCTTGAGCTCTAGCCATTTTCTGTTTCTTTTTAGAATTTTTAATGGCAGTCTGTTCTGTTATTTCCTCAATCATCAATTCGGCTTCTAAAGAAAGTTGTCCACTTTTGCGCAGAGACCAAATCATATCTGGTCGTACCCTAAGGGTTTTTTCCAATCTTTTCTTTAACCGCCACTTCCGAATAAGTTCATGATTACCCGAGAGCAAAATCTCCGGAACCTTCATGCCCTTGTATACTTCTGGCCTTGTATACTGAGGGTATTCTAGAAGTCCATCACTATGACTTTCTTCTTGCAGGGACTCGCTTGAAATTACACCGTCTACCAGTCTATAAATGGCATCCACCATAACCGTAGCAGCAAGTTCTCCGCTACTCATTACATAATCTCCGATAGAAATTTCATCGTCGACATAGTAATCAATAATTCTCTGGTCTATACCTTCGTATCTACCACAGATAAAAACAAGTTCGTCTTCGTGACTTAATTCCAAAGCCTTTTTCTGTGTAAAAGGAGTACCTGCAGGAGTAACATAAATTACCCTTTTGCGACTCGCCCTAACACTGTCTAAAGCTCTGCTCAATGGTTCAGTCATCATTAGTTGACCTGCACCACCGCCATAAGGAGCGTCATCACACTTCTTGTGCTTATCGAGGGCAAAATCCCTGATGTTCACAAGGTCGTAGGCAATAATTCCCTTTTCAACCGCTTTAGCCATGATTGAGTTTTCAAAAAAAGCCCGCGGAATCTCGGGGAACAAGGTCAGCACTGTAAATTTCATGGAATTACTCCAGAATCCAGAGGTGCATCAGTTGAATAGTCTTGTTTTTAACATCAATATCTTTTACATATCTTAGATTCAGTGGCACATAACAAGTGCGAACCTTTCCAGACTGATCAAATTTGATGTTATCTGCAAGAACAGTGCAACTCTCGGAGAGAGAAACTTCTAATAAGTAGCCTGCTCCGCCTTCCAATACGTCTGTGATTGTTCCAACAACTTCTGTTGGCGCAGTCCCAGCTGCCGTTCCTTTGTTGTTCCATACTAAAGAACAACCTTTTAAATCTTCAATGTACCACTCATTCTTTTCTAGTGGATGAGCGTACTTGCGTGGTACAACAATTTCCCAGCCTCTGTACTTTTGTACTTCTTCCGGAGAATTAATTTCTGCCACTTTCATGTACAAGGTTGCGTTTCCACATTTTGCAGATTGCACTTTACAACGCTTTTCTGTAGAACCGTTCCTTAAAGTTACTTCCTTTAGAACTTCCAAATGGTCGTAATCGCCAGAAGCACTTTCTACTTTAAATTCACCCGTTACTCCATGAGAGCCACGAACAAATCCAACAATCAGCTGCTCTTCACTCATCAGCAAAATTAGTCCAGAATATCCAGGCTATAGCGCTTACCGTCTTTTGTAGCAGAAGCACTAAGAACTGTACGCATAGCTTTAGCAATGCGACCGTACTTTCCAATCACTTTACCAATATCGTTTTCAGCAACTCTAAGTTGAAGAACCATACCCTTTTCGCCTTCAGTTTCATCTACTGAGACCGCAGATGGATCATCGACCAATGATTTTGCAATGTATTCAATTAGGTCTTTTTCCATTTTCGTTCCCTTTTAGACTACTTTGACTGCTTTGCTTTCTGGATAGACATCAACTTCTTTACTGTGTCAGAAGGCTGAGCACCAACTCCGATCCAGTAGTTTGCACGATCCATGTCGATAGAAACCTGGCGTTCTTCTGCTTCAATTGGCATAAAAGTACCGATTTCTTCGATGCATACACCGTCGCGTGGCTTGCGCGAATCCTGTACTACAACACGGTAGTATGGACGCTTCTGTGTACCGAATCTCTTAAGTCTGATCTTGACCACTTTATAACCTCCACAGAGCTTACTCTTGATGAATAAGTTCTGAAATTTAAAACTGTATAAAACCGCTAATTTAAGCGTGGAATATTATGATAGCGAATTCCTAATCTTTAGTCAATGAAACAAGAAGAGACTCACATCCTAAAAGAATATCTTCGTAAGTAGCATCAAAGTTACCTGTATACCAGGGATCAGCGATATCGCGATCACGACCTGCATACGTTAAAAGAAGCTTTACCTTGTCATCAGGATCTTTGTTCCATTCACGCTGCATATAATAAAGATTCTCTACATCCATTCCAATTAGATAATCGTATTTTTCATAATCCTCAGCCTTAATTCGTCGTGCATTCCGAGAACTAAATGGAACACCCATTTCTTTAAGCTTTTTTTTAGCACCTGAATGCATATCATTTCCAATTTCTTCATTACTTGTTGCAGCTGATTCAATCAAAAAATCAGACTCTTTACCTGCTTTTCTTACAAGCTCTTTCATTACAAACTCTGCCATTGGGGAACGGCAAATGTTTCCGTGACATACAAATAAAATCTTAATCATAGAAGCCATTTTCTCCTATTTTATTTTTTATAGCAATATATTAGAATATTTTTGTAATGATTATTGATTCACACGTACACATATCAAATCCCCCTTTATTTAATATGCCTCCAGAAATTGTTATTGAATCTATGCAAAAATACAACATTGACATTTCTATCGTAAGCAACGGCGACAGCGCAGAATGTGATCACAATCAGAACGATATTCCTTCTGAATACCAGATTAGTCAAATAGAATCTATAAACAAAACAATACAATTCGCTAAAGAAAACAAAAATAAAATTTTTGCAGCCTTGTGGCTAAAGCCAAAAAATGAAGAGCCTTCTGACGAATTAGAATCTCTTATAAAGAACAATCTTGATGTTGTAAAAGCCTTAAAGTTTCATCCATACCACTCAGCAACCCCTTTTGACAGTCCAAGAATACAAGCTTATTTCTATCTTGCTCAAAAATACAATCTTCCAGTTATTACCCACACAGGAATAGGTAATTGCGATAATTGCCAGCTGGTATATAAAATGGCAAAACAATATCCAGAGATAAAATTTATAATGGCCCACTTAGGACTTGGCTCAGACAATCTTGAAGCTATCGAATTATGCAGTAAACAAGATAATCTATACGGAGATACAGCATGGGTTCCCGTCTCAAGCACCCAATTGTTTATCCGGAAAAATGGAAGTGAAAAAATTTTATTCGGAAGCGATAATCCTATCGACGGCGTAGATACTTATCATCACAATCCCTACGGACAGAGGTCTATTTATCAGGATTACTTTTTCAATCTTCAGAATTTGATATCTTCTACAGATTATGAAAACTTGATGTACAAAAACGCAAAAAATATTTTCAATATATAATACTTGAGGAGCTCATGATGACAGGACATATTCATCAGTTAGAATCATTTGGATGCGCAGACGGACCGGGAAGTCGCTTTATTATATTTTTTCAAGGATGCCATATGCGATGCAAGTTTTGCCATAACCCTGATACCTGGGATATGACAAAAGGAAAAGACTACACAAGCGACGAACTAATAAAAGAGGCCTTGTCATGTCGTTCATACTGGGGAAAAAAGGGTGGAATTACAGTCAGTGGTGGAGAACCACTTTTACAAATCGATTTCTTGCTGGAACTTTTTACTAAAGCAAAAGAAAAAGGAATCAACACATGTATCGATACCGCTGGTGGTCCATTTACTCAGGAAGGTGAATGGTTTTCAAAATTTGAAAAACTCATGCAGGTAACCGACATTCTTTTAATGGACATTAAGCATATCAATGACAAAGAACACATTGAGCTTACCGGTCAAAAAAGAGACAATATCGTTCAGATGTTCAGATATCTTGACCAGATTAATAAACCAATCTGGATTAGACACGTTCTTACTCCTGGAATTACAGACAACGACGAATACCTTACACAAACAAGAGATTTTATCCGCACCCTTAACAATGTACAGCGCGTAGAAGTACTTCCTTATCACGGCTTAGGGGCAATGAAATATAAAGAACTTGGAATTGATTATGTTTTAAAAGACACTTTAAGTCCAACAGAAGAACGGGTAAAAAATGCAAAAAATATACTAGAAGTAGAAAAATATACTGGCTGGAAGGAATAACCTCCAGCCAGGAATTAATTAAACTTTAAATTTAGAAACTACAGAACCTAATTCATCAATATTTTCGCTATTTTTATGGGTTAAATCGTTAACCTTATTAATAGCTTTATTGATGGATTCCATACCGATAGACATTTCTTCCATGCTGGCAGTAATTTCTTCTGTAAGGCGTAAAAGACCATTCATATGTTCATTTACAGCCTTAGTCTCTGACTGCATGTTTGCACCGCCTTCATTTACACTAACGGTAATATCATTAATTTCTTTGATTGCAGCAAGAACCTGTGAACCACCTTCTGACTGTTCCTGCATTGCACTTAAAATAGTAAGTTCCTGCTGTGCAACCTGCTGTGTAAGAGAATAAATCTCGTTAAAGATATTCTGCATGGAAATTGCAGATTCACTAACGGCCTCAATACTTGAAAGAACTTCCTGCAAGTTTTCTGTAATATTTTTACCCTGGGTATTAGAATCTTCTGCGAGCTTTCGAATTTCGTCGGCAACAACACTAAAGCCCTTTCCGGCCTCTCCAGCATGAGCTGCTTCAATTGCCGCATTCATTGCAAGAAGGTTTGTCTGTTCCGCAATATTCTGAATTACGTTACTGGCTTCAAGAAGGATTTCTGACTGTTCCTTAATTTTTAAAGTAGCAGAAACTGTATCTTCGATATTTACACGACCTTCTTCAGAAGACTTTTCCAGAGATTTGATAGTAGTGCTGTTTTTATTCAAAATATCTGTTACAGAGCGAATGTTTGCAACCATTTCTTCAATTGCAGAAGAAGACTGAGAAACACTTGTTGTCTGCTTATTGATGCTTTCAATAAGACTATCTACATCAGTTGTAATACTGTTAACAGAATTATTTGCCTCACGAACACTACCTTCCTGCTGTTTAATCTGTCTGTTTACACTTTCGATATTAGAAGTAATTTCATTTGCCGCACTGGCAGTATCAGAAATATTTTCTGTCAAAGTTATACTCTGCGCATGAAGATTTTCAGATGAATCATGAACGATCTTAATTGAAGATTGAATTTTTTCGATTGTCTGGTTAAAGTACTTGAACATTTTTCCAAGTTCATTATCGTTCTTTACATCCATACGAACTGTCAAATCACCATCGCCCTGAGCGATATTCTTCATGGCAACTTCACCTTTTCCAAGTTCTTTAGTTACTCGCTTAATAATTCCGTATGCAACACCAATCATGATTAAAAGAGCAATCGAAAAGCAGAAAATAATGAATCTAACTACTTTAACAGTTCCTGCACTTACTTCCTTCAATGGAACATTTACTCCAAGGAACCACGTCTCTTTTGCTTTCATAACCTTAAGAGGAACCCAATGTCGTATATACAGTTTATCATCCTGTTCAATTTTATAACCAAAAGGTTTTAAATCATCTTTTGCCTTTGAGAACATTGAACCTGTATCACCACTTGTAAATTCTGCATCTATCTGACCTTCAAGTTCAGGTTTATAATCAACAGCCTTAAATCCATCTGCAGAAATCAAACTTAAATATCCAGTATCAAATACTTTCGCGCTCTTTAACATCTGAGACAATGTAGTAAGGGACATATCAAGTCCTACAACACCAAGCTTTTCTCCATTCTTACCACGAATCGGAAAAGCAACACCGCAAACATAAATTATTTCTCCACCGACTTCGTAGGGATTTGGATTAATTAAAATACCAACATCGCTGTTGAGAGGATTATCATACCAGAAGGAACCTTCGTAATCTGTTAATGCACAGCACTCGATAACATCCCCTACTCGTGTCCAGTAAGGAATAAATCTACCAGTTTCATCGTGATTTTCTGTATTACGATAACGGCTATCCATACCATCAAGGGCATTTGGTTCCCAAACCGTCCAGGCATCAACAAGAGATTCATTTTCTATCAAAGTATTTTTTAGCAATTCATTAATAAATTCTCGTCTTGCAGAAACAGGTATATCCCTAAAATCTTCGAGAATAGTCTGTAACTCAGTACAAAGACTATATTCCGTTGTAAGAATTCTATTTGTACTCTCCGCATATTTTTCTGCAGTTGTTGACAAATAATCTGTCGTAACAGAATCAAAGTTTTTCCTTACAGTAGAAGTTATTAAAACTCCACATATAACTAAATAAAACAATAATGATGCCGCAATACTTAATACTAATTGCCTTGTCAGACTCTTTGTGAAAAATTTAAACATGTGAACTCCACCTATAACAAGATAGAATTTATTATAATAGAATATTATTACATTGCAATAAAAAATGATATTTATGTATTAGCAAATAAAACAATTTCACCTGTTACTAAAACTTTTTGCAATTGCCTTAATAAATTGTGCTGGTAAAATAATAACCATCTGAATCTTGTGCGATTGTTACAACAGTAGGATTTCCCACAAGAAGATAATACTCGTCTGTTTCATGTCCCACATTGTGCGTATCATTTCGCCAGTGAACAAGCTCACCATTTACAAGAACTCTGTAATAGTCATCACTGGTGGCACTGGTTTTTACTTTCTGTCCGCTACCAACGCTATATGAGCAAGTAATCGGTCCATATTTAATAGAAGTAGCTGTTTCAGGATCTTCTTCAATAGTAACATTTACAGCTTGAGAAGTATTATTCTGAACAAAAACATATATCCAGTCCTGGTAGACCTTACATGAACTAAAAGCAAAACTGATTACGCTAAGAAGTAAAATAAATACAAGTTTTTTAGTTCTCATTTGGCCACAAGTCTCCTGTTCGTTTGTCCTGGTTTGAAATATATGCCCCATAAATAGTAGTTTTTTCATTAATGTGTTCATAAGAAGCACAAAGTTCATTGCCCTCTTCATCAAAATTATCTATTATGCAGCCGATTGTTATGTACTGATTTTCTCCAATTTCCCAGGCAGGAAAAAGCCAGCTTTTAGAATTTGGTTCTCCAAAATGAGCAACAAAGGAATTATAGTTATCATTAGTGTTTAAGAAGGCCTTTACCGCCTCTTTTGTAACCGGGTTCGGACGGGTAATATTTGCTTCCGGCTTAAAACATTGTATATTTCCATTAATCCGTCTTACTTCCTGATACCCCTCCGGAAGATCCGATGGACTGGCTGTTTCTACAATAATTGCCTTGTTCTTATCAAAATTAGTTTCGGAGTAATAATTAAAGTAAGCTTCTCTGTACTTATCAAAAACGCAGATATATTCAAAGCCTTCGTTTCTTGGATAGTAATCATCAAGATACCTTATAGTAAAAGCAATACTATACATCGAGTCGTCACTTGATATAAAAAACCAGTCAGAACTGGTTGTAGCTACATACTTGCTGCCACCAGACAGACTTGATGAATCAATCCATTCTTTTGGACAAGGATTTTCAAGTTCGCCAGTAAAAATATCTATAAGAGCCTGAACATCATCATCTGTATATTTATCTCTAACCTCATAAGAAAGAAGAGCTTTTACTTCGTCTGTATTATTTTTATTTATGGCTTCCAAAAGCTTAGGTATATACAAATTTATAGCATCGTCATCATGTAATTCACCTAAACGGCTATACGCTTGTCTATATAAGTCGTTAAACAATCCTGAACAGGATGAAAAAGAAAATGTTAAAGCCAGTGTCAGAATATATAATATAACTCTCCGCATATTAATTCCCATTCATTTTTTTTCTGTAATATTATCTATTATACATTAAATTGACTACATTTCTATATTAAATATTTTTACTTAAGCGAAGCATGTAAAACTTCTCAAGTTGATTCTCATTACTTTGAAAAGAAAAGTCTATAAATTTTTTATTCTCAAAAAAATCGCCGAGAAAAATTGTATCTATGGTTATATTCTAATTTTCCATTTTTCTTCCTATACATGCAGGCTTATGGCCTGTCGTTATATTTTCTCTTTACAAAACTTGTTAGACACTACAATCATGACAACAACATCTATTAAAACCAGAGCTACAAATATAAATACAAAATAATT
>CADBSK010000050.1 GCA_902797305.1 uncultured Spirochaetaceae bacterium | reverse complement strand
TTTGCTAACGGACCGCTCCGCTTCAGCATGGGAAGTCTGGATAAATCTTATGATTTCTGGGTGTACGGACTTGATTTCTGGACAAGTATTGGTTTTGCCTATGATGCAAACGGAAACTCATTTGGAACTGCAGCTGGTGGTGATATAAATGCTACAAAAGCAGATTCATTTGGATTATTTACCAGCAGATGGGGTAAGGGATATACGGCAAGTACTAATGGTCATAACAACGGAACAGGACAGCTAAGGCTTGAACTTATAGGTCAGTCAGAGACTCCGTTTAGTGACGATAGTCTTAATATAAATAAAGAGAGAATAGGCTCTCCATCTATAGCCACTACTGTCTCAGGTGCTAATGCTACAGACACAAATGTTTATCTTGCCTACTATGATGAAATGAATAATGAAATTCGCTTTAAGTGGGGTATTATTTCAGATAGTAATAATATTGTCCGAAAAGGTAGAATTTATTATGCAGGAAAGGATTCATATTATAACAGCATAAATGATACAACCAGCAGTTGGGAAACAGGTCTCTTTGCTGATTATTATGGACCTAGCGATAGTGATGGTTCAGATAATAAAACCAAAGATACCACAACAAAAACTGTATCTCTTACTGGAACAAAAGTTATAAAAAACTTACCTTATACACTTGAATATGTTTCTTTAATTGCAGGTCAAACCACGGATAAGAGAACTTTTGTACCAGGAAATGCTAGTACAAAATATACTGCAAATACTGCCGTTATGACTCGTGATAATAAGCCTGTTTGCGCCGGACCGTATGTATGTATTGCGGCCAAATATCAGGGTGGGGACACTTACGTAAAAAATGAAGTAAGTTTTACTGACGACCTTGTTGTAGCTGTATGGTATGATGCAACAAACAACCAGATGCTCTATTCATATAATACGGCACCTCAAAAGATTACAGCTCCAACATACAAAGGAAATAATTATAATACTGTCGATTCTTATTCTCAGAGTGCTACAGGCTGGAGTACCCCTGTGGCAGTCTTTGGAGAAGGTAACGGTATTGGAGAATACTGTAAGGTAGCCATGGATGCAAACGGCAAGGTTCATATTGCCTGCTATGATAATGCAAATGCAGATGTCTGGTATGCTTATATTGACAATTACGCTGCTCCGGAAAATGCAAGAACCTGTATTGTTGACTCTTACGGTATTGTTGGAACAGAAATTGGTCTTGATGTTGCTATAAAAGACGGTAATCCAGTTCCATATATCAGCTACTATGGAAGCAGTTGTGCTCGCCCTAAGGTTGCTTACTGGGCAGGAACTGAATCAATTGCTTCTGCAACATTTCTGGAAGGTGCTGTTGCTGAGGTTTCAAGTGGTTTATGGGAAATAAGCCTTGTTCCAACTAAGAGTAAGATTTCTATTGACCACATCAATGTTGGAGTCTGGAAAAATTCTTCTGGAGTATTAAATTATTCAACATTAGACGGAAATGCTCCTGGCCAGGCAAATGTAGGTGTATGTAATGCAGGCACAGATAATGGTATGGTTTACGGAAATGGAACTATGAATCCGATTTTAGGTTATGCCATTACACAAGGTGCAGGTGGATTTATCGAAACTGCTCAGATAAAATAGTGATTTGTCAGAATTTGTTTGATTAATATCGCTTTATAGTACAAAATATAACCCAGTAAATTTGGTGTATTAACTTATTCAACAGGAGGAGACGGTATGAAACGAATTAAAGAATTTATTAATTCTATAGTAGCTTCTCTTTTATTAATTTCTTTCACAGGCTGTAATTGGGCTTTGCCAAAAAATGCAAGAATTGTAACTTCTCCTAGTTACACAATACATATGGGAGATTTGCATTTTAGTAAGGATAAGCAGCATACTTTAGCTCTTTCGGACTTTTTCTCGGTAGATTCAATCAAAGAAATGATGAATGGAACAACATCATCAACAGATGACTCTGGAGTTACAACTTCATTTGATATTTATGATTATAATCCGGAACAAAAAGCCACTGTTCAAAATTATCTTGTAGATTTTAATATTGGTAAGAATATCGATCTGGATGTTTCTTCTTATTTTGAAAATTTTGATATCGATCAAATGCTTGCATCAGCAGGAAAACAATTTGAACAGGAAGTTGAGATACCAGGTTTTACTACAATTCCTGATTATGAAATTGATTTAGGCGAATTTGTTAATGATGCATGGTCTGACGCCGTAATTAATATGGCTCAACAAAATATTCCTGTTTCTGAAAGTGTAATAGCTGAAGGAACTACAACTCTTACGAATATTCCAATAGATGCAACTATTGCCGGACTGAAGTTTTCTTCAATGAGGTTCTACGACGGAAGTATCTCAATACCTTTTGTTAGAACTTCGGGAGAACATTCTAATTCTTTTAATGCTACGCTACAGTTTATCTTAAAACAGAAAAACGGGGCTGACAGTACTGCAATCACTTCGGATCTGGTAGAGTTGAGTAGCACTTCTCCTGCAAGTACAAATATTGTGTTTGACCTGACAGGAAAATACCTTTATCCGAATATGGAGCTTTCTGCTGTTATAACATGTACCAGCACCGGTTCTGCAAGTATTGTTTCATACACTTTTGGAAGTGGTGGAACAATTAGTCTTGATGGAACAGACCCTGACCTTATCGAAGGATTAACAATTGACGATGTTGATGACAAGGCTTTCTCTAATACGGTAAATGTGTCTGTAGGAAAAATGTTTGTTGCCTGTAAAGTTGCTGAAGGTTCTATCGATGTTTCAGCTCCAATGCCAGAAGGCTGGACGGGAGTAAGTTTTGTGCCTTCTATTGCTACAGCAGGGTCTCTTGAAACAACTGCCGGCGATTGGGTTAAAGGTGATGAGGTAAATAACCTTATAGACAGATCTGTAAGCTTAGAAAATAGATATTTTAACAGCGTAAGCGAAGAACTTAGAATTACATTTGATGGCACAATCGGAATTACCTGTGAAAATGCAACAATAGTTTTGCCAAATGGACAGGCTCCCATGATAACGGTATCCACAGAAGTAGATTTATCTAAAATTGAGTGGATGATTGCGAATTTAGAGGATTATGCATCAAATCTTTCTGTTTCAGTTGAACAGGATGTTCCTGAAGAATTTGCAAATTATGTAGAAAAGGTATTTCTTGATAAAAGTGGTTTTAAAATTGAGTATCAAAACAACTTTCCAGAAGGAAATGATATAGATTTAAAAGTAGATTCAGCGTTTTTTAATATATCATCGAGCACGGCCAATGGAACTGGCACTATGCTGTCGGGATTAGAAGAAGATGCAGAGCCTCTTGAGTTCCTGTGTGAAACAAATGAAACAGAAACAGGTAAAAACAATGAAGAGATTGCTGGCTACACATTAACACCATCGACAAATGGTGGAAAAATTGACGTTGCTGCACAAATGGTTTTGCCACCTGTAGAAGTGCCTGAGTCAGAATATGACATTTATAAAAATAATAGCAATTATGCTCAGATAAACGGAATTTCTTTTGGACAAAAATATAAAATTTCAGCAAGCATATCGCCTGTGTTTAACTGGCATTATATCACTTTAAATACATCTTTCTTAAACGGAATGGAACAGCAGTCTTCAATGAATCTTGGTATAAATGTAAAGACATTATTTAAAACTGTTACCGATATGATGGGAGAAGAAATGGAAAGTTTTATTCAGAGAGTAAAATTTCCGTCGATTCCATTTTATCTTTCTATTCAGCTTCCTGAGACAGAAGAGTTTGACCTTTTTAAGGATGTAAGCTTTACAGGAAAAGTACTGGTAGGAAACTATGACGAAACCAAAACATATGGTGAAGAAGGTCAGGATGACTATACAGACCACATTGTAACTGGAACAGATAAAATAAATATCGATATTTCAGCCTTAACGAATGAAGACTTTGTTGCCCTTGAATTTGCAGAAGACAATCCTTCTATGGTAATTAATAGTGAAGCTATTGGTGAATATGACGAGGACAGGGATTTAAGCAAGTTGATAGATTTTGAAACAGAATATCCTTTAGGGGTATATTATTCCGTAGGAATTGATGATCTTGATGCAGGACTTACGATTTATAAATCTGATTTTGACAGTTTAAAGGAAAGTTCGATTGCAACTTCCCTTGGTGTTTCTGCGCGTATAGTTTTGCCGATTGATTTGCAGATTGGACCTGAAAATTCAGAAGAAGAGACAAATCTTGATGTACGTAAAATTCTAAAAAATATTCTTGCAAGCACATCTTCGGAAGACTCTGATAGCTCAGAAGAAACTGATCAAGAAAAAGATCTTTTTATGCGTGAAAGTGCCACAGATTTAACCAGCGTAACCTATTTTGTTAATATGGTGGATAGTGCCTGGATTAAGTACAAACTGGATAATTCCATGTTTGCATATACAGAAAATTCAAAGGGACTTACCGTAAAAATGGTTATGCCTTCTACAGATTCTGAGGGTAAAGAGCTGACCTGGTCACAGCAAAACGGTGAATTTACAATGGATTTAACAGGCAGCGGAACTCACGACTTTAACGTTACTACACAGGATGTTAAAAATATGTTCTCTATGTATCCGTTTAATCCTGATATTCTGCTTGTAATTCCGGATGGCGAGATTCAGATGCCTAGAGATGCCTATGTAGATTTGGGCGTATCCCTGGGAGTTAAGTTGAATGCTGAAATTGATATTCAGGAATTGCTTGGTGTGACAGGAGGTACAGGACAATGAAAATACTAAAAAAAATAGTTGCAGCTTTAATTATCACTTCAGTTACCTCATCTGTGCTTTTTGCCGGAATTTTGGATAAAAAGCGTCATGTAGAGTTTTCAACTAATATTCCTGTAGATGTTTCTAATACAGGTTTTGGTATTACAGATATTTTTCAGGAAACCGTTGTTATAGATTTTAATAAAATTGCAAAGGACTTACCGACAAGAGGTCTTGTTATCGATTATCAGGTAAATCCGGATTTTTGTTTTGGGTTAAATATCGGAAATTTAAGTTTTCATTCTCATATTGGAGTTGATACATACGGCTATGTAGGGCTTTCAAAAGACATTTTTACATTTCTTGCAGAAGGAAATGGTTCTAATTCAGAGATGTATTTTGGCGGAAGCTCAGAACTAGAAGCCTTTGTTTACACTGGCATATCTTTTGGTATGGAAACTGGAAAGCTTAAGTTTTCTGTAAGTCCGCAGTTTTTTATTCCTGCAATTCATATTAAACCAAATAAACTTGGAGCAACTGTTAAAAACGGAGAAGATGGATCTTTTAGCGTTGAGGCTGTAGCGGATGTGGATATTTACAGCGTAATCGACATTGCGTATTTTTTCCAGCAGAGCAGTGATTTAGGACTATCAAAAATAATGAGTGCCTTGGGATTTGATATAGGCGGACAAGCTGAATATCAGATTTTACCATTTTTAAAGGCAGGTGGATATGTCAATTGTCCTATCGTACCTGGTACTTTGAATTATAGTGCTAATATTGCTTATTCTGCTACTGCTTCTACAAATGATGGTTGTACGATTGTTGATGTTCTTATGGGATTTGCAGACGGTACTGCATCAGAAAAATACAGTCTTGCATTTGAGCAAAAGCCAAATTCTTTTATTTCTAATGCTGGCTTTAAGTTGAACAGACCATTCAGGCTCGGAGGAACTGTAGAATACAGCCCGTTTGGTTCCTGGTTCAATGTACAGGGAATGCTAGGTGTGGGAATTAAACAGCCTTTTACATCCTATGCTACTCCGTATCTGGAATATTCTGCCGGATTAAACATCAACTGGTGCAGAGTATTTGAAGTAACTGTTTCTTCTTCTTGCATAAAAGAGGTATACAGGCAGAGTCTGGACTTTATAATGAATCTCTGGCTGTTTGAACTGGATTTTGGTGTATCGCTCACAAGTACTTCTTTCTTGAGCAGCTGGTGCGGACGAGGTGTGGGAGCCTATGTTGCAGTGACGATAGGTGCCTAGGTCAATAAATGCATGGATTTTGACATTTTGATGCTATTTTGTGAGTTACGCATTTGACCTATTTATTTCTATTCTGTAAAATAAAAAATTATTAAAATACCTTGAGGAAGTCGTATGTTTAAAATCTTAGAAAAGCGTAAGCTTTGTGGTGCTTCTGCTACCTGGTACATGAAGGTAGAAGCTCCAGAAATTGCTCGTAATCGAAAAGCAGGACAATTTATTATTTTGCAGGTAGATGCAGAATTTGGTGAACGTATTCCGCTTACTATTGCCGATGCAAATGCAGAAGAAGGCTGGATCGCCCTTGCTTTCCAGGCTGTTGGCGCTACAACAATGAAGTTGGCTGAGTTAAACGAAGGTGATTGTTTAGCTGCTCTCTTAGGACCTTTAGGAAATCCTTCTGTAATCGAAAAGAAAGATGGTCCTGTAGTTGTAGTTGGTGGTGGTTTTGGTGTAGCACCATGTTATCCAATCGTTCAGGCTCACAAAGCAATCGGAAATAAAGTTATTGTCGTTATTGCTGCTCGTACTAAAGATTTATTGATTTATGTAGACGAAATGAAGGCAATTGCAGACGAAGTTATCATCATGACAGATGATGGTTCTGCTGGTCGTCAGGGTGTTTCTACTGTTCCTCTAAAGGAAATGTGCGAAAGTCAGACTCCTCCTGCAGAAGTAATTGCAATTGGACCTCCAATTATGATGAAATTCTGTGCTCTTACAACAAAGCCTTACAATGTTCCAACAACAGTTTCATTGAATACAATCATGATTGACGGAACTGGTATGTGTGGTGGTTGTCGTGTAGCTATTGGTGGTGAAACAAAATTCGTTTGTGTAGACGGACCAGAATTTGATGCTCACCAGGTAGACTGGGACAACATGATGATGCGTATGAAGAGCTTCAAGACAGTAGAAGAATCTCACAAATGCCGCATGCAAGCCGCTGCTGACAAGTTGGCAAAATAACGATAAGGCTTAATCTACTTAAAGGCATTTGCCAAAAGTGAAAGTGGGACGCAGGCAAAAATTAAGGAAGGAGTCCTATGGAAGGTTACCTTGATTTTTGCCGTCGCTGGGACCCGATTGCAATTTTGGCACACTGAAATTGGGTTGGATTAAGACGTATAGGGAATTAGTATGGCACACAAGACTATAGAAGAATTAGATAAAATCGCCAAAGAAGAATTGGCTAAACTTGCAGGAAAAGAACTTACAAATAAAGACCGTATGGCAATTCCTCAGATGGAAATGCCTAGCCGCGAACCAAAAGAACGCGCTCGCCAGATGGCAGAAGTTGCTCTTGGATATACAGAAGATCAGGCTGTTTGTGAAGCAAACCGCTGTCTTCAGTGTAAAAACATGCCTTGTATCAACGGATGTCCTGTTGGAGTAAAAATTCCACAGTTCATCGCAAAAATTGCTCAGCGTGACTTTAAGGGTGCAGTTGATACAATCAAAGAAACTTCACTTCTTCCTGCAATCTGTGGACGCGTTTGTCCTCAGGAAAAACAGTGTCAGGGACAGTGTACAGTAGGTAAGGTTTACAAATCTGCTGAAAAGGCTGTTTCAATCGGTCGTTTGGAACGCTTTGTTGCTGACTGGGAACGTGAAAACAATAAGGTTACAATGCCAACAATCGCTCCAAAAACTGGAAAGAAAGTCGCAGTTATCGGTGCAGGTCCTGCAGGTCTTACAGTTGCTGCTGACTGTGCTCGTGCTGGTCACGATGTTACTGTTTTCGAAGCATTCCATAAGGCCGGCGGTGTAATGATGTATGGTATTCCAGAATTCCGTCTTCCTAAATCAATCGTTCAGAACGAAATCGACAACCTCAAGAAAATGGGCGTTCATTTTGAAATGAACTTCCTTGTTGGTCGTACAGATACTTTGGATCAGCTTTTTGAAGAAAAAGGCTTTGATGCTGCATTCGTAGGAACTGGTGCAGGTCTTCCAAAATTCATGCGCATTCCTGGCGAAAACCTCATCGGTGTATTCAGTGCAAACGAATATCTTACACGTGCAAACCTTATGAAGGGTTACGATAAAGAACACGCTGCAACTCCAATTTACGAAGCTAAACACGTAGTTGTTTGTGGTGCAGGTAACGTTGCAATGGACGCTGCCCGCATGGCTTTCCGCCTTGGTGCTGAACAGGTAGATATCGTTTACCGTCGTACCCGTGCAGAAATGCCTGCTCGTCTTGAAGAAATTGCTCACGCAGAAGAAGAAGGAGTAAACTTCAGATTCCTTGAAAATCCTGTTGAGGTTCTTGGAACAGAAGACGGCCACGTTCGCGGAGTAAAAGTTCTTTCTTACGAACTTGGTGAACCAGATGCTTCTGGTCGCCGCTCACCTGTTGCAATCCCTGGCAGCGAACACGAAATTGAATGTGATGCAATGATTGTAGCTTTAGGAAACGGTTCAAACCCACTTCTTGTAAAAACAACTCCAGGTTTGAATCAGGATGCTAAGGGTCACATCGTTGTAGATGAAAAACAGGCTACAAGCAAGACCAAAGTTTGGGCCGGTGGAGACATCGTCCTCGGTGCCGCAACAGTTATCTTAGCGATGGGCGAAGGCCGTAAAGCCGCTGCAGGGATTAACGAATACCTTGCAAAATAGAAAATAGATTCGCCCAGAGCGTGCGAGTTTGCGCAGCAAACTCGAGTTTTGGCGCGAAGCGACAAATACCGATGGGCGAAGGAAGAAAGGCAGCCGCTGGTATTAACGAATACCTTGCAAAATAAAAAAGCATTCGCCCAGAGCGGGCGAGTTTGCGCAGCAAACTCGAGTTTTGACGCGAAGCGACAAATACCTATGGGCGAAGGTCGCAAAGCTGCTGCCGGTATAAATGAATACCTTGCAAAATAAGATAGTTTAAATCTAGTCTAAAAGGGCTTTCTAATTGGTTATCCTATTAGAAAGCCTCTTTTATTTAAAAATATGCTATAATACCCCTATGTTTTCTTTTTTATTTGATAAAAAGCAGTACGATTTGGTTTGTATTTCTGAGGTACCGGCGATTACTTCGTCAAAATTTGGAGGGCTTCCTTATTGTAAAAGTAGTGAAGAAGTTCCGGTGGATGAAGATGGAAAAAAGATGCAGCTTTTGGTGCAGATTAATTTTGATGAGGTTAAAGTTCCTCTTTCACTTGGACCAAAACATGGTATTCTTCAATTTTTTATCTCTACAAAAGGGACTTCTTATGGGGCGGATTTTTCTAATCTGTTGAACAAAAGCGGCTTTAGAGTAATTTATCACGATGCTGTGGATTATTCTGTAACAGAGGCAAAGGTGCTTTCTTATGGTTTACCAGAAGGGCATGGAAATTCTTCGACGCCAGTACAGACATCTTGTAAGCTTGAGTTAGTTTCTGTAAAACAAAAAGACAATAAGGGAAGTCATATATTTGGTTCTCCTAAGTTTTGTCAGGATGATCCTAGACCTTTAAAGCCTGAGTATTCTTCTTCTAAGTATGATACGCTGCTTTTACAAATTGATTCTTGCGCAACTGACAATCATGTTGAATTTGGAGATCAAGGAATCGCCCAGTTTTTTATAAATCAAAAGGCGCTTAAAAACCTTGATTTTTCCGACATACTTTATAACTGGGATTGCTGTTAACGCTAATTTTTCTCGATTTTTTTCCATTTTTTTTGCTAATAGTAGAGAATTTAAATAGTCAATTTGCTATAATAAGCCTATTAAAAAGGAGTTCACAGTGAAACAGATTTCAGAATTGATGGGATATCGTCAGGGGATTAAAGTTGTAGATGCCACATTGCGTGATGGTGGATTGGTAAACGACTTTTATTTTCCAGAAGGATTTGTAAAAGCATTATATGAAACAAACCTTAAAGCCGGTGTTGACTATATGGAATTTGGTTATAAAGCCGACAAAGAAATGTTTGATGTAAACAAATTCGGTCCATGTAAGTTCTGTGATGATGATTATATCAGAAGTATTGTTGGTGAAAATGATACAAATTTAAAAATTGCAGTAATGGCCGATGTTGGTCGTTGTAACTATAAACGTGATATTCATGAAAAGAAAGACAGTCCAATCGATTTAGTTCGAGTTGCTACATACATTAATACAATTCCTGCTGCAATTGATGTTATTGAAGATGCTGCTAAGAAAGGTTACGAAACAAGTTGTAATATTATGGCTGTTTCAAATGTTCAGGAAGGAGACCTTAAAGCTGCTCTAGACTTAGTAGGAAAAACACCTGTAGACGTTTTCTATATCGTAGACAGTAATGGTTCTATTTTCCCAGAACAGATGGCTCGTCTTGCAGATATCTTTGGAGAATTTGCTGCAAAATACAACAAGAAAGTTGGTATTCATGCTCATGATAACCTTAAACTTGCTTTTGCTAACTCTGTAGAATGTGTTGGCGATGGTGTAGATTTTGTTGATGCTACTTATGCAAGCATGGGTCGTGGTGCCGGTAACTGTGCAATGGAATTATTGCTCGGTTTCTTGCGTAATCCTAAATTTGATATTTATCCAGCTCTTCAGTTCATTGAAAAATGGATGAAACCAATGAAGGATAGCGGAGTTACATGGGGTTATGACTTCCAGTACTTGTTAACAGGTATGTTCAATCAGCATCCTCGCACTGCAATTCAGTATACAAAAGATAAGAGAACTGACTTGGCTAACTACTATAAAGAAATCACAGCTCAAGAGTAGTTCATATTAAAGATAAAAAACGGCTGTTCGGTTAAGGTTTTATATAAAACGTTAACCGAACAGCCGTTTTTTTTGAATTTATTTTAACTTATTGAGGGCAATTATTCTTTCTTTTAGAGTAGGGTGAGAATAATTCCAAAAGGCATAACTTTTAGCTGGGTTAAGATCTGATAAGTTTTCACAGTTTAGTTTTATAAGTCCAGAAATAAGGGCATCAGGATTTTTTGTAAGTTTTGCACTAAATGCGTCTGCCTGATATTCATCTTTGCGGCTAAAATAGTTAACAATTGGGTTAAGGAATTCTTGTAAACTACCTGCAACTAAGGCTGACAAAAACAAACCGATAAACTGAACGGCCTGAATCTTATATCCTGCAAACGGGAATCCAAATCCAATATAAATGCTCGGATTTTGAGCAATTTTGTATAATACAAACATGAGAATAAATTCTACAGGGACCATAACTAAAAACTTTTTAATGATGTGTTTAAGTTTATAGTGGCCTAATTCATGTCCAAGAACGGCTTCTAATTCATCGGTGGTAAGCTGCGAAATTAGTGTATCGTACAAAACTATTCTTTTAGATTTTCCTAAGCCTCCAAAATAGGCGTTTGAATGCCCACTTCGTTTTGAAGCATCCATCACAAATATTCCGTCGCTTTTAAAACCTAGATTAGTCATCAAATTAGTTATACGGGTTTTTAATTCTCCGTCTTCAAGAGGGGTAAACTTATTAAACATCGGAGCAATTACCATGGGATAAAGTACCTGTATAATAAGCGTAAACGCAAACAAGATACAGGTAAGCAAAATCCACCAGGTATTTGGCATCCAGTTTAAGACTGCAATTGCTGCTCCCAGTAAAATCGAAGTCATAACAAGAGAAAGAATTGTATTCTTTATAAAATCCGTAAGCCACAGCTTAAAAGTCATTTTAGAAAATCCAAATTTCTTTTCGATTTTGAATTCAAATAATAAATCCAGAGGGATGCTCAAAATGCTTTCTGGAACAGAAGAAAGTATAAAAAATAAGAGAGCACACAGATAAGTCTGCATAAAACCGTTTGGAAATCCTGTGAGAACTACAATTTTTTGAAAAAGCCATGGATAAAAACCTGTACAAACTAAAATAATTGTGAGGACAAGGTTCAAAAACGAAGACGGAAGTGAAAAGTAAAACTTTTGATTTTCGTATTTTGTGATGTTTTCAATTTTTTCTTTGTTCAGACAAGCGGAAGAAGGATTCCCTTGAATTTCTTCAGGGATTGTATTTCCGTATTTTTTTCGGTTCTGCCAGTTTAAAACTTTTAAAATAAGTTTTACTGCAAAAGAAAGAATGGTTCCTGTTAAAAAAATGATTACAAAAGGATTGTTGTAGTTAATTTGTTCTGTCATATAGACATTCTAGCAGAAAAAAGCGGTGTATGGTAATATCCTTTTATCGATGATAACTATTGATTTTGGAAACAGAAAGAATCAGGGACTCTGCGATTATTTATTTGAATCGATTAAAGAGCAAATTTTAAACGGAACGCTAGCGGCGAATCAAAAGTTACCATCTAAAAGAAATTTAGCAGAACACCTTGGAATAAGTGTTATAACGGTTCAAAATGCATATTCCAATCTCATCAGTGAAGGTTACATCTATTCTCTTGAACGCAAGGGCTTTTTTGTAACAGATTTAATTTTACAAACAAAGAATAAAGCCGATGAGGTAGTAATAGAGCCTTCAAAAGAAGTTTCTAAAAAGTGGTTTACGGATTTTACCAGTAATTCAACCAGTTATGAAAAGTTCCCGTTTGCATTGTGGAGTCATATAATGCGGGCTGTGCTTAATTCTGGTGATGAAAAATTGCTTGTACGCCAGAATGTAAAGGGAGTATTTGAATTACGGCTTGCAATTTCTCAGTACTTGAGAGAATTTAGAAATATGTATGTTAATCCTGAACAGATTGTCATTGGTGCAGGGACAGAACATCTTTATTCGATGATTGTTCAGATTTTTGGGATTAATAATATTTTTGTTGTTGAGAATCCGGGGTTTAGAAAAGTACAGAAAATCCTTGAGTTAAGTGGGGCCCGCTGCTGTGCAGTTAATCTAGATGACCAGGGAATAAATTTGAGCGAAGTAGAAAAGGCTTGCGGTAACATTCTGCATATTTCTCCATCTCATCATTTTCCCACCGGAAAAGTAACTCAGGTAAGACGCAGACAAGAATTGCTGGCATGGACAGGAAAAGCGGAGAACAGATATATAATCGAAGACGATTACGACAGCGAGTTTAGATTTACCGGAAAACCATTACCAACTTTACAAAGTGCCGACACAAATCAAAGAGTTATTTATATAAACACCTTTTCAAAAACGCTTGCACCATCTTTTAGAATTAGTTATATGGTACTGCCACAAAAACTCTTGAGTTCGTTTGATAATAACCTAAAAATATTTTCTTGTCCTGTCAGCGCATTTGAACAATATACTCTTGCACGCTTTATAAGCGAAGGACATTATGCAAAACACATAATAAAAATGAAGAACTTTTATCGTTCTTTGAGAAACAATCTGATTCAAAAAATAAAAAACTCAGAAATTGGCAAAGACTGTATCATTCAGGAGGAAGATTCTGGATTGCATTTTCTTTTAACACTGAGTGAATCTATAGATCCGATTCTGTTTAAAAACGAATTAGAAAACGAAAATGTAAACATAAGTCTGTTGTCGGATTTTTATTATTCTGATGTACCTTCTTTTGCGCAAAAGACATTTGTTGTTAATTATTCAGGAATACAAAATTCACAAATCGCAGAAACTGTTCAAAAAATGGAAAAGGCTAAACAAAAGGCTCAAATTTACCGTTAAAAAAGTATGGGTACAAAAGAAAATAAAAAAAATACAGGGATAACCGCTGCAATTGTTATCGTTATCACAATAGTTTTAGTAATTTTATTCTTAATTAAGCGGGATGATATAATTTCTAATCTTAAGAAAACCAATTTTTTTGAGAGGGTGGGAGTTTCTACTCCTGAATTTGTAAAAAATCATGAAATATCACAGGATGATGAACAAGAGTCCGAAGAAATAGAAATTGATCTTTTGGGTACTGGTACACAAACTGTAAAGAAAGATAATGGAACAAATGAAAAGGCTAAAGATTCTTCTTTAGGTGAAGACTCCCAGGACAAAGAAGATAAGACAGTTGCTTCCGAACAAAAAGATAAAGAAGCTTCTGACAATAAAGATGGAGTTGCTGCAAAAGAGAATAAACCTGCTGTACAGGAAGAAAAAACTGTAGAAACTCCAAAAGCAGTAGTATCAACAAGAAATACAGTTCTTTGTTTTGTAACTATTGAATCAGACGGTTCAGTAAGCCGTAAAATGGTAACAAGGGCACTTCCTAAAACAGGTTCACCCCTTACAGAGGCCATTAAAGCACTTTTGGAGGGCCCTCTACCCCAGGAACAGTCAAAAAATGCAATGACACTTATTCCTTCTGGAACAAAATTGATTGGCGCTTCTGTAAAAAATGGTGTAGCTACCCTAAATTTTAACGACACATTTGAGTTTAATTCTTATGGCGTTGAAGGCTGTATAGGACAGTTGATGCAGATTGTTTACACCGCAACAGAGTTTTCTACTGTAAATAGTGTTCAATTCTTGATTGAGGGTGAAAAGAAAGATTACCTTGGAATCGAAGGACAGTGGATAGGAACTCCCCTTTCAAGAGCTAATTTTTAAGATTTATCTAAGAGCATATTCTCATAGGATTTTTCCAGGGCAAGAGAAAGATTGGCACAACTTGTTGCTATGGTGTATCCGAGACTGCAGTTTAAGGAATTTGTTTTTGCCTTGGAAAAAGCAGAACAGCTTTTTTTGATATTCTTGAATAATTCGGTTATTTGAGTTTCAAAACTAAGAGGTAATGCAAAACCAAATAAACTTCCACCGATTCTAAAAATAATTGTTTTTTCTGGGACGTTTTCTTTTAAAATTGTTGCGAATTGCTTGATATAAGTATCAGTTTTAACATATCCCATTGTTGAGTTCAGCTCATTGAGGTTACGTATACGGGCTGCAACGATAATAATAGGACTTCGTTGTGATGCATATTGTTTAACTATGGTTTTATCAAATGCACTTGCATTTTTACATCCTGTTAGTGTATCAGAAGAAGAATTATATTCCAGTTGCTGAATCAAGGAATTGTAGTGCTCCATAGAATGGATAATTATGTAAGAACCAATTTTCTTTTTATTTCTTGATAAAATATCGCATTTGTTGCAATAGTACATCTTTTTTTCAAGATTAGAAGAAAGATAAAAGTAGCTTTCTTCTGATTCTGGAGTAGCAATATCAAATTTTTGTAAATCAGAAGTATCTAGAAGCTTATTTTGGTGAGTATAAACTACAGGTTTTATATTGTGGTTGTACAAAAAGTCTTGAGCTTTTTTATTTGCTGTTAAAAATTTGTCTTCTTTATTAAAAATTAGGATTATGTCATGGGAGCTTTCAAAAAACGAAGTACGAAATACTCTTATGAGCTGCTGCGAGTCCATAAAGTAAAAACTGTAAAAGAAAAATGAACAGGTTAAAAAGAAAGAAAACTCTGAAATAAAATCAGTCAAATACGAGTATTGATCGTGTTGAAAATTTTCAAATGTAAATCTTACTAAACTTGGAATCAAATAAATTATTGTTCCTATCAATAAAATCAGGTATTGCTTTTTTAAGTTTTCAAAAGTTTTAAAAGCCTTAATCATAAAGATTATAAGGCTTGATGTAAGCATTCCGTATGAATAAATGGAATGAATATAATAAAGCGGCTTTTTGGGAAGATGATATCCCGGAGTTACCAGTGTTGAAGTCAATGTATCCTGCATAACAACAAAAATACTTTTGTTAGTAAACAGCATGTAAGTAATTGTAACAACGGAGAGAAGAATTGGGAAAAGAACCAGGATGTTAGAAATATTCTTTTGTGTTTGTTTTTTAAATGATGGTTCCAGCTGGAGTGCAATTCGAAACATTGTAAAAGTTCCGGCATTTGCTAAAAGATAGGATAATGACTGAATAATCATAATGTATTCAGTTTCTCTAATTATACACTGCAGTGCATCCAGTAATTTCCATGTACCAATTAATAGAAAAGCCTTTGCACAGGAAATGCTTGGTGATTCTTTAGAATTGGTTTGTAAAAATAATGCTGCATAAAAAAACAGAAAGAGAGAGAAAATTATTCGGAAAATGGCATTTTTAATAAACAGCATTATTTTTTACTAAAACTTGATGCGATAGAATTAAAATATGAACGGTTTTTATTGTATGCATTATTATAAACGCTAAGAACCATCAGATAATTTTCTTTATCGCCAAAAATTACAACCTGAATATTATTATTTACTTTGTTAGATGTTGCATCGTAAACGAGATTTGAAACAGTAAGTTTATCATTCTGTACTTTACAGTTTGTATAATTCCAGTCTACATAAGCAGAACCTTTGCTGTGCATTAGCTGTCTCTGGATAAAAGTTTGAGAGTTAGCATTAGGAATGTTTCCCATTGTAAGAATTGCAGAATCTCCAAGGGTCCAGAAATTCTGCATTTGCTGTTTCCAGGCAGAATCGATACTTACTGACTGACCATTATCCAGCGTTGCAGAAACCTTAGAAGCCTTTTTTACATTAGGCATCTTGTGCTTGTCGTTGTATGATTTTGGAAAAGCCTTAAAATTGTGAAAAGATGCATCATCATTAGAGATTAGCCGGCCACAAGTTGCTACATATAATACCTTTTTTCCCTGAGTCTGATTTACAATGCTTTTGATATTAAAAAGTGGAATAACTTCGTCGTATTCAACCTGAACATCTCCACCAAACTGCATAAAGTTTTCGGAAGTGATAACAGGAAGAGATTTGCCAGCTTTGATTCGACGTGAATTAAACTCATAAAGTAAATCGTGCATGTAATTTACGATTTCTGTTTCTTCGTATCCCATTGATTTTGCGTTATCAACTTTTTCTCCGGTTAGTTCCATATATGGTTTATCCGGATTTACAGTTACATACACGATTACACTGGATTCTTTTTTGTTTTCTTTTTTTACTTCTGGAGCATAATATCTTATGGCATAAGTGCTTTCATCATACATTAAAAATCCAATGTACGATTCCCTCTGAAAAGATGTGTCGCGGTAGTAAACATATTCTCCCGGTATATCTTTTACTGAAGGGGTAAAGCCAGGTAGTGCAAAAGCAGTAAATGCTGTTGCGAGATAAATAATTCCAGTTGCAAAAAAAGAAAACAGTTTTTTCATTTTAGAATCCTTTTTGATTAGCCTAAATTATGAATTAAGAGCAACGAGTTCCTTGCGTACGATTTCGCATACAGTTGTACATGCTTCTTCTGCAGGAATAAGTTTGCTCTCTTTTTCTTTTCTGAGCTTAACTTCAACATTTGGAAGATTCTTTTCACCAACAACGATGCGTACAGGAATACCGATTAAGTCCATATCCTTAAACTTAACACCAGGGCGTTCATTTCTGTCGTCAAGAAGAACTTCGATTCCGCTTGCATTAAGTTCGTTGTACAACTTGTCGCTTACTTCTTTCATCTGACCGTCATATTTAACAGGAACAATTACAACCTGGAAAGGAGCAACTGTCATAGGCCAGATAATACCGTCATCGTCGTGGTTGGCTTCGATAATAGAAGCGAGAGTTCTATCTACGCCGATACCGTAGCAACCCATAATTGGTGTAACAGGTTTTGCATTCTGATCAAGGTAAGTCACATTCATGCTCTTAGTGTATTTATCACCCAGCTTAAAGATGTGGCCAAGTTCGTTACCTTTTTTCATATAGAATGTGCCGCCACAGTCTGGACATTTGTTTCCAGGAACAACAGTTCGTACATCGCATGTCATGAATGGAGTAAAATCACGACCTGGTTCTACATGTTTGATATGGAAGCCTTCTTTTCCGGCGCCGGCAATACAATCGTGCATATCTTTTGTGCTGTCGTCGCAGATTATAGGAAGATTAATTCCAACTGGACCAACGAATCCGTGTGGAGCGCCTGAAAGTCTAAGAACATCTTCTGCATTAGCAAGTTCAGCTCCGCTTGCTTTAAGAACTGCAGCAAGTTTAGCTTCGTTTACATCAAGGTCTCCGCGGATAAGAACGCAGAAGTAGCTTTCTGGGTAATATGTCTGCTTTCCTTCTGTAACAGTTTGTAAATCTTTGCAACCTTTAGCATTACTCAAGTCGATTCCGCAGTTGTAAACCTTGTAGATAAGAGCTTTTAAGAAGGTAGTTGGTTTAGCGTTGAAGAATTTTTCCATATCCTCAATTGAGAATACATTTGGAGTAGCGACTTCTTCGATTGCAAGGTCGGTTTTTACCTGAGGTTTTCCTTCATTGTTAAGAGGAACTTCTGGTGCACAGCTTGCTTTTTCTACGTTTGCGGCGTAGTCACAGTTTGGACAAAGAATAAGAGTATCGTCTCCAACTTCGCTTTCTACCATAAATTCTTCTGAGCCAGAACCACCCATGGCACCAGTGTCAGCTTTAACACTGATTGTTTTAAGACCCATTCGCTTGAAAATTCTTCTGTAAGCAGCGGCTGCATTGTCGTAAGAAGCGTCCAGGTCTGCCTGGTCTTTATCAAAAGAATATGCATCCATCATAGTAAATTCGCGTCCACGCATTACACCATATCTTGGTCTAATCTCGTCGCGGTATTTTGTATTGATCTGATATAAAGTAAAAGGAAGCTGCTTGTAAGATGAAAGTCCTTCCCGAACAAGTGCAGTAAAGGCTTCTTCTGCAGTAGGAGAAACTACCATGTCCTGTCCCTGTCGGTTTTGAGGTTTAAGCATTTCATCGCCCATCTTGTCCCAGCGTCCAGACTCTTTCCAGAGTTCGCCAGGCTGGATTACAGTTGGCTTCATTTCAAGACATCCGGCAGCATCCAGTTCCTGACGGATAATTTTTTGAACATTCATATAAGAACGGTAGCCAAGAGGCATATATGCGTACAAACCGTTTCCGAGTTTACGCAGCATGCCAGAACGCATCATTAACTGGTGGCTGGCAATTACGGCGTCGTTTGGGGCGTCGCGTAAGGTTGAAATAATAAATTTTGAAGTTTTCATATATTTTCCTTAAATTGAATACAAAATTAGATAAAGTGCTTAATACCGTGGTGTTCGATAAGCTTAGTCTTAACTGCAACGATGTAAGTTCCAAACATACTTGTTGCAACATCAAAAGCAGTTGCAAAAGAACAGATGATTGGAGCAGCCGGTTTTAATAGTAAGAAGCCAGTTTCGAATCCGCGTCCGTAAAGAGTACAGAGAACTGTAAGGGAAACAAAGGCTCCGCCAATTGGGAATCCACCCAGCAGGAAGGAAATTCCAAAGGCAGTAAAGAAAATCCAGAGAATATCAAGGAAAGGAATGTTCAAACTTGAATAAGATCTCCAGATCATTATAAAGCCGATTGTAGTTACAAGTGCAGAACCACCCCGGGCAAAAATGCTGAATAAAGGATGAGCAACACCGTTGATTCTTCTTCTGACTCCAAGGGATTCTTTTCCGTGTCTCATGTTAAGCAAAAGAACGAGATTTGTGTCTCCGCTAAAGAAAGCTGTGAGAATAGAACACAAAGAGGCGTAAAGAATTCTGTAAGGGTGTGGATCGTGACACAGGTAACGCATGATAAGAGGATAAACAAGTCCAACTACGATTACAAAGTCAATCAAAAGCATGATAATCATTGGTGTATAAACACCGCTTACGATTATAGTTTTAAACTGAATTGTCCAATAGCAGAGAATTGCAACCATTCCAAAGGAAAGGAATTCTGTAAAAATTACAGAAATATTGTACATAAGTTTAGAAAGTGAATCACACAGTTGTGTAACCGGTCTGAATAAAACTGGATCTGCGGTTGATGCCGTTCCGATTAAGGCTGCAAAGAAAAGACTTGCCAGCAGGAACGAACCATTGTTTAGAGTTTCTATGGCAGAATATGGGAATAAATTTCTTAAAAGGTCAGCGATTCCCAGAGAGGTTTGTTCTGTTACATTTTCTACAGTGATAGGAATACGAGGTAATCTTACGATTAAGATTGAAATAAGACCTATTAAAGTAAGAATAAGAGAAGAAGCAACGATTACACTTCCAGTCCATAAGCCGGTTTTAATCAAAAGTTTTGTATCTCGCAGGCGATTAAAAGCAATGATGGCTGTAAAAAACATAACAGGAATAGTCATGTATCGGCCAAATCGTATTACAATCTCGGTAAGAAAAGAAACTGCAGATTCAACAGAAGGGTTACCGCTTGGAAGAATAAATGCGCATGCAACACCAAGAAGGGAAGCAATAAGATATTTTAACCATACTTTCATAGTAGAAAAAAGTATATCATAATTGGTATAATTAAACTATGGCTAAAAATATGATGATTGCAGGAAAAAACTTTCCTGATGTAGTTGAATTTGCAGAAAGTTTATCCCTCTCTGGTAATGGAGTTTGTGTTGCTGCAAGTCCGGTGGAAAATACCGGTTTATCCTCTAAAGAAATTGGAGTTTTATCTTGGAATAAAGGTTCCGCCCTCGCTGCTCGTTCTGTAGTTATACAGGCAGAAACCAGACTGGGGCCAATAGATGACTATATTTTATATTTTGATACTGCCAGTTTTAGCAAAGAATTTGATTCATTGCGTCCTGATGTATGTTCTCAGGCAACTGATTCTATGACTCTTGGTTATCAGTATCTCACAATGGAAATTTTAAACAGAATCCAGCAGAAAAAAAAGGATTCAAAACTTATCTTTGTTCTTAAAACCTGTCCATCAGAAAAAGATGCCATATTAAATCCTGCCGTTCGTAATTCTTCGCCTGCTGTTTGTAATCCAATTGTTGCGGCTGCAGAAGCTTCATTTGCAACTTTTGCAGAAACAATTGCTGCAATGTATGGCGAAAAAGAAAATGTTTCTGTGCTTTTGATAACAGGAGATGAAAATAACGAAGTTATTCAGAAAGATAACGGTTTTGCTTCCTGGTTAATCGGATATCTTGAAGCGTATGAACAGTTAAAGCATAAGCCGAATATTAAAAATACCGTTTCATGGATTCGTGCTGGAGTCAAAAATCCGGGTGGTTTTTCGTTATTTAAATAACAACAGGGAGTTATAGCTGATTTATATGTATACCTTTGATAATTACTTTATTGACTGCTTAGTAAAAATATTTGCTGCTTTTGTATGTGGCCTTTCGTTAGGTATTGAACGCAAGATTCGTTTACATACAGTTGGAATTCGTACTTTAGTTTTGATTAGTGTTGCTTCTACTCTTATGGGTATGATCAGCTACGAGATGGCTCAGCGTTTTATGGTGCAGGGAGATCCAACTCGTATTGCAGCTGGTGTTGTAACAGGTATCGGGTTTGTTGGTGGTGGTGCAATTATGCATCAGGGTATGAATATTAAAGGTCTTACTTCTGCGGCAATAATCTGGGCTGATTGTGCCATGGGACTTGCCTGTTCTATGGGTGCATATTTTGTTACCGGAGTAACCCTTATAATTTCTTTAACAACACTCGTAGTCCTTGGAATTGCAGAATCCAGATTCTTTCCTGCAGAAAAGTCTAAGAATCTTGTTTTAATATACGAAGGCTCTGTAACTAACCTTGAAGAAATAAAAAAAGCAATTACCTATGCACATTTTGTTTCACGGGACATGGATATTTCTCACTCTATTGAAAGCAATGAAACAATTCTTCGATTTTCGATTAAAACACCGAGAGAATACAGTTTGTCTGAACTGACAGAAGAAGTTAAAAAGACAGGAAAGCTTAAAAAGATTTCTATAACTGAAAAATAACTTCAAAAACAACTAATTATGTGTTATTCTAAACTAAAGTAAAATTGGTTTTTTGCTCTATGGATGAAAAGTCAAAGTCATTAGAATTATCAAAAATTAAGACTGCAATTCGCTCTGGTATACCTCTAAGTATAACCACATATACATTGCCTCACGATATGGAAATGTATATGACAGAAGTTCTATCTTTATTTTTAAAAGAATTGAATCAGGAATTCATGATTTCTTATTTGACTTACTGTCTTCAAGAGCTTATTACAAATGCAAAAAAGGCAAATACTAAGCGTGTCTACTTTAAAGAAAAGGGCTTAGATATCAACAATGAAGATGATTACAAGAGGGGAATGGAGTCGTTTAAAAAGGATACCCTGAATAATATTTCGTATTATCTTCAAAAGCAAAAGGCACAAGGGCTTTATGTTCGTCTTTTGCTTCAGTTTAAAAACGATAAAATTAAAATTGAAGTAAGAAATAATTCAATAATTACCGTATACGAATACAAAAGAATTCACGATAAGCTCAACAGAGTTCAGCAATATACCTCGATAGAAGAAGCAATTTCAAGTGTTCTTGATGATTCTGAAGGAGCCGGTCTTGGAATTATTATTCTCGTTCTGATGTTAAAAAAGATTGGAATGACAGAAGAAAATTTTCAGACAGTATGTGAAAATGGCGAAACAGTAACACGAATAATTCTTCCTTTGAGCGAAGAAATGAATCGAAACATCGATATTGTTTCTGAAGAATTTGAAAAAAATATAAATGAACTTCCTCAGTTTCCAGAAAATATTACCCGTTTAAATCAGCTTTTGAGTAATCCTGATTCTACAATGACAGAAATCGCAGCTCAGATAAGTAATGACGTAGCTCTTACTGGTGAACTCTTAAAACAGGTCAATTCAGCAGCATATGCTCTTAACAAACATTGTGTGAGTATATCTGAAGCTGTAAAAATGATGGGAATCCGCGGTATCAGAAACATTTTGTTTACAATTGGAACAATGGATGCTTTTGCTAAAATTGGTGCGGATACAGAGCAGTTGTGGTCTCATTCATACAGAGTAGCTTTTTATTCTTATAACCTTGCCAGAAACTTTTGTACTGGTGAACGCCGTATTATAGAAGACGCATACGTGTGCGGACTTATGCACGATATGGGAAAAATAATCTTTGAAACCGCTCATCCAGACTTCTTTGATAATGTAAAAGGCATTTGTGAACAGAAAGGTGTTAAAACAGAATTGTTTGAAAAAGTTCTTGCCGGCATAAATCACAGTGAAGTTGGTGCAAGAATTGCTAAAAAGTGGAATTTTCCTCAGACAATTATTGATGTAATTCGCTATCATCATATTCCTGAAGAAGCTCCTCAAGAAACAAGTAAGCTTGCTTGCATTGTATATCTTGCAGATTTAATGACTCATTACCAGGAAATGGAAGTTGATTATTATCAGATTGATTCGAGCATACTTGGAATGTTCAAGATTACCAGCGAGCGTCAGTTTCAGAAAATTGGAGAAAAACTAAAAGAAGCTTTTGATAACAACTAGTTTTTAGAACTGTTCAGCGCTTCGCACCATTTCTGCATTAATATTCCAAAGGCAACACCAACATTTAAACTTGCCTTTAGGCCAATCATCGGAATTGTGACTGTGCCATAGGTTGCTCTTGCTAAGGCCTGTGGGCTTATGCCCAGTTCTTCAGAGCCGATTATGCAGATTCCTTTTTGAGGAAATTTAAACTCGTCGATAGGAGTTCCTCCGGTTTCTAATGCAAAAACCGGTAAATCTGAAGGGAGTTCTTCTAGAGAAAGTCTTTGGTATCCCATTGTTTCAACGCAGCCCATGCCGCTACGAATCGAACGAGGTTGTTCCGGATCTACGCAGTTTGGCGAAATGTATACTTTTTCGGCCCCCATTCCTTCTGCAGTTCTAAAAATTGAACCAATGTTAAATGGTGAACGAATGTCTTCGGCGTAAACGCACATTCCTGGATAAAAACTTCTTTCTTTTACAATACCATTTGCATCTACTGGACTTGAATGAGGAGCAATAACCAGATCCCATTCTGCAGGAAAAGAACCGATTAAAGCTAGAAGGTGATTTCGGGCAGTGTTGCAGACTCTTAGCTCATCAAAAGGTTCTGTTTCTAAAAGTTTTTTTAATTCCTGGTAAGCTGCCTGAGGAAGTTTTGGATCCTGCAAAAGTATTTCAGTTATTTTTTTTGTATATTGCTGGCGGCTCATACTTTTAAAGTTGTATTCCATTCCTTTTTCAGGAATTCCTGCAATATCTCTTTCTAAAGCTCCAAAGGTAAGGGCAAGTTTACGGCGTTTTTGGCCGCCGCTTAACTGAAATAGTTTAGAAGGTTCAATCATCTGGTGTTCCTCGGTACTAGTAGGCTTGCTTTAAAAAGTCAAAGAAATCATCGGTCGTCATGCTTCTAGCCAGTGTGTTCATTGGTTCAAGGGTACCTGCGTCTTCTGCAACGATAGCAAGCTGCTCCATTGTGATGTTTAAATCTTTTAAGCGGGTAGGGAGGTTAACTTTTGCAAGTCTCTGACGGATGTTTTCTGCAAAAGCCTGAACAGCTTCTTCTCGGTGGGTATTTTCATCAACGACACCAAATAGGTGACCGATGCGTTCTATTCGTTCGCACTTGTATTTTCCGGCATCTTCGATGATATATGGAAAAAGAATTGAAGCAACAAGCGAGCGTGAAATGCTGTAGCGAGCGTTTACTGCAAGAGCTGCTAAACTTGCAACACCGATTGAACTTGAACTTGAAGCAAGGCTTGCCATACAACCAGCTTGTGCCAAAAGAACTTCTGAAGGGGTACTTATGTCCAGAGATTTTGCTCCGTCCAGGCCATAGCCCATGAGTTCAACAGCTTTTTCAGTGAACATATCGCTAAAGAAATTTGCTTTTTGAGATATGTATGCTTCTGTTGCAATACAAAAAGTTTCGAGAGCCATTGAAACCTGCTGGTTTTCTGTTAGCGTTACAAAAAAGTTTGGATCCCAAATCATTAATTTACATATGTTATTCTGAATGTGCAAAAGTTTGATTTGTCTTGTTCTGGAATCCATAACAGGAATTTTATTTGTAAAAGAATAAGGGGCTCTCATTGTTGTTGGAATAGAAATCATTGGTAGTGGTTCTGATTCACTAGGTAAGCCGTCAACATATTCGTAAAGGTCCTTTTTTTCGTTAAACAGGGCTGAAACTGCTGCAGAAACTAAAAGAGCTTTAGAACCACCGACAGCAAGAATTCCCTGAACATGACTGTTACGAGCCAGCGAGAGAGCCTGTTCAAGTTCTTTTGTATTTGAGCCGTCAGTAAGGTGGTCAAAGGTAATAAATTCTACATTTCGTTCAGAAAGACTCTGAGAAATTTTGTCTGCAACAGCAAAGTCTTTTAAATCCGGGTCGATTATAAGTAAAAAGCGGGTGCCGTATGGTTTAACATATTGTGAAAGGCGGGTTGTTGTATATGAACCTAAAATGATATTTGGTGAAATTCTAAAACTTAAATCAGCCATTTTTACCTCTGCGTTATCACATTGCAGTGATTTTAATTTAGGGTTTATTACAAACCCTAAAAACGGCGAAGTCAAGGCTTTAAGCGTACGCGTGCCTTGACTCGACGTATTAAGTATAAACAAAAAAAGACGGAAAGTATATTCCGCCTTTTTTTATATGTTCATAAAAGATTTGATCTTCTAATAAAAATTAGATACCAAAACTTTCCATGAGGTGATCTGCTGCAGATGCGATTACGGCACTGTTCAGGTAGTTAGGGTCCTGAATCTTAGCTTTAATTTCTGCGATTCGATCAGCGCGAACATCTGGAGTTTCTGCAGCAACCTGCTTCAAGTAGTAAGCATCTGCCATTTCCTTTGCTTCTTTGGAAATTGAAACAGAGTCTGCTCTTGAGCTTACTTTTTCAGCGTTATTTGTGCGGTTTGTTTTCTGCACATTGCTGAGTGGAGTTGTTCCTACAAGTTTTTCTATCATCATATCCGTCCTGCCCCTCTACCCTTTAATTATCGGTAGATTCATCAGAAAGTTGAACTTTTTTTACACCAGAAATGAAAACTGCAAATTCACCTTTTATTGATTCTCTGCTTGCAAAGTCATCTCTAACTTCGCTTGCGTTGCCATCAATAATTTCTTCATGCAATTTTGTCAGTTCACGGCCAATCACCACACGGCGATCACTATCTATATCGGCAATATCGTTTAGCAACTTTACAATTCTAAACGGACTTTCGTACAAAATTATTGCATTGCCGGTATCAAGTAGTTCTCGTAATCTGCTGCGCCGTTTACCTGGACTTGGTGAAAGGAATCCTTCGAATACTAAAGTCTTTCCTCCGGCCCCTGCAACGCTAACAAGTGTTGCAAAAGCACTTGGTCCAGGAATTGGAACTACTGAATGACCGGCATTTCTGACTAACCCTGCAAGAACAGCTCCGGGATCACTAATTCCCGGGGTACCTGCATCGCTTGCGTAGGCAACGTCGCTTCCGGCATCCATTAATTCTATTATCTTTTTGGCTGCCACATCTTCGTTCTGAGAGCGGCAGCTAATTAAAGGCTTTTTTAACTCTGCATGAGTTGCAAGCCCTTTTGATTCTAAAGCATTAAGCAACTGTAATGTATGACGAGTATCTTCTGCAGCTATTACATCTACTTTTTTTAGAGTTTCTACAGCGCGGTAAGTAATATCGTCCAGGTTTCCTATCGGAGTACCCACTACATACAAAGTTGACATATACTTCTATTATAGAATGTTTTATATCAAATGTCGAGTTAAAATCTAACCTATAAAATTGTCTTCAAATCGCATTTTGGTGATGTAAAACCGTGCGCTAGCGCACTACACGCTGTTTGTGGATAGGATTATTAAACTGTACAGGGCAACCGCATTATAAACTGTTCTGCCTACAAAAATGGCTCCCAGTCGCAAAAACGGCTTATCAAAACCGCAAACTAGTTTGC
>CADBSK010000049.1 GCA_902797305.1 uncultured Spirochaetaceae bacterium | reverse complement strand
TGGTTATCCCTGGAATAAAAAGAATTAGAAAATCAATTGTTGGTTCAAGACCTGTTATTAATATTCTGTTACCTCCATTCTCAAAAGGGTTTACTTCATCAGAAGAATTTGAGCAGGATGAAGATACTTCCCCATCAACTTTTGATTTTGAAAGCATTTTGGAAGAATCAGATTTTGAAGATATGGAAATCAATTTCATTGATTATTCTTCTTTAGTTGATATTGAAAATGATGAAAGAAAATATCTTGCAATACATCATTCAGATGGTCAAAATGAATATCTTGTTTTTTCTGTATTTGAGAACATACGAGGTCACAAGGAATGTCTTGGTAATGTTGCTATCAATGTACAGACAGAAGAAAGTTTTGTTCTTCAATCGTATCAACAGAATTTTGAAATTGATAAAAATGAATCTTTACTAAAAGATGGTAAAGCAAAAGATGACCTTATTCGTTTTACACCTGTAGAAAATAAACTTCCAATTCCTGTTGGTTGTAGTAGTTTTCTTGGTGTACATACAACTTCTTTTATTGACAATGAATATATCTTAAAAACAGATTCAAAAACTGGAAACAAAATCATAGATAAAATTATTAATCTTTTCTCTGGTACAAAATCTATGGCAGTTGCAGAAATTTGTGCTCGATATTTAGAAGAACCTAATTTATATAATATTGCTTTAGGTGATATGGTATTCATTGCAATTCTATTGGATCAACATGACGAAATATTCCAGCCATCGACATTAAAAACAAATAGAAAAGATAGAATAAGTCCGGTTCAAAATACTGAATTTATTCATTATGAATCAGAATTATTACCGCATTTACCAGCTAATTTTGCACGAATTGGGTGGAAACTTAATTATATTAGAAGGCTAAAAATTATTCCTTATCAAAAAATTGGATATAAACTCAACATCCGCTTAATTACAGAATCAATTGTAAATCATTATGACGACTGTACGACTGATGATGTAATAGAAGAATATATGTTTATTCATACTAAAAACAAAAAACTTGCTGTTCATAATGTGCCTAGTGCAATATCTGCGGCAAAAATGTTTTTTGAGATGATAAATATGGATAGTATAAAAATAAACTTTTGCAATGAAAATGTCTTCTGAAACATAAGGTAATAAAGGTGATGTATGAACAAGACAGAGTGTTTATATATAAAAAGTGTAGAAATTGTTTCAGGCAAATCCCTTAATCCTCGTTGGAAAACAAATATGCAAGTCATTTCAACCGAAAAAGGGAGTTTCATTGACAATTTGCCAGGAATTTCGCATGGTAATACTCCCCCAGGACATAATTGGGAATTAGAGGTGGGAAAGGAAGTTTTGGTAACAATATCAAAAGACTACAAATCTAATCATGATTGGATACATCTTTCGACTGCTACAGAGAAGCAGAATAAAATTATAAAAAATGCTACAGAACAATTACCTCCTGATTATGATATAAATCAAAACGAAGAATTGAAACATGCTTATAATTATATAAAAGAGAATGTTCCTGTTATTTTTTTGACTGGTGGAGCAGGAACTGGAAAATCAACTTTTATAAAATACTTAAAAAATAATTTAAAGAAGTATCTAAATAAGAATTATGTAGTATTGGCACCAACAGGTGTTGCAGCGATAAATGTTGGTGGACAGACAATACATAGTTTCTTTAGATGGAATACTGATGTTTTTGAAGATAAAGATGTAACAAAAGGCTTGTATAAAAATCCGCTTGTCGATCATACAGATTTAATTATTATTGATGAAATTTCTATGGTTCATTCATGGATGATTGACCATATTGATTATGCATTGAGACTTTGGTGTGATAAAAATAAACCTTTTGGTGGCAAACAATTATTGCTGATAGGTGATTGTTTCCAACTTCCGCCTGTAATAAATGATGATGAAGAAAAGACTAAATACTATGCAAGATGGGAATCTCCATTCTTTTTTGCTGCAAAAGCATTTAAAAAGTTTTCAAAAGAGGAAATGAAAGCTCTACAACTAAAGAAGATTTATCGCCAGGAAAATGATCAGACTTTTATTCAAATGCTTAATCGGATAAGAGAGTGTAAAAATCACTATGAAAAGGATATTCAGTATCTTAATAATAGTTGTCTTATTGAAAATCGATTAGGAACTAAGAATGTTCCTCAAGAAAGCCTTTTACTTTGCTCTACCAATGCTAAAGCTGATGAATATAATAATTCAAGAATTATTAACTTAAAAAGAAAAGGCGCAAAATCTATTATTTATAAGGCCTTTATTCATGAAGATTTTAATGTAGACTCCATCCTTACACCTGAGTCTTTAGAATTATGTATTGGTGCTAAAATAATGGTTACAAAAAACATAAGTTCCCTTCATTTGGTAAATGGTGATATGGGAAAGGTTTTGGCTTTAGGGGGAACTGGTAATAGTGAAAATGATTATGTTGACATTGAAGTAAAAAAGAACCGTTTTCATATAACCCGAGAAACTTGGCAAAGCTTAAAGTATGAGTGGAATGATAATACCGAGACAATATCACAAAAAATTGTTGGAACATTTAATCAAATTCCATTGAAACATGGTTGGGCTGTCACAATCCATAAATCGCAAGGATTAACATTGGATTCTGTTGCTATTGATGCACCAGATGCATGGGATTCTGGTCAAGTTTATGTTGCATTAAGTCGAGCAAAAAGTTTAAATGGAGTGCTTTTACTTCAAAAAATCCCAATTACAGCGGTACAGGTAGATAAATATGTACAACAAAAATATAAAGAGTTATTTCAAGAAAACGATGCTCAGATAAATGAACTTGAATTCCAATATCCAGCATTATTATCCAATGAACACTTTACTATAGATAGGTCAGAGAATATTAAAAGTGTCAAAATTGGAAATATAGATTTTAATTTATATCCTGAAGAAACAGAAAAGATTGGTAGACATGCAGAAAAAACTATTTCAAATCTTCTTTGTAATAGTTTAATACCTGAGACCGAAATGCAACGCCTCCTAGAAGATGAGGAATACTGTTTTAAGACTCTAGGTATATGCTATAAGTTTTCTTCATGGACTTTAAAACTGCCTTTATTAATTACGAATCGAATAGATAATAAAAATAAAGTTAGATATTGGGCTACTGAACGTAATGGTTATTATATTTGTTCTCAATGGTATCCAGATTGTAAAATCAAACTAGCTGAATGGTTAATAAATTTGTCAGAAGGAAAACTTGATATATAGTTCGCAGCGCGGGAACTTGAGGCAGCTGGAGCCAACATTGTACAAAGTATCACCGTAACAGTCTTGCTCACTTGGACCCAGGTTGTTTCGTCTTTGTTGACGTTCCCTTCTGTGTTGAGAGGGGCAAACCATATTCCCGCATCATCACCCAGAATCTTGAGCTTTGTGCCGGTGATTTTGACACCCTTGCCTTTAAGAAGGTTGCGCTCTTCGTTCTGGTTGAAGGTATTGATGATTCTGTCAATTACAGGACTTGAATCAGCGATGATGACCTTATCAACCTTGAGACTGTCCACGGTTTCCTGAGCACGGCTGCTTGGAGTAAAGTTCAGCTTGAACCCTGGAATGCTTGATTCTCCCGGATTTTCTCCGCTTACACTTCCTGCGACGCTGATGTACAAAGTTCCAAGTCCAAGAACATCCACCGCC
>CADBSK010000048.1 GCA_902797305.1 uncultured Spirochaetaceae bacterium | reverse complement strand
GGCAAACGCATTATATTTGACTTTGTATCAAAAATGGCGCGAAGGAGCAAACTGGCTTACAAAAACACTCGTTTTGTGCTGCCGCGTTAGTGGCGAATGAATATAATTACAAGCACAAAACGCGTGTAGCAAACTAGTTTGCGGTTTTGATAAGCCGTTTTTGCGACTGGGAGACATTTTTGTAGGCAGAACAGTTTATAATGCGTTTGCCCTGTTATGTATATTTTATAGCATTGACAAACATCTTTCAAATTTACATAATAGGAATATGAATATTAACTTTACAAACACATTGTTGGTAGTCCTCGTCGATGTAGCTTAATAGCTATGCCGGTGACTATTGTGTGTATGTAAATATTATATACGATGAACAAAGCTCTCCGGTGGAGGGCTTTTTTTTGTTTTGGAGGTTAGAATATGAAAAAAACTGGCGCAGAAATTATCGTAAAAATGTTAGAGATGCACGGAGTGAAAAAAGTTGCAGGAATTCCTGGTGGCTCAATTCTTCCTTTGTATGATGAACTTTCTAGAAGTAATCTGCATCACGTCTTAGTGCGCCAGGAACAGGCAGGAGGCTTTATTGCTCAGGGAATGGCTCGTACAACTGGTGTGCCTGCTGTTTGTCTTGCAACTAGTGGTCCTGGTGCAATGAATCTTTTGACCTCTGTAGCAGATGCCCGCTGTGATTCTATTCCGATTATTGCCATTACAGGGCAGGTAAATACAAATTTGATAGGTACAGACGCTTTTCAGGAAGCAGATACATTTGGACTTTCTTTTCCAATTACCAAGCACAGTATGATGGTAAAATCTGCAAAGGAACTTTTAACTGCAATTCCAAAGGCATTTGAAATTTGTATGACTGGACGCCCAGGTCCTGTTTTAATTGATGTTCCTAGAAACGTTCAGCTGGAAACCTGTGAATTTGAAAAGTGGCCGGAGCCATATAAAGCTCAAAAGGAAAAATATGAAGAAGATTTTTCTGCCGCTGCAAAGATGATTCTTGCAAGCAAAAAGCCTGTTTTGTATCTTGGTGGCGGATGTAACTCTCCTGAAGCAAGCAAGGCTTTGCGAGATTTTATTAAAACTGTTCGTATGCCGGTAGTTTCTTCTTTGATGGGCTTAGGCGCAATCCCAAAGAGCAATAAGGATTTTGCTGGAATGGTAGGTATGCATGGTTCTTATTCTGCAAATGTTGCAATGCATGACAGCGATCTTGTAATCGCTGCTGGTGTTAGATTTGACGATCGTGCAACAGGTGTTGTAAGTAAGTTCTGTCCAAAAGCAAAGATAATTCATATCGATATTGATGCTGCAGAAATCAATAAAATTATTTCTGCAAATTTAAGTTATGTTGCAAAGGTAGAAGATGCAATTCCTCTTTTGACAAAAGCTCTTGAAAAGGCTTGTAAAGAAGAAAAAGAAAATGATCTTGAAAAAGAAAGAGAGAACTGGTGCAACAAAATTATAGAAGTTTCTGCAAATAATACTTCTAATCAGTGTGGGGTACCAAAGGCAGAAGAAAAGAATAAAAACTTTATTAACAGCGTAAATCCAAGAACCTTTATTGAGTCGGTTCCTTCTCTTGCAGAAAAAGCAGGAACTAAAAAAACTGATTTACTTGTTACAACAGATGTAGGTCAGCATCAGATGTGGGCTGCTCAGTATTATCCAATTGAAGAACCAAGAACTTTCTTAACTTCGGGTTCCCTTGGAACAATGGGCTTTGGACTCCCAGTTGCTATTGGTGCAGCTTTTGCAAATCCTGATAAACGTGTTGTTTGTTTTAGTGGAGACGGCTCGATTATGATGAATATCCAGGAACTTGCAACTCTTGCAGAAAATAATCTCAACGTTACTGTAATTGTTTTTGAGAATGGTACTCTTGGAATGGTTTATCAGCAGCAAAAGTTCCTTTTTGACAAGACATATTCTGCCAGTGAATTTATTGCAAGTCCTGATTTGTTAAAGATTGCTCAAGGGTTTGGAATTGAAGCTATTGATGCTGATTCTGAGCCTGATTGGTACAAAAAGGCTTTTGATCCTAAACGAAAGAACAAACCTTGTTTTGTTCGAGTTCGTGTAGATCCAGAAGAAACTGTTCTTCCCTTTGTTCCAGGAGGAAAAGCTAATATCGACTCCATCAGAGATTAGTATTAATTCAATCAGAGATGTGAATTAGGCGTTGTGCTCAATTTCTTTCTGCTGAAAATCATTAATTGTACGACCTTTTAAAAGGCTTTCCCGTTCTTTTTCGCGGAAAGCCATTTCTTTTTCTATCTGTTCGGTCTCGTTTGTTCTAAATTCCTGAGAAAGGGCAAGTATCAGAGGCTTTAAGGTAATTGCGGCATCAACAATACATGGTTCAAATTGAGTTCCTTTACCTTCTATTAGAATTGACATGGCTTTATCGATGTCCATTGGGTCTTTGTAAGGTCTAAAACTTAAAAGAGCGTCTGTAACATCTGCTACTGCCATGATTCTGGCACACAAAGGGATATCTTTTCCCGCAATTTTTCGAGGATAACCGGTTCCATCCCACTTTTCGTGATGGCAGTAGGCCATATCTAGGGCAATTTTATTAAATTTGCCTTCTTCGATAACAGGCATCGCTTCGATTATTTCTTTTCCTCTTGAAGGATGTTCCTGCATCATTTCATATTCCTGTGGGGTATATCTACCAGGTTTATTTAAAATATGATCAGGAATATAAATTTTTCCAATGTCGTGAAGGTTTGCAGCGGCGCTAAATAGGCGAATATTTTCGTCAGTAAGCTCGTCTTCGTACATGTTTTGTCTGCGCATTTCGTTACAAATCATTTCTACGTATTGGACAGTATGTTCAACATGACATCCGGTAATAATCTCATGTTTTTTGAGCATTGTTGGAATAAATTTCATGAAAGCAAGCTGGTTTTCTTTAAGATTCTGGTTCTGCTTGATTGCAACTTGAAGAGTTTTATGAGAGCGTTTTGTGATAAGGGTTGCAATTAAGTAAACAAAAATCCATTCAATTGTGTAACCTGCTGTAAAGGCAATAAAGTCAAAAAGGTGACTGTTTCCCTCAGTAATGCCTTCTACAAAGCGATTTCCTGATTTGATATATTGTGCACCAACAAGAATTAAATAGCCTATAAAGCACATAACTCTTGTGAGTTTAATGTCGTAGTAAAGACAACTTAAGAAAACAACGAAACTCCAGGAAATGTAAACTCCAATATGAGCCTGGGTTGCTAAAAATCCTACAATAATATTTACAATTATCGGGGTGTAATATTTTGAAAAATTTTGAATTTTTCTGTAAAGAAAAGGATTAGAAGATTTAAATTTTGAATTAGAAATTACTTTTAAGAGAGAAAACTGAATTAATGATGCAAATACTAATATGCATTGCGCAATAAATAAAAGTTGTGGTGGTAACCTGAAAATTCCAAGTTTTGTAAAAATAAATAGTGCAAGAGGAACAATATTTCCAGCAATTAAAACCCTTGCGGAAAGATGATTAATTTTTTCAATATTTTCATCAAAAAAATCATCATCGTACTGATCCATATTGTCCTCCATGAAAACTAAGGGGTAGCGGTGCTGCATGGATGCACCAAAATGATAAAAACTCTCTCCGTCAGGTTTTGCACCATATTTTAGATTTTTTTAAGCAGGAAATGCTTTTTTGAACTCTTTTAAAAGTTCTGCAGTTTCGATAGAGGCATCGAAATTATTGATATTTCCCTTGTCGCTGTAGAATTTAATAAGAGGTTCTGTTTGTTCTCTGTATACATCCATACGGTGAAGAATTGATTCCTGTTTGTCGTCGTCGCGCTGGATAATTTCTCCACCACATTTGTCACAAACACCTTCCTTTTTTGGTGGAAGAGTAAGAATGTTATAGTTTGCACCACATGCTTTGCATACGCGTCGTGTGCTTAATCTCTTGATAACAGCTTCGTCAGAAATCTGGAAATTTACTACAGCTACATCAGGGCAAATAGAAGTGAACATTTCTGCCTGAGGAATTGTTCTTGGAAATCCGTCCAGAATAAAACCGTTCTTGCAGTCGTCTTGAGCGAGACGGTCTTTTACAAGTTCGCATGTTAAATCATCGCTTACCAGAGAACCTGAATCGATGATTGCTTTTACTTTTACTCCGAGAGGAGTCTGATTTTTGATATTTGCACGGAAAATATCGCCAGTAGAAATGTGTGGGATTTTGTAATCTTCTGCTACTTTTACAGCTAATGAGCCTTTACCAGCTCCTGGTGGTCCTAAAAAAATGAAATTCATTTTTTATACTCCTGATTTTTTGTTGATATCTAAATATTATATATGAATATTTTACTATGAAATAATTAAATTGTAAAATTACAAAGGGGCTGTCCAAAAAGAAAAGTTTGCGGTGGTTGAGGTTCTCGAAACCACCAGATATAGTGTAAATGGTCATTTCGACAGGCTCAAT
>CADBSK010000047.1 GCA_902797305.1 uncultured Spirochaetaceae bacterium | reverse complement strand
GAAAAGTTTGCGGTGGTTGAGGTTCTCGAAACCACCAGATATAGTGTAAATGGTCATTTCGACAGGCTCAATGACCGCAGTCACTAAGCTTATTAGACAGCCCCTTTTTATGCCTTTAAAACTGCAACTGTATATGGCGAATCTTTGGTGAATTTGGTTCCGTTGTAGTCTTCGTAAAAGTCTATATGTTTAAATCCAGCTTCTTTTCCAAATGATGTAATGTTCTTTTGTGTAAGAGGAAAAATCTTTACATTTTGGAGGACAGGCAGAATTTGACCATTGGAATTTTCTACTTCCTGGGATATAGAGAAGCTGCCGTCTGGTGAACTTTGAATTTTTGAAAATAAATTTACTCGTTCTGAGGAGCGAGTTTGCATTATATTTATTGAATTACTTGAAAGAGATTCCAGATTAAAGGTTTGTAGGAGTAGCACTCCATCTTTTGTGATTAGATTTCTGGCATCCGAAAAAAACTTCTTCATATTTTGAAGAGAATTTATAAACAAAATTCGGTTATCCAGGCAGGAAATAAAATTGTAAAAGCCTTTTCCTAAGAAATTAGCCATTTCAAGAGTGGAAAGTTTAAAAAATCTTATTGAAAGAAGTTGAAGACGTCTTTTGGCACAAGCAGAATCTAATAGTGCAGGAATTGTTTCAAGACCAGTAGAGTTCCATCCATTTTTAGCGAGAAAAAAAGAGAAAGTCCCATTGTTACAACCGATTTGCAAGGATTTTGGAGGAGGGGAAAACTTACTTTTTATCTGTTCACAAAAACTTTTTAAGGAATCTGTAACGGGAAATAACTCGTCATAGTATTCCACTAAATTAGAAAAACTTTCCATATATAATTTATTGTAATTTATGTTGGTGAAAATGCAAGGAGAAAATAATATGGAAACAAAACTTGACAATCTGTGTTTTAAATGTCATTCTGTCTTTAGGAGATATAGAATGAAAAAGTTGTATTTTAAAAATGATAAAAAAAATTTTTTTTATACTTAATTTTATTTTTTTATGTTTATATTCTTCATATTCGATTGATTTAATCAATGACAACAAAATGCCCAAAATGGATGTTGTTTTTAGAGCGTATTTGCCTTCTGTTTTGGGAATTGTGTGTGGTACTAATGGATACTTAACTCAAAATGAGGCGTGGGAATTTAATAGTTCTATTAATATAATGCTTGGATGCAGAGGAGATATTGTTTCTCTTGAGAAAGTATTTTTTAGCTGGACAACAGATTTTTCTTCCAATATTGCCAAAGATGATAATCTTGTGTTTGCGATGGCTCTTGGAGGCGGTTTGTATTTTCATCCATGGGGTATAAAAAAACTAATGACTTTAAAAGATTTTTTTATATTTTTTTATCCAGCTTATAAAATTCCTATTTTTTTTAGAGGAGAATATCCTCAAACAAAGTGGCAAATTGCAATGGATATGGGGTACTCATTTGTAATTAGAGATATTTTTACAATCGACCCATATGTGAGAACGATTTTAGGATTGAGCTCGAATGCGCCAAAATTTGGATTTGATGCAGGTATAGCACTTTGTATATATTTTAAGGATTTTAAATATCATTAATTGAATGGAATATTTTTGCTGTGTAGATGGGAATAAGTATTTGCTTTTAACGCTTGATATTTAACTGAGGTTATAAAATGAAAAAGATTATTGTATTTATGCTTTTGCTTTTAGTATTTAATTTTTTGAATTCATGTGATAGTAAACAACCGGTAAAAAAGACAGGAGAATTGCTATCTAAAGAAGAGGTGATGCAAATTGTTGCAGAACATGTTATGAAGTCTGCTTATTTACAAGACTATTATGTTATAGGTTCAGAAAATTACGATCCTAGAGTAGAGAGTATAAGCTGGGGTGAACCTATATTGATTGATGTAATTGCAGATGGTAGAAAATATACAAAAAATACAAAATATTATCTGTTAACAGGTGTTTTACCAGACGGACAAATCATGGCAGCTCAAACAATTAATGCCTATACAGGTTCCTTAATGGATGGCGCTTATTTTATTGAAGAAGATAGTGATAAATTACTAATTGCAGGAAAAGACGATTTTGTTGATTATGCAAATTCTAGAGGATTAACAGTTTTTGATATAGAACCAGTTTTTTATTGTGATGGGACGATACAAACACAAAATACAGTTTTTTCCTGGCGTTATCATTTAATAGGAGATAAAACAGGTCGTGCATTAGATGGAAATCTTTCTGGTGAAAATTATTTTATTGACCCATGGGTTAATCTATCTAAAAATACTAGTGATTTAAGAAATGATAACGGATTTTTTTCGAGGGTAAATTATAATCACCGTCTTTTTAAATTAGTAAAAGATAATGGAGAGAGAAGTGTTAATGGTGAACCAGAAGGTAAGTTTATACCTTTGGATTAGTATTTTAGTTTTACTAATTAATTCATGTTCAAGACCTGATGAAATAAGGGTTGCTTTTATCGGGGATAGTATTTTTTCTGGATTTAACAACAAGGATTCAATTGCTCAGATTTATAGTAAAAACAATAATTCAATAGTTTTGGATTTGTCTTTACCAGGACAATCTATATCTAACTTTAATATTGAGAGATTAAATAAATGCAAATCATTTGAGCCGGAAATAATTTTTATAGAATTAGGGGCAAACGATTTTTTACTAGGGAAAGAATGCACTGAAGAGTTGCACAATAAATTGATAAATATTATTGATAATTCTAAGTCTATAAATGAAGTAAAAATTGTACTTGTTTCATTTATTGATTCGAATATGGAACTGTATTTAACAGCTCAAAAAAAATATTTGCTATCTGATTATAAAAAGATGTATGTAGATGTTTCAGAAAAACAAGATGTGTTTCTTATTGAAAATATATGGCAAGAAAAGTTTGGTAAAAAAAATTATATGTCAGATAATTATCATCCAAATTTAAAAGGTCAAAAAGTAATAATAAAATCTTTACTAAAATTATAGACTTCAACCAAATAATTTTTTAGAATGTGAAAACTATGGAATTTACACAAGAATCAATCGACGCTTTAGTTGTTAACGAAGTTGAAATTATGAAAAAAATTGCTGAAGAATTACAGATTCGAGTTCAGCAGGTTAGCGCAGTAATTAGTCTGGTAGAAGAAGGATGTACTATTCCTTTTATCAGCCGTTACCGCAAAGAAAAACATGACAATTTGAATGAAGTTCAGGTTAGAGATACAGACCACTTGTTCAAAACATATAAGAACCTTGAAGAACGCCGCCTAGAAATTGTAAAGGGCATTTTTAAACAGGGAAAACTTACAGAATCTCTTTACAATGCTTGTATGGGCGCTACAACTCTAACAGAGTTAGAAGATTTGTGGGCACCATTCAAGAAAAAGAAGAAGACTCGCGGTATGGTTGCACAGGAAAAGGGACTTGAGCCTTTGGCTGATGCCATGCTTACAATGAATGATGCAGAAATTGAAAAAGAAGCAGAAAAATATGTTAAGACAGATAATGAAGATGCTGCTCTTAATGTAGAAACTGCTGTGGATGCTCTTCAGGGGGCACAGGATATTCTTGCTGAACGGGTAAGCCAGGACACTAATAATCGTTCTGCAATCCACGACCTTTACATGAGTGAAGGAAACATTAAGACAAAAGGTATTGTTCCGGACGGTCAGACAGAAGAACAGGCTGCCAAGATGTCTACTTACCAGATGTACTGGGATTACACAGAACCTCTGAATCAGATTAAACCTCACCGCATCCTTGCAATTAACCGTGCAGAACGGGAAGGCGCTCTTGATGTAACAATTGATGTTGACGTAGACAGCGCTGTAGATATGCTTACTCGCCGCACTGTTGTAAACAATAAATACCACAAAGAAGCAATTGAAGACGGTGTAGTTCGTCTTCTTTCTCCTGCTGTTGTTCGCGAAATCCGCAGTGACGAAACAGACGAAGCTGATGAACACGGAATCGGTATTTTTAGTGAAAACTTAAAGAACCTTTTGATGACCCAGCCAATTAAGGGTAGCCGCGTTCTTGGAATTGACCCTGGTATTCGTACAGGTACAAAGTGTGCAGCCCTGGATGAAACTGGTAAATATCTTGGTTACTTTAAGATTTTCCAGGTGCAGGATCCTCAGGATGCTTATAAGCAGTTGAATGATGCAATCGACAAGTATGATATTCAGGTTGTTGCAGTTGGTAATGGAACAGGAAGCCAGGAAGTTCAGGAAGTTGTTTCTAAAGTAATCAGCGAAAATTATGCAGATGCAGATGTTAAGTATACTGTAGTAGATGAATCGGGTGCTTCTGTATATTCAGCAAGTGAAGTTGCAACAAAAGAATTCCCTGAACTTGACCTTACAATCCGAGGGGCAATCAGTATGGGCCGCCGTTTGCAGGATCCTTTGGCAGAACTTGTAAAAATCGATCCTAAAGCAATCGGTGTAGGTCTTTACCAGCACGATGTAAACCAGAAAAAACTGGGCGAAACTTTGGATGAAGTAGTTGGTTCTGTTGTAAACCAGGTTGGTGTAAATCTTAATACTGCAAGTTACATGCTTTTAAGCTATGTTTCAGGTATTACAATGGCTACTGCCAAAAAAATTACTGAATACCGCGATGCAAACGGAAAGATTCTTAGCCGAGAAGATTTGAAGAAAGTACCTGGACTTGGACCAAAAGCATTTGAACAGTGCGCAGGATTCCTTAAGATTGCAGAAAGCTCGGATCCTCTCGATAATACTTGGGTTCATCCAGAAAATTATGATGTTGCTCGGGAAGTCCTTCCAAAGGTTAAGGCCGGTGATAAAATTGATAATGCAACTCGCAAGGCTCTCTGCGAAAAATATAATATTGGTGAAACAACTCTTAACGATATAATAGAAGAATTGCAAAAACCAAACCGCGACCCTCGTGACGGATATCCTGCTCCAATCATGCAGAAGGGTGTTGTTCAGTTTGAAGATCTTAAAGAAGGAATGAAGGTAACCGGCAAAATCAAGAATGTAGTAGATTTTGGTGCCTTTGTTGATATTGGTCTTCATGAAACAGCTCTTATTCATGTTTCTGAACTTAGCGATGACTTTGTTACTGATCCAATGGAAGTTGTAAAAGTCGGAGATATCTTTGAATTTACAATCATCGGACTTGATAAGGACAGAAAGCGAATTAGTTTAAGTCTTAAGAGCGATGCTTCTTCTAGAATTGGACAGAGTGTTGCTACAAGAGCAGCTACTTCTGGCGCTGGTAATGGTGCAACTGCAGCTAACGGCGGTGCTCGTAAGGTTGTTGTTGTAAAGAAGGGTACAGGAAATGGTGGTTTTGACAAGAACAACCATCGGGATACTGTTAATAATGCAAACCGTCGCTCCAATGATAATCGTTCTCAGAACCGTAATTACGGTAGCGATGACGGTATGAGTTATAATCCGTTTGCGGCTTTACTCAAGAAGTAAAGCCACAAACGGGCTCAGTAAGGAAGTTATTGACGTTTGTGCTCGCGCACAGATTGGGTCCCTTCGCTACTTAAAAAGTAAAAAATTGTATAATTAATTATTTAGTGTTATACTAAGCTAATCACCTCCATGTATGATTTTTAAATTGTTCGTGGAAGTGATTTTTTTTATGTCTCGAGAGTAGTTATCCGATAATATATAACAATCATTTATTTTAAAAGGAGAACTGCGTATGAAAAGATTAATCAACATATTTTTATCGACAGCTCTATTACTGTTCTCTTTGTTTTATTCTTGTACGGTAGGATTAGGAGAGGCGGTAGATACAGAAGCCCCGGTTCTAACTTATGATTACCCTGAAAATTCTGCAATCATTAAGGGTGAATTTATTATTTACGGCGAAGTTAGTGATGATACAGGAATAAAAAATCTTACGGTAAACTTAACCAAAATAGGCACAAAAGAAACTTATTCCTACGAAGGGGAAGTAAATTCCACAACTGGGATGTACCGTTGTTTTTTAAATACTCCTCAAAAAGAAGAAGACGGTTCAATAAAAAAAGACGAATATGGCCGCGAATTATATCCGATTAAAGATGGCCGATACTCTGTAAAAGTTGTAGCGGTGGATAAAGGTGGTAGAGAAACTTATAGAACCAGTACAGTTATCATTGATAATACGCCTCCAGTTTTAGTTCTTACTCGTCCGGCTTCTAAGGGAGTTGCAGAAGAGGTTTCAAAGTCAGAAATAGATGCCTATGGTAGAACCTTTACGATTTCTGGTTCTGCGTACGATGAAAATAAAATGGAAATGCTGGTCGTGGATGTATACGACTCCCCTTCAGCACAAAAACCACTTAATACGATAGTAAAGTATGATGATCTTAAGCAGGATTTAAACATAAAAATTGCAATATACGAAGATGAGTCCGGCGATTACGAAAAGATATACGATCAGGAATCAGGTGGAACGCAGTATTTTTACAGCAAAATAAAACTTTATGATAATGCCCGAACTTACGACGGTAAAAACGATCCTGAAGAATCCCAGGGTAACTTTTCTGAAGTATTTTATTTGAACAATGATATTCATGCGGCGGTTCTTTCAAAATTTGATGTAGATAAAATCTACGATATGAAAAATCGCAATTATACAGGTTCTGTAGAAAATTTAAACAAAGTATTTGCTGTTTTAAATGATGAAAACTATAAGCTGAACACAAGTTTGTTTTCTCTTAATCCAATTAATAATCCGGTTTACTCGATAAACGGGATGGATTCTGTCAGTGGAACTCTTGAAGAAAAGATTGAAAAAATCGTTTCTGAAAATGAAATTACAATGGGTTCTTCTATTACAGTTAAAATGAGTTCCGGCCTTGATAAATCGCCTCTAGTACGAAATTCAATTGGTATTTATGCAATTCCGATTGTTATGGACGGAGAAGGAAAATACAGCCTGGACGAGAATTCAAAAATATGGCTTATCAAACCTCTTGAATCAAAAAGCGACGAAATACCTCTTGCAGAAACTGAGAAAGAACTTGAAAAGCGCACTTTAATTCAAACTTCTGGTTCTTACGATTTACTTGCAACAATTCCGATTAAAATTGAAGACGGATTTGAGTCTTCGACTTTGTATGCGGTAGGTATAGAAGGTTATGACCAGACAGACAACTACTTTGTGGATGATACAGAAGTTGGATTTTATCTCATTTCTGCAAACAGTATTCCAAAGTTAGAAATTGAAGGCGAAACCAATCGATACGTTGCCAAAGGAAATCCTTTGTCTCTGAACGGATTGGTTACCGCTGATTCAAAAGCAACAATTACGCTAAAAGTTTATGATTCTACAGAGGATGTTTCTCAGGAAGAATCAGGAACTTTAGTAGAAGGCGTAAAATATATAACTATAAAAAATACTTCTAACAAAGAGAGCTGGGGACCGCTTGAAATTCCTTCAGAATATTTTGATCAGGACGAAAGCAAAAGTTACACAGTTAAGGTGATTGCAAGTGCTGGAACGAATGCGATAGATAAGCAGCTGAATGTATTTTATGATGTAGAGCCTCCTGTCCTGGATGTTTTTGAAATTACACCTTATGTTGATTATATTTTCAGAGATGACGAACTTGTTACTGTAAATGGAACAATTAATGTAAAAATCAAGGCAATTGATAATGACAAAATTGATACTTCAGTAGTTGAGCCAAGTGTAGAAATAAAGAATAGTAGAGGAGATTCTTGTCTTAAAATGCAGTCAGCATCTGCTATTTCTAGCGGGCTAAAACTCTATGTTGTAACAAACAGCGGTAATTATCTTGATAAAGATATTGCTACGATAAAAGTCGTCTTTTATGACCGTGCCGGAAATCGCAGTGAAGAAACTCAGAGTTTCTATATTGATCAGGACACAGATAAACCTGTAATAGATCCTGAAAGTTATTACGAACAATATTTCGGCGATGAAGAATATGATTTTACACAGGAAAGCTATCCAAAGAATTCTCAGGGAAAAGATTGTACCGAAGCAAATGTAATTAACGCGGGAAATCCAATTCAGGCAAAAATTACCGATGATGACGGACTTAAGACTGTACAAGTTCAAATCCTAAAAAAAGTCGGTGATGAAGACGTAATTAAATCTACGGATACTTACTCCTTTGAAACAAGTGGAAAGAATATTACAAAATCTTACAGTTTGATTTATCAAACTCCTGAGGAAGCAGGTGCGTACCGTATTTTTGTAAAGGCAACAGATATTTACGGTACTGTAACAGAAAGTAATAAGGTCTGGTTTAAAATTAATTCTGGTGCTCCAACTGTAAAAACCTTCTATAAAACTCAAGCCATGCAGTCCCCATCAGAAATGTTTGGTGAAAAAATTGTCTTAAAAGATAATTATAGTTTTACTTATTCTGCTACGGATGTAGAACAGCTTGATACACCAGAGATAAAAGTTTTAAGAGATGATGCAGAGATTGACGAGACAAAATATGTTCATGTATATGACTCAGAATCTGGATCGGGAAGTATAACCTTTAACGATGGCGAAGGAGATATTGATGGGGTCTACACCTATTCTGTATCAGCGGTAAACTCTGGAGGCCGTAAAACTATCTTAACAAGAAGCATAACTCTTGATAATCATGCACCTGAAATCAGTATTGTTTCTCCGGAAACGGGGGAATGGCAGAACAAGTCGATTGTAGAAGTTCGTGGCTCCACAGAAGATGCTGTAACCGGTGTTAAGGCAAATTATTACACATTGAATCCTTCTCTTGTTCCAGGAAACGGCTGGATGGGCTGGACACTAATCGAAGGTAAAAATAACTGGAAGGTTAAAACACCGGAATCAACTCCTCAGGGTGAAACCAACTATTATTTTGCATCGGAGGATATTGCCGGCAATGTTTCTGAAAAATACAATTTTACTCTCAAAGTAGATTTAGCCTCACCTGTAATTTCGCAGACAAAGTGGAAAAAAGATACAGAACAGGATTATTCAGAAATAAAAAATAATGGTTCATACACAACAAATAAGCCATTTGTATTAATGGGAACAGTTTCGGATACCTATGGACTTAAGAGTCTTTCACTTGTTGCAAAGAAAGGACAGAGTGAAATTCCTCTAATCGATTACGGACAGGATAAAACTGAATTAGAAATTTCTGGAACTTCTTATGAATGGCAGAGTAAAAATATTACGATAGGTTCCCAGGGATTATTAGCGGACGGCGAATGGGCAGTGAGCCTTATAGTCACAGATTTAGCAGATAAAACAAAAGAAACTGACTTTACATATGTCGTAGATACAATTTCTCCTCAGATAACAACAAGCCAGATTACCTATAGTCAAACTTCTATTGCGGCTAAGAAAAGCGGAATTTATTACAAAGACAACGGTCCGACATTAACAGTTACTACAGTTGATGAAACCAGTGGAATGGATACACTCTTCTACCTTGTTACAAATGAAAAGTTGTATAATGAGCAGGATCCAAACCATACACAGATAGATGTAAACTCTTTTGAAAGTACTGTGTCGGGGGTAGAGGGCACTTATACAAAGAAACTTTCTGTAAACGATGGTGAAAGTTTTGTTTATCTTCTTGCAAAGGATAACGCTTCCAACATTAGTTTTGCAGGTCTTGGAGGAACATTAAATATTCTTAGTGATGTTACTCCTCCTCAAATTTCATTTGTTAAACCAAACGCAGACTCTGTATTGTCCGGAAACAAGGGCTGTAATGTAGAAATTACAGTTACTGACGATTTTGCCGGATTCGAAAATATAAAAGGTACAGTTTCTCTGCTTGAAAGTTCAACCCTGCTTTATTCAGAAGAAATTGATGTAACAGAAATTCAGGTATCACAGGAAGAAATAAGTGCAAAACTAAAAACTCAATTTGCAAAGGAAAAGATGGCCCTGATTCAGGGAGATCATGCAACAATTTCTGTAAGTGTTACTGACGGAGCAGGTAACGAAGCTACCAGAAGTGAAATTATTTCTCTTGATAAAGAAAGCCCTACTGTAACAATTGTAAATCCAACCAGTATTTATACAACAAATCTTGGAAATTACATCGTAAATGGTAAACTCAAGATTGATGGTACTGCAAAAGACAATGGAGATCTAAACAGCCTTGATTTGTATAGACTTGCGTTTGAAGGCGAAACTGAAAATGTAATCGAAATTACTGTGGCAGAAGAACAAAAACAGGTAGTTTTACTGCAGCATTTTGAGGCAAATAAAGCTTATGCATGGGAATATTCCGATGGAAATAATCCTGTTTACATGGATGTTACTTCGTACGATGGTAAGCAGATAACTTTCATTGCCGTAGCAAAAGATGCCGCAGAAAATGTGGGTTACGCAGAAAAGACGGTATATGTAGATCAGGACAGCGATCGACCAATCGTTAAGTTCTCTAATCTTGTCTTTACAAACGAAATGTCCGACCAAAACAGGGTATGGATTACAAAAGAACAGATTTACGGGGCAGTAAAGGATGATGATGGAATCGAATCTATAAAAATTGCCTTTGGAGAACCTCAAAGCGAATCCGACTGGGAAGAAATATATGAGCCGGAAACTGATACCTGGACATATAACTTCCCGTTGAATGGTTCTAAAGATGGACCAAATGTAATCTATTTCAAGGTTAAGGATACAGAGAATGCAACTCCGTTTGTTTCTTCCATTTCAAATACTCTGGATTTACATGCGCCCAAATTAAACTATAAATCCGTTACCTTTGGATCTGATGTAGGTAAGTATTCTACAGTCTTGTACTCAAAAATTGACTCGCAGAATCCTTCTATCCCGGTGGTTTATTATTCAACAGATTCAAAATACGACACTTATGACGAAGAAGCTCTTGTAGCATTGCTGGATGAAAGTGAACACATAAAAGCGGCCTTTGCTTCTGACTGGAAAGAATTAGCAACGCTTGCTTCAAATCTTGGCGGTGATACAGACACATTATTTGTACTTGTTAAGGGAAAGGATTCTAACGGTATTTCTCAGATAGAGGCAATGTTTGCAGATGATGATACGAATGTAAGCGTGGTTGCCGAGCACGTTGAAGAAGGAGTCGGAAACCGTCTGGTATTGCTCAAGATTAATCTGGGAGCAAACGAGTACAAAGATATGCAAGGTAAGAATAACCTTGTAATTAAGGTAACAGATAATGCAAATCGCTATACAAGTTTGTCTTACGATGTAATTCTTGATAATAAAGCGCCGGAAATTACTATTATTACACCAAGTTCAAAAACAGCAAGCTGGTATGGATCTACAGTTCAGAATATTACCGGACAGGTAGATGATTATACCAAAGCTCAAAAGTTCTATTTTGGTGTATCAAAGAATTCTGTGACGGAGCCTGCTTCTTATAGTGAGGATTTGGGACAGGTTATTTCTCTTGCGATGTGGCAGCTTACCTTTGATGGTAATCTGGAAAACAATACAGAAACTCAATATCACACAGAACTTCTGAATGACTGGATTAAATCTTTATATGGTGAGTCTGCTCTTGAAGAAAATGATGAGTATCCGCTTTGTATCTGGATGTACGGAGTGGATTCATTAGGTAATTCCGGAAAAAATACTCCTGAAAAGGTCGAATTGACAGTCTTTACACAGGGAGATAAACCTACTGTAACTGTTATGCAGCCAAAAGCAGATGCATCTTTAGGTGGAGCAATTACAATTACAGGAACTACAACCATTGCAACGAATGAAGTAGATTCTATTTATATTCAGATTGATCCTGATTATGACGGCGAGTTCAACGATGACTGGGCGGACACAGTTTCTGCGCTAATACACGATAAAGCCGTATCCTATGAAATTACAGATACAGGAATCACAGGGGTAGGTCAGGCTATAAAAGCCAATGGTTCAAGTCAGAGCTGGTATCTTATAATTAACGATTCTTCTGAGTTTAACAAAGCAGAAAGTAACACAAATATTGCTATTAGGGTATATGCGGTAAGCAAAACCAATAAGGTAAGCGAACCTGTTATTATTCCATTTATTATCGATCCTAATACGCCTGTATTTGGTGATAAAGAAGCTCTTACTCTGGTTCAGTATCAGGATAACGTAAATGGTACTGGTAATATTGTATCCAGTCAGTTATTTACTAATGATCTCTGGATTAAAGGCAAATGGTGGATTGTAGGTTCTGTATATGATGAACAGGGGATTGAGTATGTAGATTTCTACGAATACTATGATGCTTCTCATACCCAGCAAAAATCAAAAATCCATCTTGTTCCTGAGGAGTCTGTTTCTCCTAGCGGCAATTACCTCTTAAGAGTAAATGAAGACGATAAAGAACTCTACTGCAGACTTCATGTAGCAGTTGGTAACGAAACTCCTGACGAATATGGAACTCTGTATTATGTTGCCGTTGCAAAAGAAAAAGTTGGAAGTAAGACACTTCCTGCTTCATTTACTATGAATTTTGATAATAAGGCTCCTGTTTTTGGAGTATCGACTTTCACAGAGGATGCGGTTAATTCAATTGTACAGTCTGATGGTGTGTTTGAGATGAAAGGCCTTTACAGTGATGTAGGAACTTCATCTTCAAATCAGAGTGGATTTGAGAGAATTGCATTCTACTTTAAACGAAGTTATAAAGGAAACAATTACATTACTGACTTTATGACTGTTCAGGGAGACACTATTGCAGATAATAGTTTTGCCTTTAGTGAACTAAAGAGCACGACACCAGAAGATGGTCTGTACTGGCTGAGTTACGAATGTAAAATTGACAACAACATAGAAATAATTCTTCCGGATTCACTTGAAACTGTTCCTTCTGTAATTAGAGCAGGTAGTTTGTGCAAAATAAACAGTGTAATTTATCGCATATATAAGGTAGAAGGAAAAACTGTTACTATAGAAAATCGTGTTTCAAACGCTGATTCTGTGACAGTAGACTTTGCAATTGCACAGGTTATTGATATAAAAATCAAAGAAGTTGGAAAAACAACATACTTTGGTGATGATGTACAAAAAATCATCAATGACGACGGAGACTATATGGTTGAGTCGTTTATGGAAAGTACAGGTGAATGGACTGTAAATATTAACTCAAAAAATATTCTTGATGGTCTTGGACAAATGGTCTTTGTTGCATACGACAAAGCGGGAAATATGACAGATATTCAGGACTATACTTTTGATTGTAAGGTCGCAAATAACGCTCCAAGAATTGCTGGTATTAAATTTGGTACAGACAGAAACGGAAGCGGTCAGGTAGAAAATCAGGAACTTATTTCTTCATATTCCGGATTATATGCTCATGGCCAGACATCTCAGGGCAGGGTGGCAAAATTTGCAGTGCCTTGTGATCTGGAAGGAGATACTTCTGTAATTCAGGGAAATAGTGTGCTTACGATTAAGGGTGAAACTAAGATTGTTCCTGAAATTGTAGGCGGAAACGAATCTCTCGGCTGGTCATATGATGTCGGTACAAATCAGGCCGCTGTTCAGAATGCTGCACTTCCTGGTTCAAGCGGAGTAACTCAGTTTGAAGGCGCCGGCCATGCATACGACGAAAATGTTCGTGACACCGAGATTACTACAATTAATCTTTCAATCAAGGACCTTTTGAATAAAAAAGATATAGCAGGTTCTTCTCTCTCTGATGGCGAAAAAGTATTCAGATTTATAATCTGGGACTACACTGAAGGAACTGAAATTGGAACAGAAAGTTCTAATCATGCAGAGATCTATCTAAAGGCAAATCTGGCTATAAGAGATTCTGTTGCCCCTGTAACAGGAATTAATCCTTTCTATTGGAATCAAGCTGGAGAAGGAAACAGCAGTGTAATGTTCGATAACAAGGTTCCTCTTGGACATATAGAACTTGAAAAGGATTTGAGTTTTACAGGTAGTCCGTTTAATGCTTCTAACGAAGGTGAATCTGGAAAAGAAATTTTTGATTTGGATCCAAAGGTTTCTGGTGTAATTTATCTTGAAGGATTTGCACGGGATAATGTAAATATAAGTAAGGTTTACATAAAGATTCCGGGGCTTGAGGGATTTGACGATTATGTTCCATTTATTCAGCGTCAGAGTAACGGAACCTGGACTTGTCCTTATTCTCTGGAAACCGATGGAATCGCTCTTGCACAGGAAGTCCAGGATATTACTGACGAAGACGAATACAATGTTGTTTCTTGGAAAATCGCCTTTGATACTTCAAAACTGACTGGCGGTGTAAAAGCCGATTTGGTTGTTAAAGTAAAAGCTGAGGATTTTGGTAAAGCTGTTTTAGATGAGAACAATCCAAAAGGCTTTAGTTATCAAAATTCAATGAGTTCTGTCGATTCAAATGTTCAGACAACAAAAGAAACAAAGACTTGTCGATATAAAATGGATGTAGTTCCTTATATTTATAAGGTATTTACAAGATTATCTTCTCTAAAATCAAACAACCCGAGTGTTTATTCTCGAACTGCCCGTGGGCACTATTCAATTAGTGCAGAAGAAACAGAAGTTGTATTGTCTGGATTTAACTTGAGTTCCACAGGTGAAAAGACAATGACTCTTGATGCTTCTGCAATTGCTTCATCTGGAGACTGGGAACTTGTTCTTACCGACACAGAAGACATTACAGTCAAGTCCCTTAACAATTACAATAACAATGATGCTAAAGGAGATTATGCCGGCACTGTAGATTTAAGCAATAATCCAACTGGGGATTATGATACTTATAAAAACTATTATAATCGAGCTCCAAATGGAGATAACAACAACCTGCTGACGGATGATGTAACCCTTGATATCTGGCAGGTAAATTCTCAGGCTGGAAAGCCAACAAATGGTCCGTTGAGTCAGCCTGTGATGGCAATTAATCCTGTTAATAAGCAGGTTGGATTTGCGTTTGCTAACGGACCGCTCCGCTTCAGCATGGGAAGTCTGGATAAATCTTATGATTTCTGGGTGTACGGACTTGATTTCTGGACAAGT
>CADBSK010000046.1 GCA_902797305.1 uncultured Spirochaetaceae bacterium | reverse complement strand
TAAAGCTTCTTCGATAACGCCGTCTTTAACGTTTAAAGAAAGTTTACAAGCACCCTGCTGTGGTGCACACCAACCGATTCCGTGTGTAAAACCAGACACATCTTCGATTTTTTTTACCTTTACCCATTCGCCTTCTTCAGGAATAGGTGCTGGTCCATGATATGCGCCTTTTGCTAAAGGACACATATGTTCTACTTCTGCTGTGTAGATCATTTATTGCTCCTATTAATTGCTGGTAGTTCCAGCATAATTTTCAAACCATAAAATCTTATCATTAACTTACTATTTTATCAATTATCTTTATTTTCATTCTAATTTTTTACTTTAAAAAAAATTATGTTATAATAATTAGACAATGAAGCACTCTTTAAAAGAAAATTTTTTTTCAAGATCGACTAGAGCTCAATTTATTTCTTCTATTACTTGCATTTTTGCATTGCTTTACCATATAGCATTCTTATTTGTTTTTCATCATTTGAATATAGAACCAATGTTCTATTATAATTTTCTTAGCATTATAATTTTTTCAACAAGTTTTGCTACGATAATCAAATCAAAATCAGCCATAATTCCCTACACGATTTGTGCAATAGAAGTTTTTATCCATCAAATAAGTGCAGAATACTACCTGGGAAGTGATTCTTCCTTTAAATTTTTTATTCTTCTTATGGGAATAATTCCCCTATTTGTTTTTAATAATAAATATTTCTTTTCAATTCCTTTTGCAATTTTAAGCGCAATATTATTCAGCGTTTTAGCGATTTTTTCAAATCAGCTTCCTGGAACTTACGCAATAAATCCTCAGACTCTAAAAACAATTAAAATCGCAAACATAGTTCTTTCTACAGGACTTATGTTTGTAATAATGATTATTTTTACTTTTTTAATGAATCTGTTTGAAAATCAGTTAGAAGAAAAAGTTTCAATTCAAACAAAAGATTTATTATATCAGTCAGAAAAGATAATCAATATGCAGAATAATACAATTATAAGCCTTTCGAACCTGGTAGAAAGCCGCGACAGTGACACGGGAGACCACGTTCTTCGAACCAGCGCTTATGTAAAAATGCTTGCAGAACAAGTTAGAAAGAACGGTTATTACCTGGACACTCTTTCAGATTCTTATATTGAACTTTTAACAAAGGCTGCTCCAATGCATGACATCGGAAAAATCATTGTTCCAGACAGTATATTAAAGAAGCCCGGAAAACTTACTCCAGAAGAATTTGAAATTATCAAAAAGCATACATCCGAAGGCAGAAGGATTGTCATAGATGTTCTTGGAAATAACGAAAACAATGAATACATTCAAATGGCTGGAGATGTTGCTGAATTTCATCATGAAAAATGGGATGGTTCAGGCTATCCAAAGCATCTGAGGGAAGAACAGATTCCATTAAGCGCCCGTCTTATGGCCGTAGCTGATGTTTTTGACGCCCTTGTTTCACCTCGCTGCTATAAAAAACCTATCCCCATTGATCAGGCACTTCTCATAATGCAAAAATCCTCTGGAGAACATTTCGATCCTATTTTGATAAAGTGTTTTCTTGAGATAAAAGATTCCGTCACAGAATTACTTGCAATTTATAATCAATAAATTTATGAAAGTTTAATAGATCAAATTAATGGCAGTTTGGATTTGAACAATTTGCACATTTTGAGTTTGTAGAAAACATTTCTTTCATTGTGCGCCATCCAAGAACTGCACATTTAACTCTTGCAGGCATTTTTGCGATATCCTGAAGAGCTCCTGCTTCATCTAAAGATTCAAGATCTTCATCGGAAGATTCACCACGAATCATTCTCATAAAAGCATCGTTTAGAGATTCTGCTTCTTCTACAGACTTGCCAATTACTAAATCAAGCATCATGTCACAACTTGCCTGACTAACAGCACATCCGCTTCCTACAAAAGAACCATCAACAATTATTCCATTTTCAATCTTTAAGTTTAAAGTGATATTATCACCACAACTTGGGTTAACACCATTTAATGTTAAAGTTGCCCCAGGCAAATCAACTTTATGAGAAGGATTAATATTGTGTTCGTTCAAAATTTCACGATAAAGTTCTTTTGTATCCATAAATTACTCCATTCAAAAATTTTGTATAAAGGACTAGTCCTTATAACCGCTCATTTTTCTTACTCTGGAAACTGCATCTATGAAGCGATAAACTTCTTCTTCATCGTTATAAAAATACATACTTGCACGGGCAGTTGCAGGAACTCCAAGATATGCGCCAAGAGGTTGTGCACAATGGTGACCTGCACGAATAGCAATTTTTTCTGTATCTAACAAAGAGGCAATATCATGAGGATGTACACCGTCGATGGTGAAAGTTACAATTCCACAATGTTTTAATGGATCAGGATTACCTATAATTTTTACATGGGGATTTGAAGATAATCCTTCCATTAACAGAGAAGCTAAGCGGTTATCATGCTCAACTATTTTATCAAAACCAATAGATTCAACATAACGAATTGCACTTGCTAATCCGACCGCCCCACCAGCATTTACAGTACCTGCTTCAAATTTATGAGGCACTTCAGCCCAGGTCGCATCGTCTCGAGTAACATATTCAATCATTTCACCACCACGCATGAATGGAGGCATATTTTCTAAAAGATCGAGTTTTCCGTATAAAACACCGATGCCCATAGGTCCGCAAATCTTATGTCCACTAAATACAAAAAAATCGGCATCAATATCTTTTACATCAACTTTCATGTGAGGTACAGATTGAGCACCATCAACAACACAAATTGCCCCATTTTGATGAGCAAGAGAAACTATTTTCTTAACTGGATGAGTAATTCCCAGTACATTTGAAACCTGTGCAATTGCAACAAGTTTTGTTCTGGAATTAATCTTGGTTAATTCCTTATCAGAAAATTCACCGGATATTTTATCAGGTTCGAGGTATACAATTTTTGCACCTTTTGCTTTAGCAATCATCTGCCAGGGCAATATATTTGAATGATGTTCTGTTATTGAAACAGCAATTTCATCATCCTTATTTATGTTTGCAAGACCCCAGGTATAAGCTACAACATTTAAACTTTCAGAAGCATTTCTTGTAAATATAATTTCGCAATCTTTTGCATTTAAGAATTTCGCAATTGTATGTCTTGAATTTTCGTATTCCTCTGTGGCCCTACCGCTTAAATCATATAAACCACGCAAAGGGTTGGCATTATTTTTCGAGTAGTAGCGTTCTATTGCATCAATAACACACTTTGGTTTTTGAGTTGTTGCAGCATTATCAAAATAAATTAAATCTTTATTGATTTCTGCGTTAAAAATCGGAAAATCCTTCTTAAAAGCGTTACTCATTATTGTTCCTCAAAAAGTGTGTTCATTGTTTTTTCAATTTCAGCTAAAACTTTTTCGTTGTTTATAAATGAAACCAATCTTTGTATTTTAGCTCGGGCTATAGCATCTTCGCAAGCCTTTTTGTCCATTCCTCTGCTCTGCATATAAAAAAGAATATCTTCTGCAAGACGTCCAATAGAAGCACCATGTTCTCCAGAAACATCTTCTTCATCACAAAGAATAACAGGAATCGAATTATTAATTACTGATGGACTTAAAAGTAAAGTTTCTTCCTGCTCTTCACCAACAGAACCTGAACAACCGATTTTAAAATCAATTGTACCGCGATATGTTTTTTTTGCATTATCTTTTAGAGTTCCATCTACATGCATTAAACAGTTTGTCTTTTTTCCATAATGATAAACGATATAATTCAGGTCTAACTCCTGATTATCTTTACAGAAATAAGCCAAATCGGAATTAAAAGTACCCTTATATTCTCGTAAATCGGTTCCTACACCAACAAAAGTCTTTGCACCACCTAAAACAATATGCTTTAAATTTACGGTCGCATTTTCTGCGACATAAGAACTCGTTTCATCAACTTGAACGAAACCGTCCGGCAAAAGCTGAACTTTTTGAATATTTATTATAGCTCCACTTTTGGCAATTACCTTTGTATTTAATGCCTGCATTCCCTCTTTTTTGTCGCTTGCAGAGAGAATAATAATTGTGGAAGTTGAATTTTCTTCTGCAATTATAGTCTGCCCATTATAATCCTTGTCATGAACTGTATAGTTTAAAACAACAGGTTCTGTAAGTACGGTATTTTTTGGAATTGTTAGAGAGATTCCCTCGCAGTTTGCAAAAAGCTCTTCAATTTCTTTACCAACACCTGATACTTTTCCATTAAATTCGATAGAAGTACCATTTAATTTAGAAACAACAACTTTTTCTCCTCCCTCTACAGATGGGAGAACTTGCTTAAAATCAGTTGGAAGATCGATATTCGAACTGTCCATTTTAAGCCAAGACCATGTTGGAGAAGGTATCTGATTGATTACAATATTATTATTCATTACATACCTCCTTTCATTTCTAATCTGATTAAGTTATTCATTTCTACGGCATATTCCAAAGGTAATTCTTTTGAAACCGGATTTGCAAAGCCGCTGACAATCATACTTCTTGCCTCTTCTTCGCTAATTCCTCTACTCATTAGATAAAAGACTGCTTCGTTAGAAATTCGACCAATTTTTGCTTCGTGTCCTACATCAGCTTTATCTGTAAGCACAACATTTGCAGGAATCGTATCACTTCTAGAGCCACTATCAAGCATCAAGGATTGACAAGAGATACTGGCCTTTGAATTTTCTGCATTTTTAGCAATATAAACAGCAGAGCGGTAAGTTGACTTACCTCCCCCCTTGGAAATTGATTTAGAATTAATAACACTTGTTGTATTAGGTGCCAGGTGAACCATTTTTGCACCAGTATCCAAGTCCTGACCATTACCAGCAAATGTAATACCTGTGAACTCTGCACGAGCATTTCTTCCAACTAAATCACTTTCAGGATACAGACAGCCTACATGACTACCAAAGGAACCTGATACCCATTCAATAGAAGCCCCTTCTTCGACTTTTGCTCGTTTGGTATTCAGATTGTACATATTCTTAGACCAGTTCTCAATTGTTGAATATCTAAGATGCGCACCCTTTTTTACAAAAAGTTCAACTGCACCGGCATGTAAATTAGCAACATTATATTTCGGAGCAGAACAACCTTCAATAAAATGAAGATCTGCACCTTCATCCACGATAATCAAAGTATGTTCAAACTGACCTGCACCTTTAGCATTCAAGCGGAAATATGACTGCAAAGGAAAAGAAAGCTTTACTCCTTTTGGAACATAAACAAAAGAACCGCCAGACCATACAGCACCATGCAAAGCCGCAAATTTATGATCTCGAGGAGTTATAAGAGTCATAAAATACTCTTTTACCATTGGGCCCCACTCAGGACTTTTTAATGCACTTTCAAAATCCAGATAAATAACACCCTGCTTTGCTACTTCTTCTTGTACGTTATGATAAACTAATTCGGAGTCGTACTGAGCACCAACACCTGCAAGAGATTTACGTTCTGCTTCAGGAATTCCAAGTTTTTCAAAAGTTTCCTTAATATCTTCCGGAACATCTTCCCAGTTACCACTCATTTTGGTTTTTGGACGAACATAAGTTGCAATATCTTCCATATGAAGACCTTCGATATTTGGCATCCATTTGGTAGAAACACCCATCTTATTATATTGTTCCAATGACTTTAATCTGAATTCCCGCATCCAATCAGGATCGCCTTTTTCTTCGCTGAGTTTTTTTACAATCTCTGGAGAAAGCCCTGCTTCAATTCGGAAAAAATCCTTTTCAGATTCTTCATAGCGGAAATCATAAAACTCACGATTAATATCTGAAATATTTGTTTTTTCTTCTGCCATAATTAATCCATTATTTTAAGAATTGATCAAAACCTTTTTCGTTAATTTCATCAATCAGCGAACCATCTCCAGTCTTAATAATTGTTCCATTTACAAGAATATGAGTATAATCGACTTTTATGCTTTCCAGAATTTTAGTTGAATGAGTAATAATCAAAAGCGCACCATTCTGATTTTTTTGATATTCAGCGATTCCTTTTGAAACAGTTCTAACTGCATCAACATCAAGTCCAGAATCTGTTTCATCTAAAATTGCAAACTTAGGCTTTAACATTAAAAGTTGTAAAATTTCGCTCTTTTTTCTTTCACCACCAGAAAAACCTACATTCAAATCTCTCTTAGCATAACTCTCATTCATATTAAGAAGATTCATATTTGCCTGTAATTCTTTCTGAAATTGAAACAGCTTTACTCTTTCACCTGTTTTTTGTTGAATAGCAGATCTTATAAAAGTTTCTAGAGAGATACCAGGTACTTCAAGAGGATTCTGAAATGAGAGAAACATTCCAGCCTTAGCTCTTTTATCAGTTGATTCCTGAGAAACATCAACTCCATCAAATACGATTTTCCCGCTTGTCTGAGTATAAACAGGATTTCCCATAAGGGCATTTCCCAAAGTTGATTTACCTGCTCCATTTGGTCCCATTAAAACATGCACTTCACCTTCATTTAACTGAAGATTAAGATTTTTAAGAACCTGTTTATTTTCAACACTAACAGAAAGATTTTCTACATTTAACAAAGGCATATATTCGCTCCTGAATATATCTACTAATTTAATAGGTTTATCGATATAAATATACCAATAATACAAAAAAAAGACAAATAATACAATGATAAAAGTATTATTATTCCATTCGAACCAGATTTAAAAAATCTGAAATTGTAATGGTCTTTAAGTTCTTTTTATGCATTGAATCAATTATCTCTTTAGCTGTATCGTCTTCGATTATAATTGTTCCATTACTTTTGAGTGAACGCATCAAAACACCACCATGCTTAAAAACAAGGTTAGCTATCTTATAGGATTCATCTATATCATTTTTAAGCTTAAATCCAATAGCATAATTGCCATTTAATTTATGACTTAAAACTGCTCTTGCTTTTTTCCCATAAAGTTCAGAAATTTTTGCCATAATTTCCTTATTGTGAAGAGAAATTTCCCTTTGCTCTAAATATCGTTCAACACTGATTTTAGAACCCTTATTTTCTTCTAGAAGTTGTTCAAGTTCAATTCCTTTATCGTGACAGAGCTGTTTTGTTAATAGCATTGTCATTTTAGCATCATCTGAACTTTTATGAGGAGTTAAAGAAGAAATATCAACATTAAGTTTTTGACACCATTCTTCCAACTTGTGAGTTTCATTATACTGAAGATTTAATATTGAATATAAATCGAATGCCGAATAATTAATTGAAGGAAAATTATATCTCTCACATGCGCTTTGCAAAAAACCAATATCATTAGAAACGCTAAAACCGATAACTTTTCTGCCAGAGGCTTCCATTATTTTTTTTATTCCAGAATAATAAGCCTCAAAATTGTGCTGAGCCCTGAAATAATCTTTTGAATATGCCAGTTGACAACCTTTTTTTGGATCAAATAAAAACCAGTCAAATTCGGTTTCTGGATTCATCACAACATCATCTTCATCGAGAATAGTAAAATCCCCATCCGTTATAACATATCCAAAGGAACACATTTTTCCAACGCCATCAAAACAATTTGCACATTCAATGTCAAACCAAATATAAGATTTATCCATTAGTTTTTCCTGTTTTAGTTATGATATAATGCAAAAATTACCGGAACTTTTTTAATTTCCGGAATTCCCTCTTTTTTCCACTGGGAAATTGTTTTCGTTTTTATAAACTCATTATCTGTGGTGATTCCTGCAGCAATACATAATCTTGTATCTGGTTTACAGGATGAAACAATGGTTTCAAACATTTGATTATTTCTATACGGAGTTTCTATAAACAATTGAGTTTGATTATCCTTATAACACTTAGATTCCAGAGTTTTAATTTTGTTAGCTCGTTCATTGGGTTTAACCGGTAAATAGCCGTTAAAGGTAAATGACTGACCATTAAAACCACTTGCCATTAGTGCAAGTAATATTGAAGAAGGTCCAACAAGAGGAACAACAGGTATATTTTTTTTCTGTGCTAATGCTACTAAGTCTGCTCCAGGATCTGCTATCGCCGGACAGCCAGCCTCACTTATTACACCAACAGAAACTCCATTTTGAATACAATCAAGATAATTTAATATTTCATTAGCCTGTGTATGTTCACTTAATTCATAAAAAACTGCATCATCTACATGGCTACCTTCAATTTTAGCAAGAAAACGTTTTGCAGATTTTATGTTTTCTACAACAAAGACTTTTATATCCTTAATAATTGAAATATTATAATTGGGAATTACATTTTCGTAAGGAGTATCGCCTAAAGTTACAGGAATTAAATATACAGCTGTCTTCATATAATTACATTATAGAATATTAATTGCCTTTCGCAAACCACCCGGGTTATCAAATAAATAAGTCCGAATCCCAAGTTCACTTGCTGCCTTTATATTATTTAAATTATCATCTGTAAAAAAAGTATTCTCAGGTTTTTCATTTTCAAAATCTAAAATCATATTCCAGAAATCAGGATCAGGCTTTGCAACCCCAAGATGTATTGAAGTATAAGTCATATCAAAAATGGAATAATCACCTCTACATAAATGATTGTCATAATGACTATCAATTGTATTAGTACCGCATACCACTCGATTACCCTTAGCCTTTATATCTTTAATGATATTATAGGTTTCATAGATTCGCTGGGGATGAAATAATACTCTAAAAAAATCTGTATTAACCTTAATTCTAGAAATATCAGAAAAAATATTCCAGAATTCTTTTGACGAAATTTTTCCTACATCAAGTTGGTTAAGCAAATCCCCATATGAAGAATTGTGACAATATTCCATAAATTTTTGATATGAAATCGATAATTTTGAAGAAATATCCTTAAATAATTTATCTCCTGCGGTAGTCGTAACTACCCCACCCATATCAAAAATATACAGCATATAAATCCCTTTAAAATAAAAAAAGTCTTGCAGCTACCTACTTTCCCACTTTGCAGCAGTATCATCGGCGTTAGAGAGCTTGACTTCCGTGTTCG
>CADBSK010000045.1 GCA_902797305.1 uncultured Spirochaetaceae bacterium | reverse complement strand
TTGAGCCTGTCGAAATGACCATTTACACTATATCTGGTGGTTTCGAGAACCTCAACCACCGCAAACTTTTCTTTTTGGACAGCCCCACCATAAATATGTATTATTGTGCCTGAAGGTTTTCGATTACAAATGCAGTATCTTCATTCGGTGTAAATGTAACAACTTTTGTGGTGCTGTCTGTAACAGTTGTTCCGCTTATGATGTCTTCTGTGTAGTAAACAGCGCTTTCTGTAATAAATGTAAGTTTTTTAACAGTTTTTCCAACTAAAGCGTGCTGAGGATAGTAATTCTTTGCTTCATCGTCGCTTGCAGGTGCCTTAAAACCAATCTGTTTCTTTCCCCAGAAGAAATTTGAAAGAGTTGTAAGGCCATATTCCTTTCCATCTGAGTCTGTTGCAATAATTGCTTTTAGTTCACCAAGAACTTTTTCAGTAAGAGTTTCTGTAGAAGTGTAAAGTGAAATACATGGAGAAAAATCGTGATGAGCTTCTCCGGCTTTTTGACTTACATACAGAGTTCCAATATTTTTTTGACTTCCTTTAATTTTTCCAAATGTAACAGAACCGTCTTTTACATTAGCTTCCTTATAGTATGCTGGTTCTTCTGAAAGAATGTAATAGCTGTATTTGCCACTTCTAAAAAGATTCTGTTTTCCTGTATAGCGAATTGTACTTGCTCCTCGCCCTGTAATTGTAATGTCGAAAGGTTCAGAGTTATCTGTAATTTCTGTTCCACCCAAAGAAGAAAGAGCCTCTTTTGAAATTTTAACAGGAGTAATAATTCCTTCTGTTACAGTATCTGTAATATTTGTTGCTTCACTATGTTTTGCTATAAAGTCTTGCACACAATTTATTTTTTATTTACATTTTGAACCATGAAAAAAAATCTGTCTTTTCTTCTTTTTTTGTGCTTTATATTTTTTATTTCCTGTAAACAGGTAAAAACTGCAGATAGCTTTACTGCAATGAATACCTTTATGACCGTTACAACTTATTCTTCCAGCAATAAAAAAGGGAAGGAAGCCTGTACTGCAGTTCAGAAAAAAATCGATTCTCTGGAACATATGCTTTCCACAACTCTTAACACCAGCGATGTATATAAAATCAATCACCGGCTGGACTATGATTTTTCAAACCAGGAACTGAAAGAAGTCCTTGAATTTGCCAGAGAAATGTACAAAAAAACCCAGGGAGCTTTTAATCCGTCTCTTTATCCTATTATTCGGGAATGGGGATTTACCACGGAGCAGTATCAGGTGCCTTCAGACGAAAGAATTTCCTTTCTTCTACAGAGAACGGATTTTTCCAAAGTAGTCTATTCTCCACTCCCGGAAGGAATGGAACTGGATTTTGGCGCAATCGGAAAGGGCTATGCCGGTGACATGGCAGTAGAAGTTCTCAAAGCAAATGGTATAAAAAATGCAATCCTTGATTTAGGTGGAAACATTCAGACACTGGGAACAAAACCCGACGGTTCCATGTGGAAGGTTGGAATCCGTAATCCATGGGGAGAGGGTGCCGCCTGCGCCCTTAAAATTGAATCTGCAGCTGTTGTTACAAGCGGCGGTTATGAACGCTATTTTGATGATGAAGAAGGCAACCGCTGGATCCATATTTTTGACCCAAAAACCGGCCGTCCAAGCACAAGCGACATTGAAAGCGTAACCATCGTAAGTTCCAGCGGAAAATATGCTGATGCCCTGAGCACCGCCCTTTTTGTTATGGGAAGTAAAAAAGCCCTGGATTTCTGGAAGCAAAATCGGGATTTTGAAATGATAATCCTCACAAAGGATAAAAAAATCATTTATACCGACGGTTTAAATGGCAGAATTGAAGCTCTTATAAATTTTTCAAAATAATTCTGATTGAAAAATCTCTTTTTGACCGTTCCGGATGTACACTTCCACAGTTTTTAACAAGCTCTTACACCAGGCTTTTTATCAATCGTTTTACTAGATTGCCTTTTTGAGAGCGGAATTTATCGCTCATTGCTCTGTAGTATTCCAGACTCATACCAAGTATTGTGCCATGGCCTAAGGGCAGGCGGGTGGCGCACTGACTAAGAGCGCTTAAAGTTGAAAGAACCAGGGCTTTTTTTAAAGCCAGAAGCAGGGCTCCTTCCGTTACCGACAGATTCCAGAATTGAAAAAGCACTTTTCCGGCTGGAGTAAAAAGGCTTGAAACAAAAACAAAAAGCCACAAAGAAATGTGAGGAAGCCAGAATATTTTTCGTCCCAAAATCCGCTGTAGAATTAAACTTGCAAGAAATATTCCGCCTAAAATCCAAAGCTTTTTTACAAAAAAAACAGCAATGCAGGAAGACAGAAGCAAAAGTCCAAGAAAAATATATTTTTTTGAAAAGGCGGATTTATCTGTAGTTTTTTTTGCAATTTTTTCTTGTGTATCCAGAGACAATACCTGTGCTTCAGGAAGCTTTCCCCCAAGTTCATTTTTAAGAATTTCGCTTAATACACCTGTAAGAACTCCGCTAATAGCGTTAAAAAGAATCATTGGCCCAAAAAGCGCAAGAGTTCCCTGTCCCAGGTAAAGGCTTGCAAGAAGCAGCTGGGCTGCAGCGCTTACAACTGAGCCCAAAATGGAAATTCCATAGATTCCCAAAACTTTTCGGCTTATAGTTTTGTAAAGTAATCTCATTGTTAAAGCGCTTAAAATAGATTGAACCAGTGACAAAAGAAAAAAAGGTGAAAACAATGTTCCGCCCATAAGAGATGACGCTATTGCTTTAAGAAATGCAAGAAGGACGAAGGGACCGGCTTCAATTTCCAGGGAAAGAAGAATTACTGCGTTAGCAAGGCCAAGACGAAAAAAAGGCAGAAAGCGGGGTAAAATCATTTCCGCATAGGAAAAAAGCAAGGTAAGGGCCGTCAGGTAGGCAAGCTTCTTCTTTACTTTATTTTCAGGCTTTGAAACCGGTTTTAAAAGGGCGGAGTCAGGGGTAAAGTCATTCTGAAATTCCATCAAATTCTCCTTCGTCCGAAAGGGTGATAATCACATTGTTTGGAAGGCAAACTAGCGGGGAATGCCATCCCTGGTGCACGCAGGTTTTATTTGGGCAGGGAGAATCAATTATCCGCACCTTACCATCCTTGATTTCAAAAATCGTTTCCCCCAGTTCCCCCTGCACGGAATGAATCCCATTCTTTCTGGCAGAATATTCGTATCGGGAATCGCAGGCTTTCACTATGACCACAGCCCCCTTTTTTGAACCGGCCCTCACTGTTAAAAAAATGCCCGCTCCTATCACAAGAAAAAAAATTAAAATGTCTAGAGGCTTTACATTCAACCTTGGCATAATTTCATTATACCAAAAGTGAAAATAATTTTCATTCCGATTTTCTGCATTACACGTCTTTTGCCGAATGCTTCCCGGTCTTGATAGGTGTATAAAGTTGTAGTAAAATTAATATTGAATAACTATTAAAAAAATGTTTGGAGGTTATTTTGAAAAGAATTTGCGTTACAGTTCTTTGTGCGGCTGCTTTATCATTTGCATTTGTTTCATGTGCATCAAAGCCAGAAGCTGCTGAAGAATCTTTAGACAAAGTAGAAGAAGCTGTTGAGCAGGCGGAAGAAACAGCGGATATTGTTAACGAACAGATTGATTCTGCTACTCTAGAAGCTGTAGAAGATGTCCGGGCAAAAGCCCTTGAGGCAGGAGCAGATAAGTACGCAGCTGATCTTCTAAAAATGTGTGATACTGCATATGAAATGCTTAAAGCTCAGTCTGATGCAGGTCAAAATGTTGGAGTTGCCCTTGCTGACTTACAAAAAAGATATCAGGCCTTGACTCAGTATTCTAATGCTGTAAAGGCAAAAGAAAGAATTGATGAATTAAACTTTGCATCGTACGATCAAAAATCTTATGATGAAGGATGCGAAGCTTTAGATAGTTTTAAGACTTATACATCGATTAATGATGTTCTTGCCGTTACAATGCTTGAAAAGGCAGATACAGCCTATGCAAATTTTAAAAATGTTCTTCAGGCTGGATTTAAAGTGCTGGCAAAACAGGAAAGAACAAATGCCTTTGCGGCTAAACAAAAGGCAGATGGAATCAAAGCTGCTGTTGCATCAAAAGAAAATTATTCTAATGCTGTAACAGAGTTCCGAGCTGGTGATTCAAGTTACGCAATGCAAAACCCAGAAGCTGCTTATAATCACTGGTTGAGTTCTACAAAGATGTTTACTGAACTTTACACAGAAGTTTCTGAAAAAAGAGAAGCTGCCTTAAAAGCAATGGAAGAAGCCAGAAATCGTGTTCTCGAAAGCCAGAATTATGCAGCAACTGCAGATGCAGAAGTACCTCTGGAAGGTGAAAATATTCAGGGTATAGAAGACGCTGATGCTGTATTGCTTGAAGAAGATAATTATGAAGCTCCTGAGTCTCAGATAGAAGAAATTCCAGAAGAAATCTCTGACGAAGTAGTAGAACAGGAGGCAGAATAATGAAAAAACTGGTAGCTTTGTTAACTCTTGTTTTTATTGGTTCAAATATTTTTTCTGTAAGTTACAAAAACAATACCTATCAAAAACTTGCTGATGAATATAGCAAAAAGGCTCAGATTGCCTTTGATGCAGGGGCTTATGATGATGCTGTTGAATATTCAAAAAAAGCAGCAGAAAATGCGGCTCTTTCAAAAGCTTACATTGATATGATGATGGCTCGTCATGACGCAGATAGCCAGATGAAGATGGCACAGAATAAACTTAACTGGGCTAAATCCATTAATGCTGATAAGACCTTCCCAATGGCGTTTACCGCAGCTCAGGATGCATATAATAACGCAGAAAAATCTTACGAAAAAGAAGATTTTTCTGCAGCTCTGGCTTATGCTAAGCAGTCTTTGGCAGCTTTAGACGGAGTTTATGAAGTAACTCCTCTTCCTGAATTCTATATAGTTCGTCCTTGGGCCGAAACTAAGGACTGTTACTGGAATATTTCTGGTCGTCCTTATGTCTATAATAATCCACTTCTTTGGGAAAACCTCTATCAGGCTAATAAACAGAAAATGCCTAAACCAAATGATCCAAACCTCATTATGCCTGGAATGAAAATGCAGATTCCAAGTTTAACTGGTGAATATCGAGAAGGTGTTTATAGCCCTAAGAAAAAGTACGAAGCATACGGTACAAAATAAATTGCAGAGGTTGAAGTGCACCCCTAAAGTTGGACAAATAAAGTTCAATTTTAGGAGGTGCATTTTTTTATGTCTAAATACTCAAATGAGTTCAAGAT
>CADBSK010000044.1 GCA_902797305.1 uncultured Spirochaetaceae bacterium | reverse complement strand
GCAGCACAAAACGAGTGTTTTTGTAAGCCAGTTTGCTCCTTCGCGCCATTTTTGATACAAAGTCAAATATAATGCGTTTGCCCTGAGGTTTATTGCAATTTGTATTGTAAAAGCATAGAATGTTAAATATGTTAAGTAATAGAATGAAGAATCTTCACCCTTATGTTCCGGGCGAGCAGCCAAAAGACAGGGTGTATATAAAATTAAATGCAAATGAAAATCCATATCCCCCATGCAAGCAGGTAGAAAAAGAGGTTTGTAAATTCATTAAAAAGAATCCGATGAAATTGACTGTATATCCGGATCCAGATTCTAATGAATTACATGAAGCCATTGCCTCTATGTTGAACAAAACTGGCGGAGTTCTTTGCAGAGCAAAGGTAGATGGAAAAAATTGTGAACCTGCTCCTGAGGATAAGATTCCTTTTATCGTTACGCCTGATATGATTTATTCAGGAAACGGAAGCGATGAAGTTCTTTCCTTTGTTTTTTATGCTTTTTTTGACAGCGATACAAAACTGGTTCTTCCTGAGTTTACCTACAGTTTTTATCCGGTTTATGCAGGATTCTATAATATTCCTACTGATATTGTTCCCATGAACTCAGACTGGTCTCTAAATAAAGAAGAGATGCTTTCTCGAGCTAAAAAGAATAATTCTGGACTTATCTTTGCAAATCCAAATGCACCTAGTGGTATTGCTCTTACAAGAGAGCAGGTTAAACAAATGCTTGATACCGCAAGTAAGGATAAGATTTTTGTTGTTGATGAAGCTTACTGCGATTTTGGTGGTGAAAGTTGCATTCCATTATTAAAAGATTATAAAAATCTCGTGATTGTTAGAACTTTTAGTAAGAGTTTATGTTCTGCAGGAATGAGACTTGGGTATATAGTTGCTGATCCTGAACTGGTTAAGGCTGTAACTACTGTAAAAAATTCTCTTAATCATTTTCCCATTGATGCAATCGCCCAGGTTGCAGGTAAAACTGCATGCTTAAATCCACGGTATTACGCAGAATGTGCTAAAAAGGTTGTTCACGAAAGAACAGAATTCCAAAAGTTTTTAAAGGATAACAACTGGGATTTTATCCCATCTTCTACAAACTTTGTACTTACAAAAAAGCCTGGTATTTCTGGTCAGGAAGTATACCAGAGAATTAAAAAAGAAGGAATTCTGGTTCGACATTTTTCCACACCTGGCATAGAAGACTATGTTAGAATTACCATTGGTAACGAAAAACAAATGCTTGCCTTAAAAAATGCAATGCAGAAAATATAATTCTGGAGGCTTAATATGAAGTTTTTAGTTATCTCAGATATTCATGGGAATATCGATGTACTTAATAAGATGGATAGTCAGTTTAATGAGGCAGATGCTGTTCTTTTTGCGGGAGATTTTTGTGAATGTTTTAAGCCTGAAACCAGTAAGCCTACTATGGAAGCGCTCCTAAAAAAACACGATGAAATTTATTCTGTTTTAGGTAACTGTGATGAGCCTGATTTTATAGAAGAAATGGAAGATGCAGGAATCAATGCAGAAAAAACTTTGAATTATACTCAAGGCCTTGCAATAATTGGTTCGGGTGGAGGCTCTAAGTTTACTGGAAAAACTCCAAATGAACGGGAAGAAAGCGACCTTATTTCTGATTTTGATATTCTGGATCAGGAGGAATTTGAAGGTGATTATTCAAATGTAATAATCATTAGCCATAACCCTCCAAAAGATACAGTCTGTGATGCTGTAAATCCAGAATTGCATGCTGGTAGCCAGCTGTTTAGAGATTTGATAACAGAAAAAAGACCTCTAGCTGTTGTCACAGGACATATCCATGAAGGATGCGGTGTTGATAAAATTCAGGATACTGTAATTATGAACTCCGGAAGCCTGGGTGAAAAAGGCACGTATGGCTGGCTTGAAGTAGAAAAGAAAAACGGCTCCTGGACAGTTACAAGAGCCGAGATAAAAAAGGTTGAATAGATTTAGACTATTTGCTTTTTGCTATTCTGAACCCAAGATAGTTGTAGTACTCGCTTGGGTTAAAATAATAACGGTCACCTGCATAAATAAAAAGTGTGTATGGTGACCAGCTTCCTCCGCGGCTTACCCTTTGGGTTCCGATTGAAGGCCCCGTTGGCTGTTCTTCTTCTGGTTGTTTTGAGTAATCTGCAAACCAGTCCCAGCAAAACTCAAGAACATTTCCACTCATGTCGTATAGACCTGCAGAATTTGATTCTCCAGATGATGGCTGTGGAGGGGCATCCTCTCTAAAAGGTGTGCCTGAGGTGCCTACAGTTCTAGTGGCATCTGCATTTTCAAAATTCCAGTAAGAATTACCACTTGGATTATCTGCTCTTAAAATTTTGTCGTTGCTATAGCGGGCGGCAAGTTCCCATTCTGCTTCTGTTGGAAGTCTGTATCCGTCTGCTTTTATATCAAATTCGCATAAATCAAGTCTTGCCGTATCAGAGGAATCTTTTAATACCTGCCCTTTGTAAGTGTAGCAGGGGGTTAAGTTATTTATTTCGCTATATGCATTACACCAGATTACTGCATCGTACCAGCTTATCATTGTAACCGGTTGGGCCATTACCTTTGAAGATGGAACTTTACCTCTTCGGCCCAGAGAACCTTCCTGTCCTGGGTTTTCAAAATGGTAACCGATTTTTTCAGCTTGCTTTCGAATCTTGTACCAGAGATTGTAAGTGGTTTCGTATTTATTTAATAAAAAAGGAGAAACTGTTCGTTGTGCTGTGTAAGTTTGGCAGTTTTCTCCAATTACGAAAGTATTTTGTTCAAATGCAACAAAATCTACATCCTTAAAGGCTTCTTTTTCGTATGCAAAGGAAAAACAAGTGATAATTGAAAAAGATAGGATTACAAACAGGGATTTTTTCATATTGCCTCCGTTTAATCTTGAAGTGCAGCTTCTATGGATTTTAATCTACGGGCATTTTTCTTTTCTTTATTATTACGGTTAATAAAGGATGATTTATTTTTTTTGGATTCCTTTGGATATCGTTTTTCCCAAATTGCAAGAAGTATGTTAGTAATCAGTACGGACAAAATACAAAGACCAGAAATGATCAAGCTTGAAATCTTTCCGAAAGTTGCAAAAGGTAGTTCAACGTTCATTCCGTAGAATGAGGTGATAAAGGTTGGAACCATCATAATAATATTGAGGATGGAAAGACGTTTCATGTACATGTTCAGGTTGTTGTTGATTACGGAGTCGTAAGCATCCATTACACCTACAAGGACGTTTCTATATGTATCGGCCATTTCGATAGCCTGTCTGTTATCAATTTCTACGTCGTCAAGCCAGTCGATATCGTCCAGGTCAAGTTTTATAAGCCTTGTTTTACGGAATTTTTCCAAAAGCAACTGATTTGCTTTAAGAGAAGTCGTAAAATATACAAGAGACTTTTCTAAACTTAAAAGATTAAGAATTTCTTTGTTTTCTACAGAAAGTTGAAACTCATTCTGAATAGCTGTACTACGACGGTTAATTTCTTTTAGATAACGTAAGAAAGTTATATCTGCTCTGGAAAGAATACGCATCACCAGAGCAGGAAAATCGTTCAACGTGATTTCTTTAACACGACCAGTTGAAAAATCCTTTAGAACTTCGCAATCAGTCCAGCAAATTGTAATAAAATAGTTTTCTTTAATTATAATACCAAGAGGAACTGTAAAGTACTGAGTTTCGCTGGATGGATCAAAAATTGGAAGTCGTAAAATAGTTAAAAGATAGTCTTCGCCATCTTCGATACGAGACTGTTCGTCCGGGTCGAGAATATCGAGAATATGTTCAGGGTCTATATTGTAGTTTTCCTGTAAAAGTTCAACATCTTCTCTTGTAACAATGCGTGCATCGACCCATGTTTTGTTATTTTTGTCTAATTCGTCTTCTTTGACTTTGACGAGTTTGGATTCGTCCTGTTGCCAGTATGTTATCATCTGTGTTCACGCTATTAATAGCTCCTCCTAAATGAATATACTGTCCAAAAAAGACAATTAGTATTTTACCATATTATTCGTTATAAATTCTATAATTTTAATTTTTTTTTCAAAAATATTGCAGAAAAAATTAACTCATGAACGACTTATATAGTGAGGTCGCTATGAAAAAAAATAAACTTGTCACAAAATTATACTTTTTACCTTTGCTTCTTTTAATTTTATATCTTGTAATATCTGCCTATGGTAGAAATAGTCATTTATGGGCAAAAACTTCTCCTGTTCCATATAAAATTTGGGGAGAAATGAAGAAAAATTCAGGAGGATTAGAAAATGCCTTTGAATATGAGTTTACAAATCTTACTCAAAAAAATATTAAGAAACTAGAAATGATTATTTCTCTTTTTGATGGAGACGGAGAACCGGTATTGGAATCAGATTATGTAACAATAAACCTGATTCAAGAAATAGAATCTAATCAAACTGTACAAGGAGTCGTAGATTTATCTCCGTATCTAATATTTAATCCCGATACACCATACTTTACAGATTATTTTTATGTTAAAAAAATTATATTTGAAGATGATTCCTATTTAGAAGATCCGTTTGGACGGTGGGGACAGAAATAAAAAAAAGGGAGCGTAGAACGCTCCCCTATATAAATTAAAGTGGAATATTTCCGTGTTTTTTAGCAGGTTTATCCATGCTCTGTTTATCAGCAAGGAATTTAAAACTGTTTGCTACATACTTACGAGTTGCACTTGGATCAATAACTTCAGAAATATAACCACGCTTTGCAGCGATTGTTGGTGTCATGATTTCTTCTTCGTATTGAGCTTTCTTTTCTGCAACATATTCTGCCTTTTCAGGATCTTTCATTTCTTTTGCATAAAGAATACCAACAGCACCGTCAGCACCCATTACTGCAATTTCTGAAGTTGGCCATGCGTAAACATAGTCTGCTCCGATATGTTTTGAACACATTGCAATATAAGCACCACCATATGCCTTGCGAGTAATTACAGTAACTTTTGGAACTGTAGATTCAGAATAAGCATAAATTACTTTTGCACCGTGGCGGATTATACCTTTTTGTTCTTCCTGTGGACCTGGAATAAATCCTGGAACATCAACAAAAGTAAGAAGTGGAATATTGTATGCATCGCAGTAGCGTACATGACGAGCAATCTTGTCAGATGCATCGCAGTCAAGAACACCGCCCATTCCTGCTGGGTTATTAGCAATAATACCAACAGAACGGCCTTCTACTTTTGCAAAACCTGTAACACAGTTGATTGCAAATTCAGCACTTGTTTCAAAGAATGAATCATCATCTGTTACATCGTTGATTACATCACGGATATCGTATCCCTGGCGTGTATTTTCTGGTAAAATTTTACCAATGTGCTTTGTCTTTTTATTCTCGTCAAAGTGATACTTTGCTGCTTGAACTAATTCATCTCCATAATAGTGAGGAATATAGTCTAAAAGCTTGCGAACTTTGTCAAAACATTCTGGTTCAGAGATACAGCGGAAGTGAGCAACTCCTGATTTTTTTGAGTGAATAGAAGCACCGCCTAAATCTTCTGCGCTGATATCCATAAACATAACAGATTTAACTACTTTTGGTCCTGTAATAAAGAGCTGACTTACTTTATCAACAGCAAAAATAAAGTCTGTGATTCCAGGGCTATAAACGGCACCGCCGGCACAAGGTCCTGCAATAATAGAAATCTGAGGTACGCTTCCAGAAGCACGAACGTTCTGATAGAAAAGATCTCCATATCCACAAAGGGCATCTACACCTTCCTGGATACGAGCTCCACCCGAGTCGTTAATTCCAATAACCGGGCAGCGTGCCTGAATAGCTTTATCTATAAGTTCTGCGATTTTCTTTCCGTGCATAAGTCCCAAAGAGCCACCCTGAACTGTAAAGTCCTGAGCATATACGGCTACTTTACGACCGTTGATTGTACCAAATCCTGTGATAACACCGTCGTATGGAATGTCCTTCTTTTCCATTCCAAAACTAGTACAATTGTGGCGAACTCCCTGATAAATTTCCATAAAAGAATCTTTATCCAAAAGATTGTTTATGCGTTCAATAGCATGCCACTTTCCTTTTTCATGTTGTTTTTCAACATTGTAGTTCATTTAGATTCCTCCAGCGGTAATCTATTTTTGTTATTTCAATGACAATCTTATACAAAATCTAATTATATGTCAATGTGACATATAAAAAGGATAATGTCAGTTATAATTTATGAAGATAGAATTAAAAAAATATGGGGATAAATAAGCATAAAAAAGGCTGTCCATGAAGTGCATCCTGAAGTTAAGGGCACCTCAAAAGTTGGACAGCCTTTTCTTGTATCAAAAGCTTTTAGCCTTTAATTACAAAGTTTACCAGCTTGTCTTTTACGACAACGCATTTAACGATTTCTTTTCCGTCAAGGAACTTTTTAGCTTCTGTGTTAGACTGGGCAGCGGCTTTGAGTTCTTCGTCGCTAGCTCCAGGGGCTGCCTGGAATTTGCCGCGGAGTTTACCGTTTATCATTACGACGATTGTTTTTTCGCTGTCTTTTGTCCATTCTTCATTAACTTTTGGCCACTGAACATAAGCGATTGTGTCCTTGTTGCCAAGTTTTTCCCAGAGTTCTTCACCAAGGTGAGGAGCGTATGGAGAAAGAACTTTTACAAAGTCTGACCAGATTGCTGTTGGAATTGTTTCCAGCTTTGAAAGTTCGTTCATAAAAATCATCATCTGGCTGATGGCAGTGTTAAAGTTCAAAGTTGCTGTATCTTCTGTTACCTTTTTGATTGTCTGAGCAAATACCTTGCGGGCAGATTTAAGTTTGTCATCAAGAGTACCGTTCAAGTCAATGTCAGCCATTGGTTTTTCGCTCATTGCCCATACTTTTTCAAGGAAGCGGTGAATACCTACGATTCCCTGTGTTGACCATGGTTTACTCATTGTAAGAGGACCCATGAACATTTCGTACATGCGAACAGAGTCTGCACCGTAAGCCTTGATTTCGTCATCAGGGTTTACAACGTTCTTGAGTGATTTACTCATTTTTGCAACAATCTGCTCAAGTTTTTCACCAGTTGCTTTTTCGTAGTAGTTACCATCTTCACGCTGTTCAACTTCATCAACAGGTACAAGAGTCTTGTTCTTTCTCTGGAAAGCGAAAGAAGTAATCATTCCCTGGTTTACAAGACGCTGGAAAGGTTCTTTTGTAGAAACTACTCCAAGGTCAAACAATACTTTGTGCCAGAAGCGGGCATAGAGAAGGTGAAGGACAGCGTGTTCAGCACCACCAATGTAAAGGTCTACCGGCATCCAGTATTTTTCTGCCTTTTCTGAACAGAACTGTTTTTCGTTCTTTGGATCAAGATAGCGAAGGTAATACCAGCAGCTTCCTCCCCACTGAGGCATTGTGTTTGTTTCACGCTTTGCAGCTTTTCCGCACTTAGGACACTTGCAGTTTACCCAGCTGTCGATTGCGGCAAGAGGGCTTTCACCTGTTCCTGTAGGCTGATAGCTTTTTACTTCAGGGAGCTTTAATGGAAGTTCTTCTTCCGGAACTGGAACTGTACCACAGTCAGGGCAGTGTACAAGAGGAATTGGTTCTCCCCAGTAGCGCTGGCGGCTGAATACCCAGTCCCGGAGTTTATAGTTTATAGCCTTGCGGCCGATTTTCTTTTCTTCAAGGAATTCCAGCATCTTTGCGATTGCGTCAGCTTTGTTTAAGCCGTCAAGGAATTCTGAGTTTACATGAACTCCGTCTTCTGTCCAGGCCTGTTTCTGTACGTCAACTTCGCTCTTTAATACTTCAATGATTGGAAGATTGAATTTCTTTGCAAATTCCCAGTCGCGGGTATCATGAGCAGGAACGGCCATGATTGCACCGGTTCCGTAAGAAATCAAAACATAGTCTGCGATCCAGATTGGGATGAGTTTTCCGTTTACAGGGTTTATGGCATAACTTCCTGAGAATACTCCGGTTTTGTCCTTATTCAAGTCAGTGCGTTCAAGGTCGCTCTTTTTTGCAGCTGCTTCAAGGTATGCTTCAACTTCATCTTTCTGTTCAGCTGTTGTAATAGAAGGAACAATCTTGTGTTCAGGGCTAACTACCATATAAGTTGCACCAAACAAAGTGTCGCATCTTGTAGTGTAAACTGTAAGTGTCTTGTCAGTAGCCTTTCCGTCTTTATCTGCTACGGTGAAAGTAACTTCTGCACCTGTAGATTTTCCAATCCAGTTGTGCTGCATGAGTTTTACGCTTTCCGGCCAGTCAAGTCCATCAAGGTCTTTGTCCAGGCGGTCAGCGTAATCTGTGATTTTTAAAATCCACTGACGGATTGTCTTGTGGGTAACTTCTGCACCACAGCGGTCGCATTTTCCGTCTTTTACTTCTTCGTTAGCAAGTCCTGTCATACAGCTAGGACACCAGTTAATTGGAGTCTGTGCTTCGTATGCCAGTCCTTTTTTGTAAAGCTGAAGGAAAATCCACTGAGTCCACTTGTAGTATTCTGGTTCACAGGTAGAAACACAGCGGTCCCAGTCGTAACTGAAGCCTAAAGACTTAATCTGCTGGGTAAAGTGCTGGATATTTGCGTTTGTAGTTGTTTTTGGATGAGTTCCGGTCTTGATAGCATAGTTTTCTGCAGGAAGACCGAAGGCGTCGTATCCCATCGGATGAAGCACATTGTAACCGTTCATGCGGAGGTAGCGGCAGTAGATATCTGTTGCTGTATAACCTTCAGGGTGGCCTACATGTAGACCTGCTGCACTTGGATAAGGGAACATATCAAGAACATACATGCGTTTTTCTGGCGGAAATTTTTCATCCTCAGTTGCCTTAAATGTCTTGTGTTCGTCCCAAAATTTTTGCCATTTTGGTTCAATGGATTCAAAAGGATACTTACTCATTTTTTTCCTCGATTTTATATTTATCTAATATTCTTTTTGATAAAGTCTGCCTTTAAATCTTTAAGTTCTTCTGTTAAAGAAACTTTGTAAATATGAGGGTTTAAGATGCGCTTGTAACTCTCATCGAGACTGGCAAGCTGTCTCTGCATATTTTCTCTTGAAAGACGAAGTTGTTCTGATTCTGGTAATCGTTCCTGAGTACGCTTTCCGTCTTTTAGTCTGAGTTTTAGAAGAGGTTCTACGCGGTTTGCAGTGTATGTAAACTGGCGATAATCAACCATTGGATGATAGAATCTATATTCTTTTCCTGACTCAACTGTTTCATCTTCAAGTGCAAGAATATCGGCACAAGCCATTCCTTTTTCATCGTAAAGACGGAACACATTCTTAATGCCTG
>CADBSK010000043.1 GCA_902797305.1 uncultured Spirochaetaceae bacterium | reverse complement strand
TTTCCGGCATTTTCAAAGTCTGCAATATAGATGATATCAGATTTAGTTTCGCCATTAAGATGATAACTTACCTCAATACCATTCTGAAGGTAGTCCATAAAAAGGGCATTTTTCTTTTTAAGTTCAGCATTTTCAAAATGTCGGAGTTTAAGAAGAGCCTCGTCAATCGCAGCAGGTGCCGCCTTTGGATTAAGACGCCGGATAGAATCTTCAAGTACAGAATCATACAAAGGAGAATGCCAGTCGCGGTCAACTTCAGGCCCATAAACATGCTGCCATCCCATATTATCACGGAACAGTTCAATTAAGGCATTTTCATAGGCTTCTTCGTTGTAATCTGTCATCTTTGATCTTCCTTATGTAAGGGACATTAATACGTAATTTTACCACGAAAATGTTGAAAAAGATATGGAAAAGGAATTACGAATTATGAACTTTTAATTGGCCTGTGGATATCCATTTTTTTAATTGCGAATAGCATTTTACATTAACAGGATCATTAACCCATAATGTTGAGATCTGTGAGTCTATGATTTTTTCTTCATCAACATATGGATAAATACTTAGGTATTCATGTTCCTTAAATCCATTGTTATAGTTTGTAACTGGCAAGATTGCAACTTTACCTGTATACCCATCCATAAAACCTAATTCCCAAGGCATCCATTTTGAATTAGCTGAATTATCTGTTACGACATATAATAAGGAAGTTGATGTTTTCATTCGTTCTTTTATGAGTTCAACATTTTTTCTTGTTACATTCTTTCTATCTAGTTGAGGATCTTCAGTCCAATCTACATAAACAGAAAAATTATATTTTTCTAATAATAATTTTAACCCTAATATTAGTTCTTTATCTAAAAAACTGTGTGATAAAAAAATATCATATGTTTCGCAACCTGAAAAGTTTTCTGCAGATTCAATCAATGCAGATTTGCAGATTGAATCTTTTGTTGCATGAGAACTAAATTGTTTTGTTTTTATATATGATTTAGCATAATTCCTAACATAAGATTCTTGTAATACAGCCATAACTAAATTAACCCCTTTGTTATTAATTTATGATAAAATTTCCCAAGGCTTGTAAGTTTACATGACTTATAATTTATTGCTGCATGCCACATATGTGGAGCATCTACAGGAACTAACAAGTTTAATCGATTATATTTTTGTAAAATAGCAAATATTTTATTATTTGCTTTGTCTGGTTTAGGGAAATCAGCAGGTTCTCCCCCATTTCGTTCGGGTTCATAACTTGGATCTAAAGGATAGATATAATCAGATGTTGGAAAGTATTCGATAATCTTCCTTAAAGTAGCTTTATCAATTGGCGGATTTACATGTCTTAAAACTGTAAATGTATCTACATTTGTTTTAAATACAGGGCGTTGTTCCCAATCACCTAATGATTTATCAATATGAGCATAAACTGCACCAGGCGTAATTTCTCCAAGAAGATTAGATGCGGCACCTTCTAAGGCGTCAATCATTAAAGATGTAAAAAGTCCTGTAGCATCTGGTGTTTCAGAAGCATATTGATTTTCTTTACAAGCGGTTAAAATAGTCATTCCTTCACTTATGACAGTCTCCGAGAATGAACCTACTTTTCCACAATAACCAGATTGACATGCATCAATTATAATAATCTTGTTTTTTGCGCTAGATTCATTTGCATATTTTAAGATAGTTTCTAGAGAAACACCTTCATCGTCGCGTTCACAATCAGAGGTAATTAAATAACCTCCGCTTGTATTTACAGATCCATGACCTGCAAAATAAAATAAAGCAATATCTGGATTTCCAGAAAACAATTCTTCTATGGAATCCTTAAGTTGATTTCTAGAAATTTCTACTCCTTTTGAAGCAGTGAGTACTATAGTTCCAAAGTTTTTGTCACCATTTTCATCTCTGCTCAGCACTCGATTTACATTATTTGCATCATTTACACATCCTGTTAATTTTTTGAAATGTCGATAATTATCAATTCCTACGATTAACGCTTTTTTGAACATTTTTGATTTCCTTTTAACAATATTTTCTAATAGCTTTAACAACACTATCTGCTCTCCACCCAACTGTTTCTGTCGCATAGGCAGTTAAATATGAAGTTCGTTCCTGTCCAAAAGGTACAATAGCGATAATCGGTTTTCCATAATATTTGGCAATTGATATTTCTCGTTTTATTGAATTACTGTAGGTAGCATAAACGCCAGCTATTAGGATGACTACTTGTGACCATTTTATCTTGTTTTCAATAGTATCCCATACTTCATTTCGAGTACCTTCTATAGGCTCTGTAGCAGGAACTGATGATTCTTGCCAATCAAAATATGCCCTATTTTTCAATAACTTCTCCAAATCTTCATAATCATCATAGTTCCAAGAATGGCTAATAAAAATCCGAGGTTCATTCATAACTGCATACTCCTTACTTTATAAATATATAGTTTAAAAATAATAAAACTATATT
>CADBSK010000042.1 GCA_902797305.1 uncultured Spirochaetaceae bacterium | reverse complement strand
GCAGCACAAAACGAGTGTTTTTGTAAGCCAGTTTGCTCCTTCGCGCCATTTTTGATACAAAGTCAAATATAATGCGTTTGCCCTGAGTTAGCGTTATATAACTATATACATATTTTGTCCTTTTTAATAAAATACTTACAGAAGAAAAAGTATTCATTCTCTTTTAACGGAGGTTTTTATGATTAATTCTGTTGCTGTTGGATTATTAATTCCGTTTTTAGGAACAGCTCTTGGTGCTGTTTGTGTCGTATTTATGAAAAACCAGATGAATCCTATGGTTCAGAGAGTTTTGACTGGTTTTGCTGCCGGAGTAATGGTTGCGGCTTCTGTATGGAGTCTTTTGATACCTTCGATTGATTATTCGTCTAACCTCGATAAATTTGCCTTTGTGCCGGCTGCAGTTGGTTTTTGTGCAGGAATGTTATTCCTTCTTTTATTGGATACGATAATTCCTCACTTGCATCTAAACTCAGAAGAATCTGAAGGTCCTAAAACAAATCTCAAAAAGACTACTATGATGGTTTTTGCCGTTGTTCTTCATAACATTCCAGAAGGAATGGCTGTTGGTGTTGTTTATGCAGGTTTCCTAAGCGGAAATATGGATATAACTGTGACAGGGGCTCTGGCACTTTCTATTGGTATTGCAATTCAAAATTTTCCGGAAGGGGCGATAATTTCCATGCCGTTGCATTCTAATGGTATGACTAAGACAAAGGCGATGCTTTCTGGGGTTTTAAGCGGGGTGGTGGAACCTGTTGCAGGAGTTTTAACAATTCTTCTCAGCGGCCTTCTGGTTCCGATTTTGCCTTACATGCTGAGTTTTGCCGCCGGTGCTATGATTTATGTTGTTGTAGAAGAGCTTATTCCAGAAATGAGCGATGGGAAACATTCAAACTGGGCTACAATGTTTTTTATGTTTGGTTTTGTGCTCATGATGATTCTGGATGTAGCTCTCGGGTAAAACGCGCACTCTTAAGCCGCAATCTTAGTACTGTTTTCTCTCTGTTTGTCGTATTTTTTATTTATGAAATATACGACAACATTGCCAGAAACGATAACCAGATTTAAGAGGTATACAACTAAAACATAGTTGAAGGCACCGTTAATGACTTTGGCGGTGATTCCTGCAATATATCCTATGATAATCAAAGAAATAAATCTCAAGCTCATGTTCTTTGCCGATTTTGCTTTGATGTTTTTGATAAGATTCATTGGCCAGGAAAGACCAAAACAGATAAGCATTGTTGCTTCTAAAAGTTCGCTCATTTTATTGCTCCCTTAAAATATTCAAGAGTTTTATTCCGCTCTTGTTTTGTAATTAGACTATACTGCTTTACATTCATTATGTATAATATATAATTAATATTAAAATCATAAGGTACAAGTTATGGAATTAACACAGTTGAGATACTTTTTAAAAGTTGCAGAGTTACAGCACATTACAAAGGCTGCAAATGAACTTTATATTGCCCAGCCGGCTTTAACGCAGACTATTCATCGCCTTGAAAGTGAGCTTGAAGTTCCTCTTTTTGCAAATAAGGGCAGGAATATAGTTTTAACGGAATACGGACATTTTTTTTACCAGAAACTTAAACCTCTGTTATCTCAAATATATGAACTGCCGGAGCAGGTTAGAGCGATGGCAAATCTTCAGAATTCCACAATTCACTTGAATGTATTAGCTGCATCAAGTCTGGTGACACAGGCGATTATTGAGTATCAAAAGATTGATGACAGTTTGCATATTCAGCTGGATCAGAACGAGAGAAGCGAATTGTATGATATTTGTATTACAACAGATATTCTACACAATTCATCGGATTTATTTAAACAGGATGTTTATCAGATTGAAGAAAAAATCTATGTTGCACTTCCTATAAATCATCGGCTTTCTGACCGTAAATCTGTAAGCTTAAAAGAGCTTGAAAATGAACAGTTTATTTCTTTGAGCGGTGCAAAACAGTTTAGGGCGATTTGTGATAAATATTGTAAGGCTGCCGGTATCAAACCAAATATCATTTTTGAAAGCGATAGTCCTGCTGCTGTTAAAAATATGATTTCTGCAAATATGGGTATAGGATTCTGGCCTGCTTTTAGCTGGGAAAGAATTACACAGGAAAAGGTTAGAATGGTTCCTATTGTAGAACCGGAATGTACCCGTAACATTATAATTACCTATCAAAAGAACAAAATTGATAATACAAAGGCTGAAACCTTTTATAAATTCCTGCAAAGTTATTTTGAACACGCAGCGAAAGGGGAATTTTAGGGTAATTTAATTAAAAACGGTATTAAGTTGTATGCAAAAGTGTACAGATGGAGGCCAAATATCTATTTTTCTTATTTAGTTGATGTGGGTATTTGACCTGTTACGCCGTTAGCTTATTTATCTTTTCGCCCTTAAAGTATACGGCATAGAAAATCAGGCAGATTATTACCGATAAAAGCGAACCTAGCGGTGCTGCAAGTCCCATGGGGAACAGGTTTTCTGGCCATAAAACTGTTGCAAGATAGCTCAGAGGGATTCTGGTTGTAATTACAGAAATAATGTTGTGAATAAAAGAAAGTTTTGATTTTTGGTATGCTGTAAAAAATCCGCTAAAGCAAAAGTGAAGTCCCGCAATTAAGCAGTCTATTACATAGGCTCTTAAATATTGGGATCCATAAATAATAACTTTTTCTTCTCTGGTAAAAAGTGCTGTAAGTTCTTCCGCCTTAAACTCGGTTATGATTATAAAAATTACACTTATTGTAGAAGAAATCATTATTCCATATAAAAGGGTCTTTTTTGCTCTCTGATTGAGCTTTGCTCCAGCATTTTGTGCGCTTATCGCAGAGATCGAAGACATCATGCTTGATGGAACGATAAACATGATTCCTATCATCTTTTCTATAATACCTACTGCCGCGGCGATTTGTATACCTCGGGTATTTGCGATGGCTGTAATTACTAGAAACGAAATCTGAATAAAAGAATCCTGCATTGCAATAGGAAGTCCTACCGCAAATATTGCCTTTACTGTTTTTAACGATGGTATAAAATCGTCTTTTTTTAGTTTTACACCTATTCCTTTTTTAGCAATAAACAGTACAGAAAGTAAAAGGCTAAAGCCCTGGGCTATAACCGTTCCTAAAGCGGCACCTTTTGCGCCCATTTTATATACACCAATTAAAAGGTAGTCAACGGCAATGTTTATTACGCAGGCTATTGCAACAAAAATCATTGGACTTTTGGAGTCGCCGATACCACGGTAGATGGAACTTACAACGTTGTATCCTGTAATCAGCGGAATGCCTGTAAAACAAATCAGGATGTAACTCTTTGTCTGGTTAAGGGATTCAGGAGGAACTGCAATGATTTTTGTTAACGGGTTTATTAATAGAATAAAAAGAATACTTGCACAAATCGATAGAAGTCCAAAGAGGGTGCAGGAATTTCCGATATTTTTTGCGGTTAAAAGGTTATCTTTTGCTCCGATGCTGTGGCTTATCATAACGGTGCTGCCCATCGCAAGTCCTACAATCATTACGGTTACCATGTGCATAAACTGGCTTCCGACAGAAACTGCGGTTATTACATCAGCTCCGTTAAATTGCCCGATTATAAAAAGGTCAGCCAGTCCGTATAAGACCTGTAACAATGTTGATAGTACAAAAGGAATCGAAAAAACAGTGAGGTTTTTTATGATGCTGCCCTGGGTTAAATCTTTTTTCATCGTCTTAATTTATCAGTTTTTCTCATAATTATGAATATCTTTTTAAAATATCTTGTTTTATTTAGTTTTATATATAATAATTAATTAACATAAATAGTGGAGGAAAAAATGACAAAATCAGAATTGGTAGACGCAATCTCTGCAGAAACAAAACTTACTAAAAAGGATACAGATGCTTTTGTAAAAGCTTTCGTAGAAGTTGTTTCTAAATCTCTTGAAAAGGGAGAAGATGTTGCATTAACTGGTTTCGGAACATTCTCTGTAGGAGAAAGAGCAGCTCGTTCTGGACGCAATCCAAAAACAGGCGAAACAATTACAATTGCTGCAAGCAAATCTCCAAAGTTTAAGGCTGGTAAGTCTTTAAAAGACAGAGTAAACAAATAGTTTATAGTAAAAAAGCAAAAAAACGAAAAAGCGGGCTGTTATAAAGTTTTATCTTTATTGCAGCTCGTTTTTGTTTTAACAACCACCTTTCCTTTAATATTTAATGGTAATAAATATAATGTTATGATATAATTTCTTTAATTATGAATCGTCTATCTACTAAACAACTCATAAGATTAGTTGCGTATCTCTTTGTATATACAATCTTTATAGCATTTTCTAATTTTTTAATGATAAAAGGGATAGACTCTAAAAAAACTGAAGAACAGTTTAGTTCAATTGCAGAGCAAAAAGCGCACATTGTTAATGATTTTTTTGATTCTATAGAACAGACGGTAAGTCTCCTTTATTCAGGAGTTGTATCAAGTGTTCAGGATGTTAATCAGTTAAAAGATGCACGCTTTGTTCGTAGTCTTGAAAATAACCAGAAAAATCTTTTAAAAACAGCTCTTGAATATCAGAAACACGCTTATTCAGTTTATGTCCGCTACAATCCAGATTACGCTTCTCCAACAGCTGGTTTATTTCTTACAAAAGATGAATCGGGCAGTATAAACACAATTCCGCCAACAGATATTTCTCTTTATGATCCCAGTGATGTAGAACATGTTGGCTGGTGGTATTTTCCTACTAATCTTGGCTATGCCACCTGGACAGAGCCTTATTACAACTCTAACATTGATGTCTACATGATTAGTTACATTATTCCTATTTATATAAAAGGAGAACTTCTTGGTGTAATTGGAATGGATGTTGACTATCATACGGCTAATACCCTTATTACAGGAATGAAAATTTACCAGACCGGATTTACTTATCTAAAGGGAAAAAATGGGCTGGTTGTTTATCATCCTTTCGTCGATTTTGGAGCAAACTATGAGTGTCCAAAAGGTTATAAAGAGATAACAGTTCATTTGAACAACGATATGTTGTTTTCTGTAGTAGCACCAAAAAGAGAAGTGTTCCGTGAGACCACTAGAGTTATTTATCTTTTGTTCACAATTGATTTTTTAATTTTTGTTCTCATGGGAATGATACTGTTCTTTACATGTTTTAAGCGTAACTACACTGAGCTTATAATGGGAGATAACAAAGAAAGCCGTGCTTCAAATACAACAACCTTTGGTCTTGTGTTCATCGTTACAGTCTTTTCTATCATATTTATTCAGTTTGCCTTTATTTGTGCCAAAACAGGAATTTTTAAATCTCCTAATTATGCTAAATCCAAAACAGAATACGAAGAAAATCTTTTGGTTCTGGTAGAATCTGATGTAGAACCTTATTCGTTTGTAAATAACAGAGGACTTAAAGACGGATTCAATACAGCTTTTGCAGATAAATTAAGTAATACTATTCATAAAAATCTGATTTTAAACTTTGTTTCTGGAAACAATTTTGAAAACAGTCTTAAAGCTCAAAAATTTGATATGATTTTGGGTGTAAAAAAAGAGTTCATACAAAACAATCCTAACTACAGTATCTCAGAAACTCTTGTCAAAGATTACTACAAGATCTATTCAAAACAGCGAATCAAGGGCCTCGGAGAACTTAAGGGTAAAAAAGTTGGCTCGGTTCTAACAGATATAGAAACTGATATTAATCTTTTCAGCGCAGATAAATTCTATTTTGATTCATACGAAGAACTTTTTAGCGCTTTATACAGGGATGAAATTGATTTTGCTGTAGGTATAGAATCGGTTTGCGATAAAGTTATTCAAAAGAATCACTACAAAGAAATTTCTTCTGTTTACGAACTATTAACAACTCATATTTGTGTTGCTGTTCCAAAGCAGAATAAAATACTTTTAGAGACTGTAAATTATGCAATCGATTCCTTAAAAGAAGACGGTGTTCTTGATTCATTACGAGAATTGACTTTAGAAGGTAAACGAGACGATGTAAATATTCTAAAAATTGTCAGAGAAAATTCTATATTCTTTATTATTACAAGTACCATCGTTGTTGTTTTGTTCCTTATTGTTTTGTGGATTAGTATGCGTACTTACTATGAAGAAAAGCATCGTATCCGCGAAAAAACTCTGATCCAGTTGTCAGAAACAGATCAGTTAACCGGTATTTTAAATCGTGGTGCCGGAGAAGAAAAAATCCAGCAGCTAATGAAGCTCCCTAAAGAAGGAATGTTCCTTTTGATGGATGCAGATAAGTTCAAATCAATAAACGATACTTACGGTCATGCGGTAGGGGATAAAGTAATTTGTGCAATTGCAGACTCCCTCAAAAAATCATTTAGAGACAGGGATGTAATACTGCGACTTGGAGGAGACGAATTTGCCGCCTATGCAGTCGGTGTAACAACTGAAGCAATTGCAACGGTAATTATCAACAGGTTCTTTAGCATTCTTTCTAATGTATATATCCCTGAAATGGGAGACAAAAAAATAAATGTAAGCGCTGGAGCTTCGTTCTATGACGGGAAACAGATGCTTTCTTTTGATGATTTGTACAAAAAAGCTGATGCTTTAACATATAAAAGTAAATCTATAGAAGGCTGTTCGATAAGCTTTCAGTAAAAATTCAGGAGATTGTTTTATGAAAAAAACATCTGCAAAAGTATTTTGTTTTATTTTAGTTCTGCTTACAGCATTATTAAGTTCATGTGAAAAAAGCAGTAAAATTAGGGTCAGTATAGCTCAAGACTGGAAGTACAGCTTTGACGACCGTGAAGAATTCAAAGAAGTTGACTACGATGATTCTTCATGGCAAACACAAAAAGAATTGCGTATTTTTCATGTACCGGATAATCGGCATTATTTTTGGGTAAGAAAGGTTGTTGATGTACCCCAGGAATTAACTCGAGATACCCTGTGGTTAAATTACGGAAAAAGTAACAGTGCCGCTGCGATATATGCAAACGGTATTCTTGTTGGATACAGAGGTTCTTTTCCGCCAAATGTTAATATTCGTACAGAAAAGCAGGAAGATTTTTTAATTCCTGAGAATTGTATTGTTGATGGTAAAGTTAGTCTTGCAATCAGGGTTTACTGTGCAGGTACTTATGTAGAAGGCCTTAATTTTTCTCTGGATAATAGAGCAGGGGCTTACTTTGTAAACGAAGTCTCGCACATCTTTGACCAGAAGATGTTCCTGGTTATTTGTTTTATCTGTCTTTTCTTCTTCTTTTATTCCCTTGCAGAATTTGTACAGAACAAGGACTGTAAAGAATTTTTGTTCTTCTCCCTTGGTCTGTTGTTTATTTCTATATACTTTTATGACTTAGGTGCAGATACATTACTTTTGCCATATAACTTTAACCGTGCATTTACAAGATCTTGTCTACCTATTGCAATGAACTTTTTGCTTTTGTTCTTTAATACCTTCTTTAAGAGACCAAAGACAAAGCAAATGCTTATTGGAGTAGTGATTTACGATGTAATTTCTGCTTCTATTTGTTTATTATTCTGTAGAGGTAATGATGAAGCTGTCAGTACCTTCTTCCTGGTTAACCTTGTTACTGTTCTTGTTTGTGTTGTTTACGGTATGAGAGTTAGTATCATCGGGTTAAAACAAAAGTTGTTTGGTGCTCCTCAGATTATTATTGCCCTTGTAGTGGCAAGCCTTCTTGCAATTCACGATGTTGTATTCCAGGCAATGGGACGTACTCCTGTAATCTGGCTTCAGGGATTTGCCTTCTTCTTAATTGAACTTGCTTTGTTTATTACAGTTTTCCAGCGTTCTTCGGCAGCAAACAAGCAGGTAGTCGTTCTTGCAAAAACTACAAATGCTCAGAAAGAAAAACTCGAATCGGTTTTTGCAAAGGCTCGGGATATGGCAGAAGATTCTGTTAGTGTAGCAACAAGTTTAAGCGATTCTGTGACTGCGGTAGCCGATGCTGCAGAAAGTTCAAAGGCACAAGTTCAGGAAATTAATCAGGCTCTGGATGTACAGACAAAAATCCGCGAAGAAACTCAGGTACGCGTAGAAGAACTTGCAAAATTCCTTGTAAATATGACTCAGGAGTTTGAGAACGAACTTCAGATGATTAATAAAACTGCAGAAGGTACAAAAGCTGTAATAGAAGGCATTCAGTCTGTGGGTGAAGGTATCAAAACTGCGGCAAATTTTACAAACAGCCTTTCTTCTCTTACCAGTTCTGGTAGTGCAGACATGAAAAAACTCATGGAAGTGATGCTCGAGGTTCAAAAATCCAGCAACGAAATCCTTGGAGTAGTTACAACTCTTGATGATTTTGCTCATCAGACAGACCTTTTATCTATGAACGCTTCTATCGAAGCTGCTCATTCCGGAGCTGCCGGAAAGGGTTTTGCAGTAATTGCTCATGAAATCAAGGATTTGGCGGCAAAAACAAGTCAGTGGTCAAGCCGTATTGGAGAAATCATAACCACCGTTATCAATCAGATTAAAAAATCTGTTGATTTGTGTCAGAAAGTAGATAATTCTCTTGTTAAGATTAACGAAGGTGCTTCTGAGAGTGCCGAAAAGGTTGGTAATGCTGCCCGTGGTATTGAACAGCAGCAGGAAGCAGGAGAAATTATTTCTCGTGAATCAATTTCTCTTGTTGACAGTGCTAAAACTATGAATCAGTCGATTAAGAGCCAGAGCAAGTTTGCGTCAGATGTAATGGAAAATATGGAAAAACTTCAGAAGGCATCTCAAGATGTAAATGAAGCTTCTGCTCAGATTAAAGAATCAAGTACCAGTCTTGCTTCGCAGGCACAAGAATTAATGCAGATTGTAAACCGCACTAATTCTTCTGCAAAAGACCTTAAGAGTCTTATGGATGAATAATCCTGATTTAGGGCTTGTTAATAGTAGTATCCGAGGCGATAACCGAAGCCTAAAAATACTTTTGGTATAATTGTAGACATAATGGTTCCGGCAATACCGCCCAGGCTCTCTCCCATGGTAGAGGTTTCTTCAAAGTTAGGTATGTCTACATACCACTCAAGTCCAAAACGCATTGTAACATTGTTAGTAACGCCTTCTTTTTGAACTTTGTTTAGAGGAATGGTGTACTGCAATCCAAAGTATGGTAAAAGTTTAAGGTCATTTGAACTTTCGCTTGCAGGAGTAATCATAGGGGTAAGTCCAAAGTACAAGTCTCCGTCAAACAAAGCAAGGCTGATATATGGAGCAAGAATCAAATGAAATGGATTTACATTGTTTTCCAAATCGACTAGATAAAGTGCTTCGGCTACTTTAACACCTGCGCCGATGCCAAGAACGTTGTTTAAAAACTGTGCAGTAAAAGAAATCTTTGTATCGTTACCGAACGAAAGTATGTTGTAAAAAAGACAATCCGTAATATCTAAACGGATGTTTTTATCATATTTATGTACGATTTCATCTTCTGCAAGTTCAAGAAATTGCTCATCTGTGATAGTTGTGTTGTTTTCTTCTGTTGTTAATACCTGTTCCTGGGCATAGAGAATCCCAAAAAGTGTAAAGGACAAAAGTACAGAAATAAGTAGTTTTTTCATAGGCTTACTCCTCTTCAATTAATTTTAAAACCTGTTCTCTAGTTAGAGGTTTATTATTCTCATACATTTTGCGATTTTGTTCGATTTGTTCAAAAGACCAGGTTTTTCCTTTGTTCATACCCGGGCATTCTTTTGCACATTCATCCCACATATGTTTGTCTTTAATCATCCAGGACCAGAAGGGATATGTTGAACACTGAATTGGACGAGCTGTATATGCTGAACATCCGTTTTGCCACAATATACAGTCGTAGTTCTTTTTTTCTAAAAGTGCCAAAACTTGTTCACCATAGTAATAATCAGCCCATCGGCAGTATTTGTCAACAAAATCCTTAATCGAAAGGGAAAAAAACTTACATAGTTCAGTTAAATCCCGTGATGAAAGGTACACAAATCCAGGAGAATGTCCGCAGCAAAAAGAGCATCTCTGGCATTCAAAGTTAAGTCCGCTTTTATAAAATTGATTGTCCATACTCAACATTACAATAATAGTTTGTTTTTTTCAATGTTGACTTACGAACTTCGTGTGGGTAAAATAATAACGATTTTTTCATACGGAGGTTTATAAATGAAAAAAATTGCTTATTTTATAGCGTCTGCTGCAGCTTTTGCTATATTATTTACAGCTTGTAATCCAGAAACAGCAAAAGAAACTGTAGAGACTGTAGAAGTAGTTTCTGTTGTTCCTGAAACAACTAATGAAAATGCTCAGGCTTTACCTGAAGGTGACGACGGAAAAGCTCTTTTTGAGGAATCAGTACTTCCTTCTATCACATCTTCAATAACAACCTTAGCTACATCTGTAAAAGACTCTTCTGTTCCAAGTTCTAATACACGCGGAGTTACATTTACTGATTTGAGTAATGCATTTGCAAAATTTCCTGAATCTTTTAAATCAAATGTCGACCAGACAACTGGATCAATGTCGTTTGCAGGTTCCTGGGAATGTCCTACAGGTGAACTGGATTTTGGTTCAAATGTAAAAGGACTTTCTGCATCTATCAATGCTTTGAGTGTAAAAATCGATGCAAAATATACCCCTACCTTTGATGCAAACACAGTTAAATATGCTCTTGGTGCCTCTGGTTCTGCAAAGGCTGCTGCAAGTCTTGCATATACAGAAGCAGAAGATGGTACTTTTGAGTTGCCAATTAAAAAAGCAAAGATTAATTTGCTTGGATATAGTTCTCTTAATGCTGCTGCTGTATTGAATGCACTTGAATCTTATTCAGGTTCAGGAAATACTAGAGATGCAGATACCGCTGAAATTGATTATACAAGCATGATAACTGGATATCTTTCTGCACTTGAAACATTAACAGGTAATATCGCTTTATACATGGGTAATTCTGGAGCATTCTATTTTGAAGTTCCTGTACAAGGTGAAAGTGTTACTTATAACGGTATTGCTAAAGTTGACTATTTGATTAATGTCAACAAAGTAATCACAAAAGAAATTTTAGATGAACTTTCTCCTGTGGTTAGTTCATTAACAGAATTTATGAATTCAGCAGATGATAGTCAGGAAACTGAACAAATGCCTGATTATACTGAACTTTTGACTAAACTTGATGAACTAGAATTAGCAGAAATAAGTTACACATTCTCAGTATACAATGTAGAAGGTACTAAACTCTTCGACTTGTATGATGTTAATACTTTCGAAGGTTTAGCAGAAATTATTCCTTCTTTGATGGAACTTACTGCATCATTTGGTGAAGATGACTAATTAACTTGTTCTGTTTTATAGAACATGAGCCGTCCGTTTTGAATTTTTATAAGAATTCATATGCGGGCGGCTTTTTTTATATATTTAATAAATTTGACTAAAAGTCCGTCTAGTGTTACTATTAATAGAAACTTAAGAAAAACTGTAAGCAGGTAATAATATGAAGATGACACAGGTACAATTGGATCAGATTAAAGCTCAGATTAAAAGAGTAAAAGCATGCGGAAACCCTTTTTATACAGAGCGTTTTAAAAATGTAAATCCAGACGATATTAAAACTCAGCAGGATTTTGAAAACCTTGTTCCATTCTGCTCAAAACAGGATTTAAGAGATGCATATCCACTTGGCCTTTCTTCTGTACCACAGGAAGAAATTGTTCGTATTCATTCTTCCAGCGGTACTACAGGTGCTCCTGTAATTATTCCATATACAAAAAAAGATGTTGAAGACTGGGCTACAATGTTTGCCCGTTCATACGAATTAGCTGGTATTACAAACAAAGATAGAATTCAGATTACTCCAGGATATGGTCTTTGGACAGCAGGAATTGGTTTTCAGGCAGGATGTGAAAAACTTGGTGCAATGGCTATTCCGATGGGACCTGGTAATACAGAAAAACAGCTTCAGATGATGCAGGATTTAGAAGCAACTGTAATCTGTGCAACTTCTTCTTACGCTTTATTGCTTGCTGAACAGGTAGAGAAGAGAGACCTTGGTAAGAATATAAAATTAAAAAAAGGTATAATCGGTTCGGAGCGATGGGGCGAAAAAATGCGCAACCGAATACAGAAAATTCTTGGAATTGAACTCTATGATATCTACGGATTGACTGAATGTTACGGCCCTGGTATCGGTATAAACTGTACAGAACAGACAGAAGGAATTCATATTTATGATGATTATCTGTACATAGAAATCCTCGATCCTGAGACAGGAAAGCCGGTTCCGGATGGCCAGATTGGAGAAATTACACTTACGACCCTCGTTAAAGAAGGTGCTCCGTTATTCCGCTTTAGAACTCACGATCTTGCAGCGTTTATTCCAGAACCATGTAAATGTGGCCGTTCATATCCTCGTATTACTCCAATTCTTGGTCGCAGCGATGATATGGTTAAGATTAAGGGAAATATCATCTTCCCAAGCACTATTGAAGAAGTAATTAAGACTGTTCCTGGAACTTCAAGCGAATACAGAGCATTAATTGAACACGTAGAAGGAAAGGATCAGATTACAATTACTGTAGAAGTAGAAGGTGGTACTGACCGCAGTGAAGTAGCTCTGGAACTTGCTTATAATTTTAAGCAAAAGTACAATTTTACTCCGATTGTAAAGGTTGTTGGAGAAGGTGAACTTCCAAGAAGCGAGAAAAAAACAAAGAGAATTGAGGATACTCGATTTAATTAACCATTTTTTACAGAGTATGTTATAATATTAGACTAGTATGAAAGATTACGAATTGCAGGAACACAATCGTCTCTTGGCTTTATCTAAGATTTATAACTCTCTACATGTAGTGAACTTACGCGATAATACCTTTGAAGAATTTTCTGCAACAAAAGAGATTCATGATTTTATCGGGGATGTAAAAGAAGCAAGTTCTCAAATGCGAATTACAATAGAAGAGTTTTGTACAGAAGAGTGCAGAGCCGAAGGTGTTGAATTTACAGATTTAACAACTGTTGCAGATCGTTTAGCAGGTAAAAAAATCATTTCTCGAGAATTGATAAGCCGCTACAGCGGATGGTTTAGAGCTTCTTTTATACCAATCGAAACAGATGAGAATGGAAAACTTATCAGTGTATTCTTTGTAACTCAAGTAATCGAAGATGAAAAAAGACAGAATCAGTTGCTGGCATATCGCGCAAATACCGATATGCTTACTGGTTTCTTAAATCGCTATTCTTACGAAGAGGAAATGTCTACTCTTTATCATTCTGTCGACCAGGATTTTATATACATTTCTTTTGATGTTAACGGTCTAAAAGCTGCAAACGACAGTTTTGGGCATCAGGCAGGGGATGAGTTACTAAAAGGTGCTGCTTATTGTATTGCAGAATCTTTTTCGGAATACGGGCATTTATTTAGAATCGGTGGAGACGAATTTGTAGCGATTATTACAAAAGATTTAGATCGTATCGATGAGTTTAAAAAAGACTTTATGGAATACCTGGACAACTGGCATGGAAATCTAATAAAATCACTTTCTATAAGCTGTGGTTTTGTACGCAGAAGTTCCAACCCAAAAAAGACAATGCACGAGCTGGCTATTCTTGCGGACAAAAAAATGTACGAATGCAAAGCAAATTATTATAAACAAAAAGGAATCGACCGCAGACTCTAATAAAATGTCACAAGATGCCTATAAAGAACGAACATACATTGCGATTGATTTAAAGTCATTTTACGCTTCGGTAGAATGCAGAGAACGATGCTTAGATCCATTAACTACAAAACTGGTTGTTGCAGATGCAAGTCGAACCAGTAAAACTATATGTCTTGCCGTAACACCAGCATTAAAAAAATACGGACTATCCGGCCGAAGCCGCTTATTCGAAGTAGAAGCTAAAGCAAAAGAAATAAAACGCCAGACAGGAAAGGATTTAGAATATATTACTGCTACTCCGCGTATGGGTTTATACATTGATTATTCGACTAGAATTTACAACGTTTATTTACAGTTTTTTTCTCCAGAAGATATTCATGTTTACTCAATAGATGAAGTTTTTATCGATGCAACTTCTTATCTGGAATTGTACAAAACAGATGCACATAGTCTTGCTGTTAAGGTAATAAAACAGGTATTAAAAGAAACCGGCATTACCGCAACAGCAGGAATTGCTCCAAATATGTATTTGTGTAAGATTGCCATGGATATAGTTGCAAAACACACAGAAGCTGACAAAGATGGGGTTCGAATTGCATCTCTAGACCAGAGTTCCTACAGAAAGCTTTTATGGAATCATAAACCGATTACAGATTTCTGGAGAATTGGAAAAGGTATTGCAAAACGCCTAAAAAAGATGAATATAAGCACAATGGGAGATTTGGCAAGAACTTCGTTAACAAATAAAGAAATGCTTTACCGGGAATTTGGTATCGATGCAGAGATTTTAATCGATCATGCCTGGGGATATGAAAGCGTTACAATGTCCCATATTAAAAACTATAAATCTGATGCTAAATCTCTGGGAAGCGGTCAGGTTTTACAGTGTCCTTATTCTGTTGAAAAAGCCCGCATTATCATAAGAGAAATGGCGGAACTCTTGGCACTGGATTTATTTCAGAAAAAACTGCTTACATCGTCCCTTACGCTGCAAATTGGATATGATATAGAAGGAATTCCTCTGGACTACGATGGAGAAATTGTTCTGGATTTTTACGGAAGATATGTGCCCAAACCATCCCATGGAACCATTGGTGTAGGGCCTGATACAAATTCCAGCACAGAAATTATAAATGCCTTTGTTAATCTTTACGATAGAATTGTAAATCCAAAGCTTATGGTTCGACGGGTTAATCTTTGTGCAAACAATGTAATTTCTACAAAAATGCGGGAGCCAACTTTGTTTGATGATATACAAACAAATACTTTGGAATCAAAAGAAGAAAACCTTCAGCAGGCTCGCTTAAAAATCATTCAAAAATTCGGAAAAAATGCTCTTTTAAAAGGAACTAACCTACAGGAAGGTGCAATGACAATCGAACGAAACCAGCAGATTGGCGGCCACAAAAAATAAAAATCAAAGATGTGATATAATAACAGCATGGACTATGATGATATAATCGATACAAAGTGGCCGCCAGAAACAGAGGATGTAAATCACCCCCGGATGGACTTAAATCGCCGTGCAAAAATTTTTCTGCCGTTTGCAGCTCTTACTGGATACGAACAGGCGCTTGAGCAAACTCTTATCAACAGGATAAAAGAGGTAGAGTCCGAGTATTAAACTTTATTGACACCTTAGTTTTTTATTTATAGAATTATTATTATGTATAGCGCTATAACATTGATTTGTTTGTTTTCGATGGTTATTCCACCGGCAATTCTAAATATACTTGCATATCCTGTGAGCAAAAAATTGAGTGGGGTAATCTCTCAATATATTGTAAAAGTTCTTGCTCCAAGACTTTTTGCCATTTTGAATACATATCGTCATTTTCATTTTTTTGGATATAAAGAAAGTAAAAAACTGCTACCTGAACAGTTTACAATAATCAGTAATCATCAGAGCCTTTTAGATATTCCAGCTCTGATGAACTTTTTTAGAGAAAAAGAACTTAGATTTGTTGCAAAGGATTTTTTGGCTCGTCATATTCCTCTTGTTTCAGAAATGCTAAGAACACAGCAGCATTGTATGATTCCTCGCCGCGGAAGTCCAATGATGGCGATGAAAACAATCGAAAAATTTGGTAAAAGAGTAATTCAGAATAATCAGATTCCTGTAATCTTTCCGGAAGGAACTCGTAGCCGTGATGGCAATGTAGGCAAGTTCTACTATGCAGGAGTGCGTAAATTGAATGAATCTACAAATTTGCCGGTTGCCTGCATCGCTTTGGACGGTGGCTACCAGATTAGCGATATGACTCGTATTATGAACAATCTTGAAAACGGCTGTTATCGCGTAAAAGTTCTAAAAGTTTTTGACTGCCCAAAAACAAAAGAAGAAGAAGTTCAGATACTTGAAGAAAGCCGTACTCTTATTCAGGCTCAACTGGAAGAATGGCGCAAGCTTTCCACAGATGTAGAGTAGAATTTCTCAGAGATTTATTAGTATGAAATTTGCCCACATATCTGATTTGCATCTTGGTAAAACTCTGCATGGTTTTTCTCTTATTGAAGATCAAAAATATGCGCTGGCTCAGGTTTTAGAAATATGTAAAAAGGCAGAAGTTCAGGCCATTCTTGTTGCCGGGGATGTTTTTGATCACAGTGTTGCACCAATTGAAGGAATAAAACTTTTTGAATGGTTTTTACACCAGGCGGTTTGTCAAAAACTTCTTGTTTTTGTAATAAGCGGAAATCATGATTCAGGAGAGCGTCTTTCTTTTGGCACTCAATTTATGATTCAGAACGGCTTATATTTTTCAAAGCCATATGACGGGAATATTGAACCTGTTATTTTACAGGATGAATATGGACCGGTAAATGTTTATCTTTTTCCATTTATAAAACCTTCGATTGTTAGTTCTGCCTTAGATGATGATTCCATTAAAGATTATCAGGATGCAGTAGAGAAGGCGATTTCTCAAATGCAAGTAAACCAAAAAGAACGCAATATAATCGTTAGTCATCAAAACATTTTGAATGCAGAGCGGTCTGACTCTGAAGAAATTATTATTGGCGGAGTAGATGGTGTTTCAAGTGCTTTATATGAACAGTTTGATTACAGCGCGCTGGGGCACATTCATAAACCTCAGATAGTTGGAAAAAATGTCCGCTACTGTGGTTCTCTTCTTAAATACTCAGTGAGTGAGCTAAATAATCAAAAGACTGTTACAATCATAGAGTTAAAACAAAAAGGAACAGTAAATCTTTCTTACGAGCCTCTCAAACCTTTAAGGGATATTCGTCAGATTAAGGGTAAATTTGACCAGATACTTTCTCTTTCAAAAACAGATCAAAACAACAAAGACGATTTTATTGACGTAATTCTTACTGACGAAGATGAAGTTCTGGATGCTATCTACAGCCTTAGAAAGATTTATCCAAATATTCTTCAGCTTACATACGACAATCACAACACCCGTAATAATCTGGATATTCAGCAACTGGATTCTTTTTCTAAAGCAGATCCTTTTGAACTTTTTAAGGAGTTCTACCAGAATCGTCGAGGAACTCCTCTAGACAACGAGCAGGAAGAATACATAAAAGATGTAATTCAAGACATTTGGGGAGAAAAAGAATGAGACCAATAAAGTTAACAATGACCGGTTTTGAAACTTACTGTGATAAAACAGTTGTAGATTTTACAAAACTTGGTACAAATGGTCTCTATCTGATTACCGGCGAAACTGGCGCCGGAAAAACAACTATTTTTGATGCTATAACTTTTGCACTTTACGGAGGAGCCAGCGGCCAGACTCGAAGTGAAGCTATGCTTCGCTCTCATTTTGCAGATGATACAATTCCTACGGAAGTTGAATTAGTTTTTGAAACTCAAGGTGAGACTTATACTGTAATAAGGAATCCTGAATACGAACGAAAGAGAATCAAGGGTGAAGGGACAACAATAAAAAAGGCGGATGCGACTCTTATTTTTAGCGACTCAAGAGCGCCTGTTACTGGAAAAGAATACGTAACCAGAGAAATTGAAAGTATCTTAAAGCTCAAAAAAAAGGAATTTTGCAGTATTGCAATGATTGCACAGGGGGCTTTTCAAAAGCTTTTACTAGAATCTACAGAAGAAAAACAGAAGATTTTTAGAGAACTGTTTAATACTGATAAATATGATCTTTTGCAAAAGCGCCTTAAAGAAGATGTTTCTAATTTGAATAGCCAGATACAAGCTACAAAAAAATCCATCGAACAGCATTTAAATAGTCTTGTATTTGATGAAGAAAATGGAGAAAAACTAAAAGAAATTCAGAATCTTGGCATAATACAGCCGGATGATATCAAATTTTTTGAGGATTATCTTAAAAAAGAAAATAAAAGACTTAAGAAAAATAATGAACAAAGTTCCATATTGCAAAAAGAACTGCAAATAATTACAGAACAATACAATAATGTTAAAACTTTGCAGGAAAAAGAAGAAGAGTTAAAAGCCACAGAAGTCCAATTGTTAAAAAATGAAGGTCTGTTAAAAGAAATAAAACTTGAGCTTGAAGAAAATCAAAAGGAGTTTGATAAATTACCTTCTTTACAACAGGAAATAGGCTTATTAGAAGATTCTATAGGTAAATTTAAAGACTGGAATAATAATAAGGCACAGCTTGAAAAAGATAAAATCGAATTAAAAAATAAAGATGCTAAGCTTATACAAATCAAACAGGATTTAGAACAAAAAAAGAAAGACCTGTTTCAGATAAGTGTTTCTCTTGAAAGCTTGAACAAGAGCGGCGAAATTTTAATAAAAGCTCAAAATGAACTGCAAAATATAGAATCTACTTTAAGGGATCTTCAAGATCTAAACAAAAAAATATTAGATTTGAAGGATTTAGAAGAAACTCAAAAAAACGTTACAAGAGATTATCTCGATGCAGAATGCAAATATAACGAACTGTTCGAGGATTATAAGCATAAAAGATTGCTGTTTTTACGGGAGCAGGCAGGTATTCTTGCTGAAGACTTAGTCGAAAACGAACCATGCCCGGTTTGCGGTTCATTAACGCACCCTAATCCTGCCCATAAGGCAACAGAGGCTCCTTCAGAAGAGGTACTGAACAAGGCAGAAGAGTTATATAATCAGGCCAATGAAGATCTAAAATTACTTTCTGAAAAGAGAAGTGGTGTATTCTCTGATATTAATAACTTAACTAGTTTGGTTAATAATATTTATAAAAAGATTTTTTCTTGTGAATTTGATAAAAATAATTCAGATACAAGTGTGCTTTCTGAAATAGAAACCAGGAAAAAGCTAAAAGCTCAGAAAGAAGATGATATTAAAAAGGAAGAAAGGGACGTAAAACAAAAGCAGTCTCTTGAAGAAAAAAAGCCTGAATTAGAAAAAGAAATAGAAACTTTAACAGAACAAGTACAAAGCTCAACACAGGAAATAACTTCTCTAAAAGCAACATTGGAGCAGGTAGAGAAGGTGCTTTTGGAACAGGAGAAGGAGTTTGATTTTAACAGCATAAATGAAGCTGATAAAAAACTTGATGATTTAAAAGGAAAGATAAGAAATATAGAAAAACTACAGTCTTCATTACAAACCAAAAAGAATGAAATTGAAAAAGAAAATTCTGGTTTTGAAGGAAAGATAAACCTTCTGAAAAAAGATCTTGCAGAAAAAACAGAGATAGATTTTGAAGAGTTGTCGCAAAAGAAGCAGGAAAAAGAAAACCTTTTGGCTCATTTAAGCCAGGAACGGGATGAATTAAATAAGAGAATGGGAATCAACGAGAATTCTGTCAACCAGTTAAAGATTCTGTCTACCACTTTTGCACAAATTTCTACTCGTTTTGCCAAAATCAATGCACTGGCAGAGGCTACAAGCGGTTCTATAAAGGAAAAAGAGAAAATCAGTCTTGAGATATTTGTTCAGTGTGCAGTTTTAGACAGAATTACTCACTACGCTAATATGCGCTTGAGAATTATGACAGCAGGCCAGTACGAACTGGTACGCCGTCAGGATGCGACAAATCATAGTAAAAAATTTGGTCTTGATCTTGATGTTATTGATTTTTATACAGGTCGTCGGAGAGGTGTAGAAAGTTTAAGTGGAGGAGAACAGTTCCAGGCATCTCTTGCGCTGGCTCTGGGACTGGCTGATGAGATTCAGAATTCCAGTGGAGGAATTCGTCTTGATTCCATGTTTATAGATGAGGGCTTTGGAACCTTAGATCCTGAAACCCTTAACAAGGCAATGAAGGCTCTTGAAGAACTGTCTAGGGGAGATAAACTCGTTGGAATAATCAGCCACGTTGAAGCGCTGGAAGAAAAAATCGACAGAAAAATTATCGTAAAAAAAGGCGGTGACGGAAAAAGTTTTCTTAAAATTGTCTAATTTAAAGTCTGTGTTATACTAGTTACAAAGCAATTAGTAAGGGGGCGTATTATGGAACAACCTTTTGAAACACAGATCTATATTTTTGACACAAAATCTCTTTCTGACAAAGCTGTTTTTGATAAATTGTACAAAACAGTTCCCGAATATAGACAAAAGAAAATCGATTTTTATCAGTACGATAAAGATAAAAGGCTTTCTCTTGGAGTTGGACTTGTTCTATCCTACGCTCTGGACAAGGCAGGATTTGACGAACAGGAACTTGAGTGGGCATACCACGCAAGCGGAAAACCATATTTTAAGAACGAGCCGGAAATTCAATTCTGTCTTTCTCATTCGGAAGAACGGGCGATGTGTGCAATTTCTATGGAAAGAATCGGCTGTGATGTAGAGTTTATAACTCCTGATAATGAAGTAGATGTTGAGCAATGGACAAAAATCGAGAGTTACGCAAAAGCTGCCGATATCGAACTTTCTTCTCTGCTAGACGGAAAAAAAATACCTGATTCCAAGTTTATTTTCAGGCAGGTTGAGCTCAATGATGGTTACAAATATACCATTTGCTCTCAGAATGAAATAATGCCTGACCAGATTTGGACATTATCATTAAAAGATTTTTTATAATTACCTATTAAATATAGGTATATTATTGTAAAATAAAAGAACGTTTTTAAATAATATTAAGGAGCTATTATTTATGGAAATGAAATTTTATAAGTGCCAGAAATGTGGCAAAGTATTTGCAATGCTAAAAGGCTCTGCATGTCCAACTATGTGTTGCGATCAGGCAATGGTAGAATTAAAGGCGGGAACAACTGATGCTGCTGTAGAAAAGCACGTACCTGTTATTACTGTAAATAATGATAATACTATTGATGTAACTGTAGGTTCTGTAATTCATCCGATGGAAGAAAAACATTTTATTGAATGGATTGCTTTACAGACAAAAAATGGAATCCAGTTTTGCCAGTTAAAACCTGGTCAGGAACCAAAAGCAAAATTTGCATTGCTTCCTGGGGATAATGAAGAAGTAGCATTTGCTTATTGTAATTTACACGGACTTTGGGCATCTAAGTAATTGTAACGATGAAAAAACTGGCTTCTTTAATTGTAGATAAAAAATTCTTTTTTTTAGGGGTAATGGTAGCATTAACCATTGCATGTTTGGTTTCAATGTTTCATGTAAAAGTAAATGGAGATATGACTAAGTATCTTCCAGAAGATTCTTCCATGAAAATTGGCCTTGATATAATGAGTGCAGAGTTTCCTGATGCAGGAATCAATGCAACCTTTAAGGTAATGTTTGACGACCTTACCCAGGAACAAAAAAAGCAGGTTTGCCAGTTATTAAAAGACATACCGGGTGTTGATACAGTTTCTTATGTACTGAACAGTTCAGAATACAATAGAGAAAATCATACCCTGTATGTCTTGCAGTCTCATCATAAATACGGAACAAAAGAAGAAAAAAACATAGAAACGGCCCTTAAAACACAGTTTCAGAACTATTCTATGATTTGGAATAATGATAATACCGGTATGATTGATATTCCAATCTGGGTATTTGTGTCTGCCGTTGCTGTTTTAATGCTGATTTTGTTTTCTACAAGTGGCTCCTGGTTAGAACCTTTCTTATTCCTTGGGGTAATTGGATGCGCAATTCTCATTAATATGGGAACAAACATCTTTTTGCCAAGTGTTTCGGATATTACATATTCAATTTCTGCTATTCTTCAATTAGTTTTGTCTATGGATTATTCCATAATTTTAATGAACCGCTATCGACAGGAAAAATCCAGATTTGATAATAAAAATCTTGCTATGAAAGCTGCTTTGGCACATGCATTTTCGTCAGTTGCTTCAAGTGCATTAACAACTGTAATCGGGCTTATTATGCTTGTCTTTATGCGTTTTAAAATCGGACTCGATTTAGGCGTTGTGCTTGCAAAAGGCGTTTTTCTTAGCATGGTTTGTGTACTCCTGATGTTACCAGGAATCATTCTTTTAACCGACAAGGCAATTTGTTTAACAAGTAAAAAAAGTCTTAAAATTCCTATGGGGGGACTTGCAAAAGTAAGTTATAAACTCCGCTGGGTAATTACCGCTCTTTTTGTTGTGCTTTGTGCTGGTTCTTATTTTTTACAAAAACAGACAAATATTACTTATATTTTTACAAAAAAAGACAGAATTCTTGATACATTCCCGGAAAAGAATACACTCGTCCTTTTGTACGAAAATCAGGACGAGGAAAAATTGCGTTCTCTCGTAGACAAATTATATTTAGATCCAAATATTACAAGCATGATGGGAGAGTATGCAATCTTTGATAAAGAATATACGGCATCGGAAATTGCAAAAAACCTGTCCGCTCTTTCTGACGAAATACCTTTGAGTGAAGGAATTGTCAATCTTTTATTCTACTTAAAGAATAACGGAAAGCAGGTTAACACTATGACGGTAAGTCAGATGTTAAATTTCTTCTCTGATACTCTTTTAAAAGATTCTTTAATCAGTAAATTTATAACTCCGGAATCTTTTGCGCCAAGTGCAGAAGGGGAAAAGACCTCTGCCGCTGAAGCTGATTTAAGTTCATTAGATATAGAAAAATTATTAAAAGATTTATCTAATCCTGAGGAATTGCAAAAAGCTAAAACTGCCAGGGAACTTGCACAGTTATTCTCCATGCCGGAAGAAGATCTAAAGAGTTTGTATGCGTTATATTATGCAGAAAAAGATGATGTAAAAACAGAATCCATCACAATTAAAGATTTTGCAGACTTTGTTGTTGATAATATTGCGACTAATCCAAAGTACAATTCAATATTTGATCAGAAAACCAAAGAGCAGCTTGGTCAGTTAAAAACCTTTAGCGACGCAGAAAAAATGACTAAAGAGCTTGATGGTTCTCAAATTGCAGCAATGATGGATCTGGATAAAGAAGTTGGTTCCATGATGGTGGTTTGTTATAAGGCTCTATCCAGTGATTATTCTCCTAAAGAAATGACATTTGCAGAGTTTAGTGCGTTTTTGCAAAAAGAGATTCTTTCAAAACCTGAATTTACACAGTATCTGGATGAAGAGACAAAGGCTCAGACTCAAAAACTGGAAATTTTCGGTTCTAAAGAAAAACTTTCTGCTCAACATACGGCAGAAGAAATTGCTTCAATTCTTGGTTATGAAGAAAAACAGGCAAAGCAGATTTTTAAATTGAACTCTAATGCAAAAACTATGTCGGTTCAGGAGCTTATAAATTTTGTTTCTACATCAAATTTGATAAACAATTTTTTAAAAGCTGAAGACAAAGCACAGATAAATACTGCTCTTGGTATGGTAAATGCCACAATGAACGATACTCTCATGTCCTGGGACCAGATGGCAAACTTATTAACAATGGACAAAACTTATACCAAACTTTTGTTTACTCTAAAGGATTCTAAAGAGTCAGGAAAAAACTGGAAAGTTTCTATGCACAGCCTGATTAATACTCTCGCAGATAATAGCACATCTCTTACAAATATAATCGACAAACAAAATCTGGAATTGTTGTCTACAGGTAAGGCCATTATCAACGGAGCTGTAAGTAAAAAGGCATTTAGCGCAAAAGAGCTTTCAGAAATAACTGGAATGTCTTCAAAGCAGGCAAGGCAACTGCTTTTGCTAAAAAAGATTCAGGAAACAGAAACTCTGGACTGGAAAATATCCTGCAAACAGCTTGTAGATTTTATTGTAAACAATCTTCTTACTGATAAAACTTATAGTCAAAGCATTCCGTCAAATTTTACAGGTCTTTTAAAGTCTGCTCAAAAGGTTATTAACGGCGTTATAAGTAAAAGGTCTTATACTGCTTACGATATGAGCAGTATTATGTCGGGATTTTCTGATAAATTAAACGAAAATATTATGGCGCTACTGTACTTGTTCTATTCAAGTACTCAGAATCCGGTTACTGATTACAAAATGTCTGTTACTGATTTGTTTGACTATGTTACAAAAGATTTGATTTATCAAAGCCGTTTTTCTTCTGTGTTAGACGAATCAACTCGTTCAATGATTTTGGATGCAAAAAATCAGATGGAAGATGGTAAGCAAATGTTAAAAACTGCAGAGCATTCCCGTTTGATTATAAATTCCAATTATCCCTGTGAATCAAAAGAAACTTCTGCTTTCTTAAAAGGTATAGAAGATTATTGTGAAGCTGAGTTTAACGGAGAAATTCACTTGATTGGAAATTCTGCAATGGGATATGAGATGCAAAAAACTTTCCGCAAGGAACTTGGACTGATAACCCTGTTAACAATTGCGGCGATATTTATAATCGTTTGTATTACTTTTAAATCTTTCTCGATTCCTGCAATCCTTGTTTTACTTGTGCAGTGTGGGGTATACATGACTGTAAGTTTTACCGGATTGATTTATGGTGAAATGTTATATCTGGCATTATTAATCGTAGAATGTATCCTCATGGGAGCAACAATCGACTATGGTATTCTTTTAACAAACTACTACTGTGAGGCACGTAGAACTATGCCTATAAAAGATGCCCTTAAAGATGCCTACGAAGGCTCTCATCATACGATTTTAACTTCAGGGTTGATTTTAGTCTTTGTAACTGCAATTGTTGGGAATTTCTTTGGAGATCCAACTGTTTCATCGATTATTAGAACTATCTCTATTGGAGCATTAAGCGCAGTTCTCTTAATTATGTTTGTTTTGCCAGGAGTTCTAGCGGCATTTGATAAGATAATCATAAGAAAGAAAAAATAAGAAAAGCATTTCTCAATATTGTATTACCTATTGACATGATAGGTAAAAGTCTGTAATTATATATATTACCTACTAATTAGGTAGGAATGAGGATATATGATTAAGATTTCTACCCGTGGGCAATATGCTCTTTTAATAATGACTACTCTTGCTGAACAGGACTCTGAAAAATATACACCATTAAAAATTTTGTCACACAAACACAATCTTTCGGTTAAGTATCTTGAACAAATTCTTATACAGCTTGGAAAAGCGGGGCTTGTTACCGGGCTTAGGGGTAACAGTGGCGGTTACAGACTTAGTAAGCCGGTTAGTGAATATTCTGTAGGTGAAATATTGCGTTCTGTTGAAGGTTCTCTGACTTCCCATAGCGAAATGAGTTCAACATTTTTTAGTGATGCAGGAAATACTGAATTCTGGAAAGATTTTGATGCCTTGATAAATAATTTTGTAGATGGAATAACTCTTGAGTCTTTATTATTGAGAAACCAGGAAGAAGTAGGTTTTGAGTATTGTATCTAAAAAAAAATGAAAATTATATTTAACCTATTGACAAGGTAGGTAAGAAGATGTATAAATATACATGTAATTAACCTATCGGTTTAGTAGGAAATAACAGGAGGACATGATGATAGCATACTTTGAAAAACTTGTGCGCGAAAACTATAGAAACGGCGTCATGTGCTGCTGCCGTCAATTCTTATAAAGTCTGGATTTACCAGGCCGTCTAATATCAATTCAATATAGATTTAATTTTTCACTAAATAAGAGAATCTTTTAAAAAGATTTAGCTGGGGAAACTATGCTCATTTCTAGAGGAGGAAGGTGTGCCTAAAAGTTTTAATGAATTAGAAAATAATCATCCATGTTTTGGCGGTCATAAAGCTGATGCAGGTCGCATTCATCTTCCTGTATGTCCTGGCTGTAACCTGGCATGCCGTTTTTGTGAGCGTTCAATTAATTTAACAGAAAATAGACCAGGAGTTACTTCTAAAGTTCTTAAACCTGAGGAGTCAGTTGAAATTCTAAAAAAGGCTCTTGCAATCAGCCCTGAGATTAAAGTTGCAGGGATTGCAGGACCGGGAGACACTCTTGCAAGCGATAATGCTTTTAAGACCTTTAAGTTGATTGAGAAAGAATTTCCGCAGCTGATTAAATGTATGAGTACAAATGGGCTTTTGCTTGATGAAAGAGCAGAAGAAATTATTACAGCCGGAATTGATAGTCTTACTGTAACTGTAAATGCGATTGATCCGGAAATTGAAGCCAAATTGAATGACTACATCATTTATCACGGAAAAAAGATTGAAGGAGTGGAAGGAGCAAAAATTCTAATCAAAAATCAGTTAGCAGGAATTAAAAAGATAGCTGATGCAGGAATTACTGTAAAGGTTAATACAGTTCTTGTTCCGGAGATTAATGGAAATCATATAAAGGAAATTGCTTATGCAGTGGCAGAAGCAGGAGCTCAGTTGTATAACATAATTCCTTTGATTCCTACAGCCAAGCTAAAAGATGCTAAAGCACCTGATTGTCAGCAGATTGAAGAAGCAAGGCGTGAAGCAGGACAGTATATTGATTTGTTCTTGCACTGTAATCATTGCCGTGCAGATGCAGCTGGAATTCCCGGCAAGAAAGAGATTAGTCAATTGCTTTATTCAAGAAACTTTAGAATTGAGGAGAATTTTTCTCATGGCTGATGAAGATTCTTATAAGTACAGAATAGCAATTGCCAGTTCTGATGGTGAGACAGTAAATCGACATTACGGCAGGGCAGATAAGTTTTTTATTTATCTTGTTGATGATGAAGAAGGTTACAGTCTGATTGAAGAACGAAAGGTTGAGCCGGTTTGCCATGACGGAAGTCATATGATTTCTGATATGGAAAAAAGTGCAGTGAGATTTACGGATTGCAAATATGTAATTGCTGCAAAAATTGGAGCGGGAGCAAATCAGCATCTTGTGGTAAAGGGAATAACCTGCATGGAACTTCCGGGTTCCATAGATGATGCGGTAACAAAGGTCTGGAAATACAACAGAATCCAGAACTTGTTCAAATAGATATAAATTACGGCGAAAAAAGTGCTTTTATAAGTGGTAAAGCTAAAAAATTGCTGCATCGCAATTTTTTTAACTGCGACGTTTGCGTTGCAAACTCGATTACTTTGCTATAGAACACCGCCCGCTCTGACCGGCGGGCTTACACAGGAGTAAATAAAATGGGCGAAATCAGACAGATCGCGATTTATGGAAAGGGTGGAATTGGTAAGTCCACAACCACACAGAATCTTACAGCAGGACTTGTTGAACATGGAAAGAAAGTCATGGTTGTTGGCTGTGATCCAAAAGCTGACTCAACTAGACTTTTGCTTGGTGGTCTTGCTCAGAAAACTGTTCTGGACACAATCCGCGATGAGGGTGAAAACGTAGAACTTGACCGCATCATGCGTACAGGGTTTGGAGGCACCCGTTGTGTAGAATCTGGAGGACCAGAACCTGGAGTTGGTTGTGCAGGACGAGGAATTATTACTTCGATAAACATGCTTGAAAATCTTGGTGCTTATACCGATGATTTGGACTTTGTTTTCTACGATGTTCTTGGAGACGTTGTCTGCGGAGGTTTTGCAATGCCTATCCGCGAAGGTAAAGCTAAAGAAATCTATATCGTTGCCAGTGGAGAAATGATGGCCCTTTATGCAGCAAATAATATTGCAAAGGGTATCAGCAGATATGCCCGCGCTGGTGGTGTACGTCTTGGCGGTATTATCTGTAACAGCCGTAACGTAGATCGAGAACTTGATCTACTTAGAGCTTTTGCAAAAGAACTTGGAACACAGCTTTTGTACTTTGTTCCACGAGATAATATTGTTCAGCGTGCAGAAATCAATCGAAAGACTGTTATTGAGTACAAGCCAGACTCTGCTCAGGCTCAGGAATATAGAAATCTTGCAGATGCAGTTATCAACAACAAGACTTTTACAATTCCTACACCAATGACTCAGGAACGTCTTGAACAGATTCTTCTAGAGTATGGTTTAATGGATGCTCTTGAAGACGATTACAGAATTTAAGGTTAGGGGATAATTCCTCGCTATAGAACACCGCCCGCTCTGACCGGCGGGCTTACACAGGAGATTATTATATGGGACATATATACAATTCAATTACAGAACTTATTGGACATACACCAATCGTAGAATTTCACAGACTTGAAAAAGCTCTTGGCTTAAAAGGTCGTATTGCAGGTAAGTTGGAATACTTTAATCCTGCAGGAAGCCACAAGGACAGAGCAGCTCTAGAAATAATTGAAGAGGCAGAAAAGAGAGGTGAAATCAGTCCAGATAAAACAACTTTGGTGGAATTTACTTCCGGTAACATGGGTATTGGAATTGCTTCTGTGGCTGCGGCAAAAGGCTATAAGGTTAAACTGGGAGTTCAGAATGGAGTTTCGATAGAACGTTCAAAGTTGATGGAAGCATATGGAAGTGAACTTGTAAATCCTCCGGAAGAACTTATTGCCGGCGTTTTTGAAAAAGGAATTGAAGCTTTTAAAGATGTTTATAAATGGATGATTGAAACAACAGAAGGTGGATGGTCTACCTGGCAGCTTTCAAATCCTGATAATCCTGGAGCCCACTACAAGCACACCGCTCCTGAGATTTGGGAAGATACAGATGGCAAAATTGACATTTTTGTCGGTGGAGTAGGAACTGGTGGAAGTACTCACGGAGTTGGAAAATTTCTAAAAGAAAAAAATAATGCTATTAAGGTTGTAATTGCCCAGCCAGATGTTAAAGATGTTGAAAAACCTGTTGTAAAAGGCGTAGAAGATGGCGGCTTCCATGGAATACATGCAGTTCACGATGAAAACGGGCTTAATCCTATGGCTCCAACCAATTTTAACGAAAAATATGTGGATGAGTATGAAACTGTAACATATGCAGAAACTTTGCGCGCCATTCATCTTCTTGCTCGCTATGAAGGAATCTTTATTGGAGCTTCTAGTGGGGCTGCTCTTGCAATTGCAATTAAGCAGGCTTTACGGGAAGAAAATAAGGGAAAACTCATTGTTCCTCTTTTACCTGATAACGGGGAACGCTATTTAAGCGAAGACTTGCAGCGTATTCGTCCTGAAGTAGAAAGTAAGGCAGGATTTTAAGGGCTTAGCCCTTAGGCGAAGGGGTGGCAAGCAACGAAGTGCGAGCCAGGGGAAGGCTTTCCCCTCCTTCTATAAATAGGAGCAAACATGGCAATTAATACAAATTCTTCAAATGTAGCTACCCGCGAAAACAGAATTGGGTCCATTACTGGCTACATTGGAAACTTAAAAGATCTGGCGGAACAGACTGAATGCGGAAACTTAAAAGGGTGTTCAAGATGCTTTAGTCAGTCTAGTACATGTCTTTCTTCCTGTGGACTCAGTCAGCTTGCGGCAATAAGGGATGTGGCAATTATACACCACGGCCCTGCAGGTTGTTCCGTTGCTACGGCAGGAAACTACTACCTTAACAAGGTAATGGCAAAAAAAAGGGGAGTTACAACCAGCACCGTTTATGTTGGAACAGACATGAACGAAAAGGATACGATTTTTGGTTCTACAAATGATTTACGAAAAATCATTCTGGAAGTAAACCGTCGCTATTCACCAAAGGCAATTTTTGTTTCTTCTTCATGTGCAACAGGTATTATTGGAGAAGATATTGATAGCGTTGTTGACGAAGTAAAGGAAGAAATAGACGTTCCTGTTGTTGCCGTTCATTGTGAAGGGTTTAAGTCTAGAATATGGGCAACCGGCTTTGACATTGCAGATCATGCAGTTTTAAGTTCTATTGTTCAGCCTCCTAGAGAAGGAATTAAATCAAATAAAATCAACTTTAAGAACTTTTATGAAAGCGCAAGACCTGAAATTATTGAGATTTTTAAAAACTTCGACCTAGATCCTGTATTCCTTTACTGTAATTCAACGGTGGAAGAACTGAGTCATATTTCAGAATCCCTTGCTACAACTTGTATCTGTGGAACTTTGGGAAACTATCTTGGAAACGGTCTTGAAGAAAAATACGGTGTTCCATATGTTCGCTCGATTAACCAGTGTGGAATAGTGGGATTTGAAAGCTGGCTTCGCGAAATTGGCCGCGTAACAGGCAGATCTGAAAAAATAGAAAAATACATTGCAGAGCAGCGGGCTATCTACCTTCCTCAGATTGAAGAAATCAAAAAGGAACTTAAGGGACTTCGTGCGGTAATCGGAATGGGACCTGGATACACATTTGAAGTAAGCCGCGTCCTTAACGAACTTGGAATAGAAGTAGTATGGGCTCTTGCATGGCACTACGATAAAAAATATGAAAACGGTGATGTACCTCCAAGTATGAAGTACCTTCTGGAGAACAACATTAACTTTGAGGCAAGCGTTTCTGACCAGCAGAACTACGAAGTTATGAACATTCTTCATAAGTTTAAGCCAGATTTGTATCTGTCCCGTCATCCGGGATCTACTGTATGGGCAATTAAAAATGGAACCAGTGCGGTTTATGTTGCCGACGAATACATGATTTTTGGCTACAAACATACTCTGGAATTTGCAAAGTCAATTCTAGATTCAATTCGCAACAGAAGTTTTGAACAGAATCTTGCAAGCCGGGTAAAGCTTCCGTATACCGACTGGTGGTACCAGCAGAACGTAGACGAATTTTTTGAAAAGACAAATAAATAAAAAAGCCCCTAAGCAGAGGTTATTATGGCAAAGTTACTTGATAAACAAAGATATAAATGTGCCCTTGCTTCTATGCAGACAGTACAGGCAATAACGAGGGCAATACCGGTTTTACATTCAGGACCTGGATGTGCCCAGAAACTTTCTGACACAACTGGAAGTTCAGGATATTTTTCTCCAAATATTTTCCCTTGTACCAGCATCAATGAAAAAGATGTTGTTTTTGGAGGAACAAAAAAACTTAAGAGCACTATAGAAAATGCCCTCAAGGTAATTGATGCAGACCTTTATGTTGTCCTTACAGGCTGTATTCCTGAAATTGTAGGAGATGATTCTGGTGAAATCGTAAGCCAGTTTGAGGATGCTTCTAAGCCTGTAATCTATGCAAGCACTGCAGGATTTAAGGGGAATAACTACAAGGGACACGAGCAGGTGATTGATGCAATCATTGAGCAGTATCTTCCAAAAGTTGAAGGAGTTAATGGAAAAGACACTGAAAAGATTCCTGGCCTTGTAAACATCTGGGCAGATGTTCCTTATCAGGATTTATTCTGGCTTGGAAACCTTGGGGAACTGGAAAATCTTGTACGTGAACTGGGACTTACTCCAAATACAATCTTTGGTTATGACCGAGGAATTAAAAATATAGACCTTCTTCCAAAGGCAAGTTTGAACCTTCTGGTTTCTCCTTGGGTCGGATTAAAGAACGTTCAGAAACTTGAAAAGAAGTTTGGAACTCCATATCTTCATTATCCTGTTTTACCTGTTGGAGCTACAGAGACCAGCAAGTTTTTGAGGGCTGTTGGAGAAGCAGCTGGCGTGCAGTCAGATAAGGTAGAAGCTGTAATTTCGGAGCATGAAAAATACTTTTACTACCTTATTGAACGCTATGCAGATCTCTTTCTTGAAAATCGCGTAATAAACAAACAGTTTTCTGTGGTAGCAGATGCCCAGTATGCTCTGGCTGTAACAAAGTTCCTTGTAAATGATCTTGGACTTTTTCCTGCTAAACAGTTTATAACCGATGATACACCAAAAGAATATCAGGCTTTAATTGCAGACGAGTTTAAAAAACTTAACTATGGCATTGAGGCAGAAGCAGTCTTTACAACAGACAGTTATGTAATTCACGAAGAAATACGTAACCATGACTATCACGGATATCCTTTAGTTCTTGGAAGTTACTTTGACAAAGAACTCACCGATGAACTTAAGGGAAACTTTTTGAATATTTCATGGCCTTTCCAGGATAGGGTTGTAATGGATACTTCTTACGCAGGCTATCGCGGCGGTATTAAACTTATTGAAGACATTTATTCCGTTGCAGTTCAGAGGTTTAATTAAGTTCTGAAATGACGATTCAACAGATCCGATATTGTCTGGGAGTCGCTGACTGCGGCTCCTTTAACAAGGCTTCAGAAAAACTATATATTTCTCAGCCATCCCTTACGGCAAGTATTCATGATCTGGAAAGAGAGCTGGGATTTGAAATTTTTAGACGGACTTCTAGAGGAACAAGTCTTACAGAAAAAGGTAATGATTTTCTCTTAGATGCCCGTTTTCTCTTTCAGACTTACGAAAAAATTCTTGCAAAATACATTACTCCCGAAAAGAAAAGATTTTCTGTTTCTGCTTTATACTACGAATTTGCACGACGTGCTTTTATAGATGTTGTAAAAGCTTACTCTGGCAGTCAGTATGATTTTTCTTTTAGGGAAATGCGTGCCTTAAATGTAATTGAGGATGTTGCAGGGGGAAAAAGTCACATTGGTCTTCTTTACATAAGCGAAACTAATCAGGAAGAAATAGAAAAAGCACTCGCTGCAAATAAACTGGTTTTTACTCCTCTTACAGAATGCGGAGCTTTTGTCTATGTACATAAAGATCATCCCCTGGCAGAAAAGGACTGGATTTCTTTAGAAGATTTGCGTCCCTATCACTTTATCACTTTTGATACAGATGATGTAAAATCTTTTTTTTCTGATGCAATAATTGATGAATATGGTCTTAATCAGCCTATCACCGTAGCAGACCGTTCTACAGAATTGAATTTATTAGAGAACCTTAAAGGTTTTACTTTTCTTTCCGGTGTTTCAGTAGAGAATTATGAAAAGAAAAATAATGAAGGGGAAGAGTTTGTAACAATTCCCCTTAAAAAAGCAGACAGTGAATGGTCTCACAGCTTTAGTCTTGGCTATATTACAAAAGAAAGAAAAATTGACTCAATTACCAGAGACTACATTGCCTGCATAAAGAAAATCCTGAAACTTGATCAGATAGATTAGGAGCAGGAACGGAATTATTTATTTTTTAACAGAATATGTTGTATACTGAAAAAAGAGGAAAGTATCATCTTCCAAATATTCATGTTATTTGTGGTGATAATGAATCAGTTGTACAATCAGGACCTTGTGGTACTATTAAGAATAGACAGAAAGAATCACTTAATAAAAAAATGTTGATACTTATAATTACTATTCTTCGCCTGATTTTCTTTTGGAGAATGTCGAATAATGAAACATTTAAAATATTTTTCTTTCTTGTTGGTAATTCTTTTTTCTGGTTGTAATTTAAAAATCGAAAAAAAATTGCCATCTTGTTATGACTTAATAAAATCTAATATGGAGAATTCAAATTATAATGAGGTTATAAATCTTCTAAATAATTCTGATATTCCTACAAATTTAAAAACTGACTGGTATTATTATGATTATGCAGTTTCACTTTATAAACTTAATATGATGAATGTTAGAGAAGCTCTAAAATTAATGAAAATTGCATATCAATTTGAACCAAAATCCTATGAAATTAATTTTTATTTAGGAAAGTTTTATTTTGATATTGGAGAAAATAAAAAAGCTTTAAAGTTCTTTCTAAAATGTAAGGAATCACAAAAAAATAAATATTTGACTTTTGAGGAATCAAGCGATTTTTTATTTTGGGTAAAAGTTATTAATGAGCTTAATAGACTTGTGAATAATTCTTATAACATAAATTATTCTAGTGTTGAATCTTTTGCTGAATATTCAAACTTAAGCCTTGAAGAAGAACTTTGGGTTAAAGAAATTAATTTTAGACAAAACAATGAATATCTAGATTCATGTTTTAATAATGAACAATCAGAGTATATGGACAAGACGACTTCAGAATTTTTAGATTCAAAATTATTGTATTTAGGATTATTGGAGAAAAATGATGATTTAATTAAGGAAGTTCTCAATAAATATTCAAATAAAGGTATTGTAATGATGACTTCAAAACTTCCAATGATAAATGAAATGTTCTATAAATATCTAACTTTTTACTATTGGTTTAATCAGGATGGTATAAGAGCAAATAATTCTTTTCATATTTATAAAAGATACCACTATAAACCAAGAGTTCAGAAAGATGTGTTGGAATTTAAGTTTGATAAAATTGAAAAAGAGTTTTCGAAAGATTATGATTTTTTAGTGATTAAAGATTTTGATAAAGGTAATCAAAAAAAATAATTTATTCCTACTAATGTCTTTTGTTCGGTAAGCGATTGTAGTGGCTCGCCGAATGGCGAGTTCCGAAGCGTAGCGAAGGAATGAAGGCGAAAGCCGGAACCACGAAAAGCGCGACCGCTTGCGTAAGCAAGCGGATACCGCCAGTAGAAAATGGTGATAATATGAAATATACCTTTGATTATGAAATAGAATTCGAGTCATTTGATAAATTAATGGAAAATAATAATGAATAAGCAGTTTAATAATTGGAAAGATTATCTAGTTTTATTCTTATTTTTTATATCGACTTCATTTATTAGTCATGTATCAAATTTTATAACTGGAAAAATCTCTAAAGAAGGTAATTGGAAAAACATTAAAAAAGATAAAAAGATATTCCTTTCATCAATAGTTTTTATTATATTCGTAGTCTTTTTTATATTATATGAAATATTTGAGATAAAATAATTAAAAATCACCACAGAATTCTTTGCTTCTGATGGGAGGTTTAGAAGGTTATGGCGAGAATCTTAATTCTCGCCATTTTTTATGAAATAATAATCTATGCAAGTACAGAAACTTTTTCTTTTACAGCCTTCATCTGTTCTTCAGAAAATTTGAAAAAGTCTGCAATTTCTTTTTCTGACATTTTACCCTGTTCAAGAAGCTGAGCAGCTGTTTCAATTCTTGTTTCTTCTCTTTCTTCTTTTCTTTCTTCCTTTGCGAAGTCTTCCATGATTCTGCACATATATTGTACCCCCTTGTCGTTTTCCTTGAGGTATCTGGCTCTTTCTGCCAGAAGTTTATTCTTCATATCACTAGCCTTACTGCAATTAAAATCATGCATAAGGTTACCAATCGGGTCATCACCCCTATATTTTCCGTTCACATATATAATATGCATTTTATCGTCAAACAATGTTCCACATTCTTCAACGATACGATTTATATGATAAACCGGTAATCCTTTTTTGAAAATGTCATGTTCCGTAATGAATATGACATAACTTTCAGGAAGTTTTTCCGGATCCATCCCTGGCACTGTTTCATCAGCATCCATAAGAGCTGCATTATGTCTTGCTCGTTTTGCACCAGCTCCTTTATCAGCTCTCTGAATCTCTATATCGTACGGCTTTCCTTTACTGTCGCGTGCAAAAACATCAAGTTTTACAGAACGACCTTCTAGGCTTTTTACAACCTTTTGGGCAACTTCTTCAATAACCTCAATCTCTTTGTTGTCCAAAATTGTCTGAATTACAAATTGTGTACACTCTTTATTATCTTCAAAAAAGCGTGTCATAAAATCATCGTCCATCAAAGTAAATGCTTCAAGACGGGCAATCATTTTCTGCTTTTTTGCCAAATCTATTGAATCCATAACTGATATTAACATGAATAAATTGAATTCTCAAGTTATATAAATAATACTCACTAACTTTTCATAGTCGCAGGTTTTCTCAATTTATGTAATTTGTTACTGTGTAGTTATGATTGATATAGAAGAATTACATAATACATGGAATACAATTCTTAAAAATCAAGAACGAAAAACATATGAACAAGCATCAAGATACCTGGACCCGAAGTATTCCAGGTGGATTAGTACGGATCCCGGTGGTGGGAGAATATTTAAGTAAGACTTCTGAAGGCGAAGGCGGAATTTATAACTCGGTTAATTTGAATCTTTATCTTTATGCGGGGAATAACCCGGTACATTATGTGGATACGGATGGCAATAAAATTCTTCCTATTCAAACCGTTTTCTTAATGAATTCTGGACCATGGGAAAATGAACGTATTAATAATAGTAATGATAAAATGAAGAGTTATGGTTGTGCTATAACTGCCATGGCAAATATTTTTACAAATGAGAATTATCTTATTAATGGAGGTATGCGAGACTTTTTACAAGTTGATCCTTCAATGATTAATATGAATGTTATAAATTTTACAGGAGAAGGAAAAGATTGCTTAAATTTCATTGCTTGTGCTAATAACCGAAGTCTAACTGCTACGGGATTTGAAGATCAGTCCGGACGAAATAAATTATTGGAAATGAATGATTCGAATAAAAATTCATATGCTGTTGCACAGGTACCTTATACATTAAGTGATGGGAATTCTGGATTACACTGGGTTAATGTAAATGGAGACATTCATAAAGATGAAAACGGAGAAAGTTGGATTAAAGTAGGTCCTACTTCAAAAAATGATAATAAATTTAGAGCAAATTATAACAATAATTGGAAAGAACAAGATAATAATATGTATGTAAAATTATCTGCAGTTCAAAGAGTTATTGTTGTTGATTCAAATAAACAGGAGTAAATATATGAAATACAGTATTGCGTTGATTTTAATGTTATTTTTCACATCTTGTACACAGGGTAAAGTTGTCTTTAATTATGAAAAAAATCAAACAGATAAAGGCGTGGCTACAGTCGTAAAGAATAACAATAAAAAAATCGTTGAAATAAAAGGTCAAATAATAAAGCCATTGCTATTTACAAATATCGATAATACGAAAGTAGTTTTTGAAAGTAATTATTGGTTGAAAAATAGAACCTTAATTTGCGAAGTTTGGTATATTGATGGTATGAAAAATAACGCTAAATTGTTATTTGCTGGAGAATCTCAAGAAATTTGTGCTGACCCAGATTTAAACTATTTGTTTGTGCAGGATAATGGAAAGACAAAAGAAGTTGGTATGCCAGTTGTAGAAGTTTATACTTTGCCAGATATGGTTAAAAAATATGAAAAAACATTTCCGGAATTTAGCGATGATTCTATAAGTGTTGATATCGTTTATTACAAAGATGGAAAGTTTTATTACAAGTTTCAAAATGATTTTCAATCCAGTGAGCTTTTAGAGATAAATTTGGAGGAGCTACAAATAAATAAAATTGCAGAAATTTCTGATAAAGCATTAAAGTCAGGTGGAAAGTCTACTGTAAATGTTGTGGAGGATTAGGAAATGAAGAATAGGTTTATAATTGCAATTATAATGTTTAGTCTTTTAGCTTTAGGATGTAAAAATAATCAGAGAATTAGTTTTGATTTATCTATAATTGATAATTTTCTAGATTATAAGAATGTTGTTGAAAAATATAAAAGTCAAATCAATGTTAATCAAATAAAGTCTGATTGCAAAGAAGAGTATAATGGAATAATAATTGTAGGGAAAGATTTTAAATTTATTTATAATGATGTATTTTATTACGATGAAAATAATCATTTTTTTCAATTAGAATGTTCTAATTCATTAATAACATTAAATGGAATTAAAGTTATTGGCAAAAGAGAAGAAGAAATACTTACACTTATAACAACTACTCCTGAGGTTGAAGTGCAGAAAAACGAGAACTTTATTAGTTATACAATATTAAAATCAGAACCGGCTCCATTAAATTTATCTTTCAAATTGAAAAATCATAAAGTAACAAGCTATACTCTAGGATTTATGCTTTAAGAAATATTAATAAAATTGTTTAAAAGTTTCATAAATCGGTAAGCGATTGTAGTGGCTCGCCGAATGGCGAGTTCCGAAGCGCAGCGTAGGAATGAAGGCGAAAGCCGGAACCACGCAAAGCGCGACCGCTTGCGTAAGCAAGCGGATACCGCCTGTAGAAAATGGTGATAATGCGAAATATACCCGCGTGAAAACACTATCCACGAGGAATATTACAAGCAGTATTATCACCACTCAGACCATCGTTGGATTAGGCTCAGGAATAGAATTTATTTGCAGGCTGTTCGAGCCACCATGATGTATATGGAACTGAAGAGTGGGTTTTTAAGCCTTCTGTAAAACTTTTGTTGTTGAATAAGTCTGCAATGTTCTGGGCAAAAGAACATAGGCCTTCATAGCCGAACATCTGATATTCGTCTGTAACCTGAACTACAGGAATCCCAAGTTTAGTTACAAATGGTCTTGTTCCTGGATGGCGGACTATGTAGAGGTCAGGCTTTTCCCTGTTTATGATATTCAAAAGTTCGTGATTCTGCAAATCTATAATAGAAACTTTTAAATCCGGTTGAGATTTTTCAAGATATGTAAGGGTTTCAGGAATTACCTGATCATCGTATTTTGAATCGTGATGCCATGAAAGGGCTGTCATTACCTTAATTCCAATTTCATTTAGAACCCTGACAGCCTCATAAGTAAATCCAGGCCCGGCTGCAACAACCGCAGTTTTTCCTTCAAACTGTTTTTTAAATTCCTCAATTTTTGGAAGATATTTTTCTCTTTCCTCGCGAATAATTTCCTCAGCAATCTCTTCTTTATGGAGAATTCTTGCAATGTCACGGAGCCAGGTATCAAAGCCTTCCATTCCGTTTCCATTGATTGTTCTTACATAAGGAACGCCGTAAAGTTCCTCAAGGGCGTTTCCGAGATAGGGACTCAAGGCTCCGCATGAACTAACAGTAGCCAGGCTTTCGCTCATATGGGACAATTCTTCTATTGTGGAGTTTGCATATAGGAAAAGTGGTTCTACTTCAAAACGTTTAAATATTCTAGTTATATAAGGTCTGATTTTTTCTTCAAAATTCTTAAAATTGATTATAGGTCTTTTTCCTTTGGGAGGCTTAACAATGTGCTTGAGAATTATGTAATCGCTGATATCAAAGCCTGTTGCCCAGACTTTGCTTTTAATTCCTTCGCAGTGGACAGGAATTACGGGCACAGGAAGTTTTTTTGAAAACTCTTCAGCTACAGAATCTATGTCTTCACCTATAATGCCTATCACACATCCTGTACAGATGAAGATTGCATCAGAAGGATATCGGTCCCAGGCTTCCTGAACGGTGTTTCTCAACTTATTTGCGGCTCCAAAAACGGTGTCGCTTTCATTGAGATTTGTGCTAAGGTATTTTGTATTCCATTTTCTTCCTGTACGCTCACAAATAGAATTATACAGAGCCGTCCATCGAGGAATAAAGGCTCCGCAGCCAACGGGAGTGTGGTAGACGATAGTAATATTTCTTATGCTGCTTATTTGGTCCATTACCATTATGGAAAGACAAGTATTATTCTGTGTAAAGCAGCGCTCGCAGTTTTTTACGGAGCACTTTTTTGTATCTGAAATCAGAGATTTTATGTCACCATTGTAGGTAACTACAGAATTTAAGCGGCTTTCCCTCATGGAAATTTCAGAGTTTGATAAATCAAAAGGCATTTTCTTCTCCATAAAAAACGTTAGATTATATATTCAGGCTGCAGATATCTTGCAAGGAACTGTCTGGTTCTCTCTTCTTTTGGTTTTACAAAAATCTCATCGGGGCTGCCTACTTCAACAATTTCACCCTTATCCATGTAAACAACCTTGTCAGAAACTTCTCTGGCAAAGGTCATTTCGTGAGTAACAATAATCATTGTTCTTTTTTCGTCTGCAACTTCTTTAATAAGCTTTAAGACATCACTTACAAGCTCAGGATCCAGGGCACTTGTGGGTTCATCAAATAAAATCACCTGGGGATTAAGAACCAGTGCTCTGGCAATTCCAACCCTCTGCTGCTGACCTCCGGAAAGTTTTGACGGATACTCATCCTTTTTGCTTTCTAGTCCCACCTTTGCAAGATATTTAAGGGCAATTTCTCTGGCCTGATCCTTTGGAACCTTAGTATTTATGATTAAAGGCTCGGTAATGTTTTGTAGAACGGTTTTGTTTTTAAAAAGATTGAAATTCTGGAAAACCATAGTACTTTTTGAAATTATTTTTCTAATGTCTTTTTTATTTGTATTTGAGCAATCAATGCTCACTTCTCCGATTTTGATAAATCCAGAATCTGCATGTTCAAGAAAATTCAGGCAGCGGAGCAGAGTAGATTTTCCGCCTCCGCTGGAACCGATTATTGAAACAATCTCGTTGTCTTTTATTGAAAGGTTTATTCCTCGTAAAACTTCGTTCTGATTAAAGGATTTTTTCAGGTTTCTGATTTCTATCATATTTTGCCTCACTAAAACGCTTTTTTACTGAATCTGGAAAGTTTCTTTTCTAGTGAAAGCAAAAGTCGTTCCAGGAGGGCACAGATTGGCCAGTAAATAAGGGAAACCGCAATGTAAATTTCAAAATAACGGAATGAGCGGGACCCAACAATTCTTGCTTGAGCCATGATATCTACAACCGTAATACAGAAAGCAAGAGAAGTATTCTTTATCATAGCTAAAAGGGAGCTTGTCAGGGTCGGAATTGCAATGACAAAGGCCTGGGGCAAAATGACGGTGCGCAAAGAATCCCATGTTGAATAATGAAGACTCTTACAAGCTTCAAATTGTCCGGCTTCTACAGCCATCAGGGAACTTCTGAAAGACTCTGACATGTAGGCTCCGGTATTCAATGCAAATGCAATTATTGCAAAGAGGGTACTTGGCAAGGTATTCATATCAAATTCATTTCCAGTTGATTCAGCAATTCTTGAAATTAAAAGAGGTATTCCGTAGTAGGTAAGATAAAGCTGAATTACCATTGGAGTACCGCGGATAAAGGAAATAAAAACCGTTGCCAGCTGAGATAGAACTTTGATATGAAAAAATCGAATTAAGGCAATCAATATTCCCAGTAAAAATCCGCTGAAAGTAGCTGAAAAGGCAATAAAAAGAGTGATTGGTAATTTTGTTACTATCTCAGGAATTGTTGAAAATATATAACCGATGTCGTTAATCAATTTTTCCATATCTTTCCTCGTATCTTCTATTTGCTTTTAACTGTGGTATCGCTACCAAACCATTTAATTGCTAGTTTAGAAAGGGTTCCGTCTGCGCGGATTTCTTCTAGTCCCTGATCAAAGAGAGCTCTGATTCTTTCTCCTTTTTTATTTTTTGCAAAAATCAAGTATGCAGGATTAAGAAGGTCTGGATCTGCAGGAATGTAAGACAAAGGTTCCTTACGCTCGTTGATAAAGACACCTGCGGCAACGGGACCATCAATTGTTACATCTGCACGGCCAGAAAGTACTTCTGCAAAAATGGCTGCGGTTGCTGTGTCGCCGGCATATACAATGTTAATTTTGTTACCGTTTTCTTTGTTGAACTTTTCAACCCATTCTGCATAAGAAGACCCCCCACCAACAATTACAGTTTTACCAAAAAGATCCTGTGCTGACTTGATTTTTGTAGTATTCTTAAAAATCAGAGCAGGATAGTCGTAGTTGTAAGGCTGACTTGCATATAAATACTGCTTTTCTCGGGCTGGATTTTTCTTAATTTCATTTGCTACGGCATCAAAACGGCCTGCAGAAAGTGCAACCAGCATTCCATCCCATGGAGTAGGTTCAAATTTAATGGTCAATCCACCGATTCTTTCTGCAATTGCATTTACAACATCAACATCAAAGCCTGTTATTTTTCCTTTTTCATCTACAAAGTTGTAAGGCTTCCACCCACCTTCAATGGCAATACGAACAACTTCATTTTTGGCATTTTTTTTCTCTTTACAGAAAGCAGAGGATGCAACAACTGTAAGAGATAGTAAAAAGAATAAAATTTTTTTCATAAAGACCCCCATGAAAATTAATTGAAATATTTACAGCAACCTGGCAGATAACCAGGGTTGAGCGCTGACAGTGAAAACTTATAAGTTTTTTTATTCTTTGACCAATATAATTTTTTTATATGAGTTATAAAAAACTCATATAGCCCAAAAAGCCAAATTGAATTGACTTAATAAAAGATAAAAATATATATTTGCCAATACAACTACCTACTGTAACGATAGGTAAAAGGAGGAAAAGATGGCAAGACCATTTATTTACATTCACATGCTTACAAGCCTGGACGGAAAAATATGGGGAGAATTCACCAAACTGCCGGAAGAAAGCGCAGCGGCCCCCTTATTTAAAGAAATAGGATTTACAAACGAAGTATGGAAAACAGATGCAAATTTAAGTGGAACAAACACAGCTCTTAATGATTATACATATCATAGGGAACCTGAATTGGACTTAAATGCAGTCGAGGTTCCTCAAGGCGATTATATTGCCGTAGAAAAGGCAGAACGTTACAGCTTTGTTCTTGACCGTAAGGGTATTCTTGGGTTTGAGAAAAATGAAATTTTTTATGCTAACGTTCATTCCCACATTGTAGATGTAATTACAGAAAAAGCCTCAAATGCTTACAAAGATTTCCTTCGCCGAAAAAAAATTTCTTACATAATTTGCGGAAAGGATGATGTTGATTTTGAAATAATGTTTGAAAAGATGACAGGGCTTTTTGGGGTTAAAACATTGCAGCTTGCTGGCGGAGGAAGTTTAAACTGGACTTTTCTTCGTAAAGGATATGTTGATGAAGTAAGCTACATCATTACGGCTGGAGCAGACGGTTCTACGACTAGTCCTCAAATTTTTATGGCAAAAGAAGGATTAAGTGAAGATATTCCTGTTTCTTTTGAATTGATTGATGTACGTGCAGATAAAAAATCAGGAGCAGTATGGCTTCATTATAAAGTGAAAAAAATATGGGAAAAGGAAGAATGGATAAAAAAATACGGAAAAGGCCCAAAGGATTTTGTTGCTGCAGATAATGAAACTAATGGAGGTAAGTAAAAATGCTAAATATTATAGATCAGCCGCGCTTCAAATGTGCTCTTACAGCAATGCAGACAGTTCAAGCAATTCCGGGGGCAGTTCCAATTCTGCACTCAGGGCCCGGTTGTGCAAGCAAATTAAACGATAACAGCGGAAGTGGCGGACATTATTCCGCAAACGTCTATCCTTGTACCCTTATGGGAGAGAAAGAAGTCGTATTCGGCGGCATTAAAAAGCTGCGCAATACTGTTGAAAACGCTCTTAAGGTAATGGACGCAGAGCTTTTTGTAATTCTTTCTGGCTGTACAACAGAAATTATAGGAGATGACATTGAGGAAGTAGCCGAAGAATTTGCAGAACAAGGCAAAAATGTTGTATGGGCAAAAACTCCAGGCTTTAAGGGAAACAACTATCAGGGACACGACTGGATTTTAAGTGCAATATTCCAACAATATCTGACAAAACTTCCTCCGGCTCCAAAAATTAAGGGGCTAGTAAATATATTTGCCGGAGTTCCACAGCAAGATCCATTTTGGCTTGGAAATCTTCGGGAGATTGAAAGATTAGTCCAGTCAATTGGCCTTACTCCAAACACGATTTTTGGTCCTGGTCGCTCAATAGAAAATATAAAAAAAGTTCGCCAGGCAGAATACACAATCCTTGTTTCGCCTTGGGCAGGAAGTGAAAGTGCTGAATATCTTGAAAAAGAATTTTCCATCCCGCTATTGCGCTATCCAATTCTTCCAATTGGTGCCAGTGAGAGCGGAAAATTTCTTAGAAAAGTAGGGGATTTCTGTCAGGCAGACAAAAACCTTGTGGAAAAAGTTATAGAAGAGAATGAAAGAGACTTTTATTACTATCTTGAGCGCTTTGCAGATACATTTCTTGAAATAAACCTCCTTGGAAAAAGATTTACAGTAGTTTCCGAAGCTCAGTATGCCCTTGCAATTACAAAGTTTCTTGTAAACGACATGGGAAGCTTTCCTCTGACTCAGTTTATTACAGATGATACTCCAAAAAAATACAGAAAAGAAATAGAAGCAGAGTTCAGAAATCTGAATTACGGAATAGAAGCGAATGTAGAGTGGTCTATAGACGGCGACGAAATTCACAATAAAATCAAAAAATTTGATTTTAAAGGTATTCCACTTGTAATTGGAAGCAGCTGGGAAAAAGAGATAGCAAAGCAAATTGGAGGTCGCTATGTAAATGTTTCGTATCCCGTTATAAGCCGTTTAATTATAAACAGCGGTATAGCAGGGTATTCAGGAGCCCTGAGGCTTTTAGAAGACATTTATTCTTCCAACTGACAAACTCCCTTTATTGACAGAAAGCCTTGTTTTGCAGGAGAATCCCTCTTATGAAAAAAGAAATGAACATACTTTATCCTGTTCACACAGGACTTTACATAAACCTTACAAACCGCTGCCCCTGCGCCTGTACTTTCTGCATCCGCCAGAAGGAACCTGATTTTTACACAAAAGATTCTCTATGGCTGGATCACGAACCGACTTTTGAGGATGTAAAGGCTGCCCTGCTTACAAAAGACCTTGATTCCTTTACAGAATTTGTTTTCTGCGGATTCGGAGAGCCTACAGAAGCCCTGGATGTACTTGTAAAGACCGCAGCCTTTATTAAATCAGTATGCAATAAGCCTGTCCGCCTCAATACAAACGGCCTTGGAAATCTCGTTAACAAAAAAGACATCATTCCTTCCCTGAAAGGTCTCATTGATGCAATAAGCATAAGCCTGAACTCCAGCAATCCGGAGATCTACGAAAAAAATGTCCGCCCAAAATTCAAAAATGCCCATGCTGAAATGATTTTTTTTGCAGAAGAAGCAGCAAAAATCATACCTTCAGTTACTATGACCACAGTTTCTACCACAATCACAAAGGATGATGAGGAAAAATGCCGCAAACTTTGCGAAAAAATCGGCGTAAAGTACAGAATCCGGGATTTGGTTTAGATCCATCCAGATTATATGCAGCAGTCTTCCGCCTGTCAGTTATAGAAATTTAATATAACCCCCATTAAATTTTTATATTAGACTAAGACTCAAAAAAATTATATACCTAGCACCGTGATAGGTAATTACCTGCCATGCACTTTTTTAAGTGCAAATTTTAATCTTCGAGGTGCTATATGAAAAAAAATCTCTTAAAATCTATTTTTCTTTTACTGATTTCTGCAGTCCTTGTTTCCAGCGCATTTGCGGCAAAAAAAGACAAGAATGCAAAGCCAAAGGTAAAGAAGCTCTATGTTGGTGTGGGGAACGCCTACAAGCCATACTGCTACATTGATGAAAAAGGAAAGCCTGCAGGTTACGAGCTTGAAGTACTTAAGGCAATTGACGAACTTTTACCTGAATACGAGTTTGAATTTGAAGCAACTGAATTCGCAAGCCTTTTTTCTTCACTTTCCCAGAAAAAATACGACGTTATTGCCCAGCAGATTGAATACAATCCTGACCGTGCATCAAAATATGAGTTTACAAAGGAAACATACACAACTTTTGTAACCTACATCACAGTGCCGGAAAGAATTCAGGGAGTTTCATCTCTTGAAGACCTGTCGGGAAAAACAGCCATTGAACCTCCTGGAGACAACGGAATCTGGTATCTGGAAGATTTTAATAAAAAACACCCGGGAAAAGAAATCAAAATTGACATTGTCAGCGTTTCTACAGATGAAACTGTTGCGGGCTTGAACAGCGGAAGATGGGATTTTGCCGTAAGGACAAAGCGTGACGTTCAGGAATTAAACGAAAAATACAATGCACACCTGAAAATTACAGGAAAGCCGATCCAGCAGTCCAGCACATACTTTCTTTTCCAGAAGGGCAACATTGAGCTAAGAGACGCATTTGACAGTGCAATCCGCCAGCTCAAATCTTCTGGAAAGCTCAGACAGATTTCTATTGATGTAATCGGCGGCGACTACACAGAATCTGAATAAAATCTAGGGCAGGGAATAGCTATATGATCGATTATTTTAGCTGGCAGAGAATGGGCAGTGCAGTCATACAGATTCTTCCCTGCCTATGGGTGACAGTAAAGGTTGTTTTTATTTCTGATTTTGCAGGAATTATTCTTGGACTTTTGATAAGCGAAGTCAGAATGAAAAAAACACCGCTTTTATATCAGTTTGTAACGGTTTTTATTTCATTTATGAGGGGAACGCCTCTTATTGTGCAGCTTATGCTTTCCTACTATTTTGTTCCAAGGCTCCTGCTGATTTTCGGGATAAACGCCGTCCGCTGGCCAAAGCTTGTTTTTGCTTACATAGCCTACGGCTTGAATCAGGCCGCCTTTGTAGGGGAAATGTTTCGAAGCTCTATAGAAGCAATTCCTCCGGGACAGATTGAAGCCGCCAGAAGCCTGGGATTCAGAAAGCTTCAAACCTATACTCATGTAATTATTCCCCAGATGGTAAGAATTGTGCTTCCTGCCTTTGGAAATGACTTTGTTGGACTATTTCAGGGAACCTCCCTGGTTTACCTCTTAGGAATTATGGATGTTCTGGGACGGGCAAAGGCTGTAGGAACTTTTTCGGGTCATTATATTGAGCCCTATCTGATAGCCCTTGTAATTTATGTGATTATAAGTCTGCTCTTGAATTTTTTATTTTCAAAAGTAGAAAAATCCCTGGAAAAATGGAGATAGCAATGGAAATAGATTTTGCATGCTTTATTGACAGCTTCAAAAACGGAATCATCTACATCCCGAACACTCTGGGACTTGTTTTAATTCCCCTTGCTTCTGGCCTGATAATCGGAACTTTTCTTGCTTACATCAGATTTAAAAAAGTAAAAATTGCAAGCCAGATTATTGCGGGCTTTGTAACAATTTATCGTGGAATACCGGTTGTAGTTGCACTCCTTATTTATAATATGATTTTCCTTTTGTTTTATGGAAGCTGGCAGAAGTTTTTCCACTGGAAGACTTCCATTCAGGACATAAATATTTTGTGGATTGCAGTTTTTGCCCTTTCTCTGGGACAAATCTGCGGAATGGAAGAGGTAATGAGAAGTTCCCTTCTTTCTATTGATAAAGGTCAGTGGGAAGCCGGAAAAAGCATAGGAATGAAGGAATATCAGCTTGTCTTTCATGTAATAATTCCCCAACTGATACCAGCGGCTCTGCCTCACCTTACAAACCTAATCTTAGGCTGCATAAAAAACTCTTCCGTTGTTGTGGCAATAGGAGTTGTAGACATTATGGTTGGCTGTACAAAACCTGCAGAAACCACATACATGTTTTTTGAAGCCTATCTTGCAGCCGCAGTAATTTACTGGATTATAAATATTTTTGTGGAGTTTGCCCTGCGCAGGTATGAAAACTACAGCAAAAAATTCAGAAGGGAAATTGTATAAAATCGCACAAATTATGAGGAAGCAGGTATGAATAAATCAGATAAAAAAGAGCCTTTGCTTAAAGTAGAAAACATAAAAAAGAAATTCGGACAGAACGAGATTCTAAAAGGCGTCAGTCTTGAAGTAAAAAAAGGAGAAGTTGCCGTAATTCTTGGCCCAAGCGGCTCCGGAAAAACAACCTTTTTACGCACCATCAATTTTCTGGAAAAAGCAGATTCCGGAATCGTAAATCTTGGAGGAATAAGAGTTGACTCTGCAAGGCCTATAAAAAAAACAGTTCTTGAGCTGACAAAAAAAACTGCCTTTGTTTTTCAAAACTACAACCTCTTTTCCAACATGACAGTTCTGGAAAACGTAATGGCGGGTCTTACAATCGCCCGTCGCGTTAACAAAAGGGAAGCAGAAAAAATTGCCCTTGAAGCCCTGGACTGGGTAAACCTTTCTGACAGACTGGATTATTACCCGAGTAAACTTTCCGGCGGTCAGCAGCAGCGGGCAGGAATTGCTCGTGCCATTGCCTTAAACCCCGACATCATCCTTTTTGATGAACCTACAAGTGCCCTTGATCCGGAGCTTGTCGGGGAAATCCTTCAGCTTATAAAAAAGGTTGCAGAAAAAAACATCACAATGATTATCGTTACTCACGAAATGAGTTTTGCCCGGGAAGTAGCAGACAAGGTTTACTTTATGGATGGCGGCGTCGTAGTGGAAGAAGGAAGCCCGGAAGAAATATTTTTCCATCCGAAAGAAGAAAGAACCCGTCTCTTTCTTTCCCGCTTTGTTTCTCTGGAACCAGAGTATAATATTTAGAAAGGCCTTTTTCCCGCAATGGATATGACTCAGGGCCGGATAATTCCGGTTTTCATAAAATTCTCACTTCCTCTTTTGTTCGGGAACCTCTTTCAGCTTTTTTACAGCCTGACAGACAGCTTTATCGTGGGAAATTACCTTGGAAGTCTGTCTCTGGCTGCAATAGGGGCAAGCGGTAACATAATTTTTACGGTGACAGGATTTTTTAACGGACTTGCAAACGGAGCTGGAGTCGTAATTTCCCAGGCCTACGGAGCAAGAGACAAGGACAGGCTTTTGACCACAGTCCGAACAGCCATGCTTTCATCTGTAATTTTAGGACTTCTCCTTACCGCCTTTGGAATTACAATTTCTCCCCTAATGCTTAAAATGATTGCCGTACCCGACCAGGTTTTTACTCAGGCAGTCTTATACCTGAGGATTTATTTTTCCGGGGTAATTTTCATTTTGTTTTATAACCTTTGCGCAGGATTTTTACGGGCTCTGGGAGATTCAAAAAAGGCCTTTTACATTCTTGTGCTTTCCGTAGCTCTGAACATAGTCCTGGATTTTATTTTCATCCTGATTTTTAAGAGGGGATTAAAAGGTGCAGCTTTTGCCACAGTAATTTCAGAGGCATTTTCCGCCCTGCTTGCCTTTATTCTTTTGATGCGCCAGCTTCAAGAACAGAGATTTTCTCCTGCCACCAGATTAAAATCGCATTTTTCATCTTTTGCTCTGCTTTCCATAGTTAAAATCGGACTGCCTGGGGCAATCTCCAGCCTGCTCCTTAACTTTTCCAACACCTTCATGCAGCGTTACATAAATCGCTTCGGGGCAGACTGCATGGCAGGCTGGGCAGTTTACGCCCGCTTTGACGAGCTTTCCATTCTTGCAATGGT
>CADBSK010000041.1 GCA_902797305.1 uncultured Spirochaetaceae bacterium | reverse complement strand
TTATCAAAACCGCAAACTAGTTTGCTACACGCGTTTTGTGCTTGTAATTATATACATTCGCCGCTCACGCGGCAGCACAAAACGAGTTTTTTTGTAAGCCAGTTTGCTCCTTCGCGCCATTTTTGATACAAAGTCAAATATAATGCGTTTGCCCTGAGTTTATCTCTTCTTGAACCTGTAAAAATATTGTTATATTCTAAAACTGATGAATGACAAAGAAAAGCAAATAATAATCGACTATCGCGAAAAAAAGGATTTGTTTAAAAAACTTGAGCGGATTGCGCTGGAAAAACTGGAACAGATTGTTAAAGATTGTAATGTTCGGATTTATACAATCAATCATCGTATAAAAGAAGAAGATAGTCTTTTTGGTAAACTGGAACGAAAAGGGGATAAGTACAATTCTTTATTTGACATAACTGATATTCTTGGATTACGACTAGTATGTTATTTTGCTGATGAAGTCGACGTTCTGGCTCGACGGCTTGAAGAATCTTTTAATATTGACTGGACAGAATCCATCGATAAGCGCAAGTTTTTAAGTACAAATTCCTTTGGGTATCTTTCTGTACATTATATTTGTTCTCTTAAAGAATCAAAAGAATTGAGCCCGGATATTTTAAATATACGTTTTGAAGTTCAAATGTGTTCACTTTTGCAACACGTTTGGGCAGTAATGGAACATGATTTGGGTTATAAAACAAAATTTGGTGTTCCTCGTGCCGTTTCAAGAGATTTTTCAAGACTTGCCGGTCTTTTGGAAATTGCTGACGAACATTTTACCCGTATCAGGGATACTGTATCAAATTACACGGAACATGTTCGTCAAAAAATAGAAAATGATGATGCAAACGATATTCCCATTGATTCAGTTTCTCTTGATGAATATATGCGTTCCAGTAAAAATATGCGTGCTTTTCTTCAGGTTATTGCTAATATGTGTAATGCTGAAATTTACGATGAAACTGCAGAAAATTATATCCAGCAGCTTGCATGGTTAAGAATTGAAACTATCGGCGAACTTCAGCAGATGATGGCAAGAAATAATTCTCTTGCGTTACAAATGGCTCGTACTTCCCTTGCAGTGTCAAAATTAGATATTTTTTCTTCTACTGTTGCATTGCGTTTTTTATGCCGTGCTGAACTTGTATCCGGTGAGTATACCGAAAAACAAATGAGGGAGTTTTTTAGTCTTTCAATTAAAGATAAGGATCGCTGTGCTCGATATGCAAAAGAATTATTCTTGGAGTATAATAATTCTAATAACCGTCAGGAGCAATTATGATTATAAATAAAATTCAGAATGGAAGTTCTATAACTCTTTCTGTTGATGGCCGGCTGGATACTCAGACTTCTCCAGAGTTAGAAAAAGTTTTGCAAGAAATCCAGGATGTTTCAGAAATAACTTTAGATTTTAAGAAGCTGGATTATATTTCTTCTGCGGGGCTAAGAGTTCTGCTTGCAACTCACAGAGAACTGTCTCAAAAAGGTTGCCTAACCATCATTAATTCAAACGAAGCTGTTCTCGATGTATTTGAAGTTACCGGATTTATGGATATTTTGAATATAAAATAATTAAATAATTAATTCCTACTATAAAAGAATCTTTTTTTTTGCTATACTGAGTTCATATATTTAGGAGCTTATATCATGGCAATTGATAAATGGGAAATCGTAATCGGTTGTGAAATTCACACTCAGCTTTTGACTAAAACCAAGGCCTTTTGTGCCTGCGAAAACCGCTACGGAGGTATGCCTGACACACGCGTATGTCCTGTTTGTCTTGGACTTCCTGGAGCAATGCCTCGTGTATCTAAGGGATATGTAGAGTTGGGAGCTGTTGCAGGTCTTGCATTAAATTGTGATATTGCTTCTTACACAAAATTCGACCGTAAACATTACTTTTATCCTGACCTTGCAAAAGGTTATCAGATTACTCAGTATGATTTGCCTCTCTGTACAGATGGGTATGTAGATTTGCCATTGGTTCATTTTCCAAAAGAAGAACAGCCTGGTGGTTCAAAGTTCCGTCCAACAAACTTTTTAGGTGAAGATTGTATTATCGATAATAAATATCGCCGTGTACGCATTGAACGCATTCACCTTGAGGAAGACGTAGGTAAGTCCCTCCACCTTGAAGGAAAACATTCTTATATCGACTACAACCGTTGTGGTACTCCTCTTATAGAAATTGTTACAAAACCGGATATGTCCAGTCCTGACGAAGCCGCTCTATTTATGCAGACAGTTCAGGAAATTCTTCGATATGTAAAAGTTACAAAAGGTAACCTGGAAGAAGGTAATATGCGTTGTGATGCAAATATCAACCTTAATGTATGGGAAGATGGTAAGTTGTATCACACTCCAATCTCAGAAATCAAAAACTTGAACAGTTTTAAGGCTATTCGTGAAGCTTGTACTTATGAAGCTCAGCGCCAGTTAAAAGAATTTCAGGAAGACCGACAGGAATTTAATCCTGGATTTAAGGTAACAATGGGTTGGGACGAAGCTAAAGGACAGACTGTTGTTCAGCGTACAAAAAACAGTTTTGTAGACTATCGGTTTACTACTGAACCTGATATTAAACCATTTACTGTAAGCACAGAACTTGTAGAAGCAGCTGCAGAAAAAGTAGGCGAACTTCCAGAACAAAAGAGAATCCGCTTTCAGGAAGAATTTGGTCTTACACAGTTTGATTCAGAAGTTCTTACAGGAACTCGAGATCTTTCTCTCTGGTTCGAAGATGCTGCTGCACAGTCAAAGGCTCCAAAACGAGTTGCTAACCTCATTATTGCAGAACTCCTTGCCGTTCTAAATGAAAATAAAGAGACCATTCTCGATGTAAAGATTACACCTCAGCATATTGCAGAACTTGCTGATGCTCTTGAAGATAAAAAAATTACCTCTAAACAGGGAAAAGAAGTCTTTGCAGAAATGCTTGCTTCTAATAAATTGCCTTCCGTAATTATCAAAGAAAAGGGAATGGAAGTAGTAAGCGATACTGGTGCAATTGAAAAGATTGTAGATCAGGTAATCGAAGCTAATCCAAAGGCAATCGAAGACTTTAAGAAAGGTAAGACAAATGTTGTAGGCTGGCTTATGGGACAGGTTATGAAGGCTTCTCAAGGTAAGGCTAACCCTGGTCAGGCTACAAAGATGATTAACGAAAAACTTGCAAAGCTGTAGGTTTATGCCAAAAGAAGTTGATTTTTTGTCACAGGAAATTTTTTCTCGCTATGGAATTGTAAAACGTGCCCGGGGATGTTTTTTGTACACTGCAAAGGGCGTACGCCTTACTGATATGTATCAGGAAGGAGGAAGGGCAATTCTTGGCTGGGAAGGCTCGTCAGCTTTTACCATGTTTAAAAATACCATGAACCGTGGTGTTACCGGTAGTTTTGAAACCGGATTTGCCTATCGTACAAAAAAAGCCGTACAGGAACTTTTTGAATCTAAACGAGAAGTGTTTTTTTATAGTGGCCACAAAACAGCTCTAAAAGCATCTCTTTTGTTTTCTAAAACAGGGACTAATCATTATCGCCCATGGTCAAGTTCTCCAATTAACTGGAAAGACTGTGATTCTATAATTTTTGTTCCTCCTTTTCCATGGGCACAGGATTTGTACATCGTAGCTGTAAAACCGGAATTAGTTTCTTCTATAGCGCCTGAATTATTGCCTGAACAAACTACAATTCCTGCTCCAATGCATGCAGGGCTGGCACGTTCAATCTACGATTTGATTACAGCCTTAGAGGAGAGACAGGAAAAGAACTTTTTTATATATGACACAGTACTTACTAAATATTGGGAAAGAAAAGGTCCTTATCTTTTTCCAAAAGTACCTGAAAATGAGTACAAAAAATTTATACTCCATTGTTTAGACTTAGGTATTGTTATAAGTCCTTTTTACAATGAACCATCTATAGTTCCCTTTGGAGCAGATGCTGGTAATTTTACCGGTCTTAAAAATAATCCTTTTGTTTTTTAAGAGGTAGTATGACACAAAGCGAAATGATTTTATATGTAATTAAACTCGTTATGGGTGGATTAAGTGCTTTGTTTGCAATTTTGCTCTGGTCAAAAACAAAAGATTTTGCATGGATGAGCCTGGTTATAGGAGTTGTTTTTTCGTATTTAGGACTTCTTTTTAACATGTTTGTTGATGCTGGTATTTTGGTAACCCTAGGCCCTCTTATCCCTGGAACGGAGCTCCCTCTTTTAACAGTAGTTTTAACAGTTATACCAAATATTTTTTTTATTCTTGCCTTTGTTTTAATGTTGCACAGAAGCAGTAAATAGGGGGAGGACATGGCACTTTCTATAGCAGATGAATATTGGAATAAATTTATTCAGGATACAGGCGCTGATCCAGAGATTCGTTGTTCCGGCGATCTTTGTTTTGATACAGAAGGTATACAGAATGAAGAAAAACTTGTTCTAATTCTTTCTGGAAAAAAGACTGCTACCTTTTCCACTTTAGCTTCTTTTTTGATTGATGGAGAACCTCTCCCTGTAACAGGTGAGTTGTACATGGTGTTTGACAGAAGTGCTACCCCAAGGTGTATAATAGAATTAGAAAGCGTAAATGTTGTTCCATTTAACGAGGTTACCTGGGGAATGGCTCAGCAGGAAGGTGAAGACAGCTCTCTAGAGGAATGGAGAGAAAAGCAAAAGGAATATTTAGAGGACGAAGGAGCTATCGTAGGCTTTGAGTTTACTCCAGATATTAAGTTGATATTCCAGACTTTTAGAGTAGTTTATAAATAGTATATTTAATATAAATATAGGAGGAAAAAATGGCAGATAGTTCTAAAATGTCTATTGGTCGTATTATTCTTCAGCTTGCAGTTGGCTTAATGCTTTCTGTTGCTGGAATCTGGGCTTTGCAGGGCGGTGGTGATGCTGCTGCAGATGCAATTCGTTCAATTTTTGATGGTAATGTAGAAGGAATCCTTGTAATTGTACTTGGAATCATCGAAGTTGTTGCAGGTGTTCTACTTATCGTTGGATTGTTTGTTGGTGACAAACTTGCTTCGTTCAACTCAATTCTTTTGTTGATCGTAATGATTGTATGGATTGCTGCAATTGTATTGATTGACTTCCTTGGTGGAGATGGTATTTTCAACGGTGGTGCTAAGCATTTCTTAAGATGGTGCTACCAGTTTGCTGATCACCTTATCGTTCTTGGTGCATTGATTTATCTTCAGGCACGCTAAGGATATAAATTGAAACGGTTCTTTGCTTTAATAGCATTGATGGCGGTCGGATTTTGTGCAAATGCAGAATCTGACCGTTTTGTTCGTTTGGATGCAGGAGTTGCCAGTGGCTATATTTTTTATGGTGATGAACAGGTTCCTGCACTTAACGAAAATTTAAATAATGGTATTTATAACCGGTTTTTTATCGGTCCTCTTATTAGTCTCTCATTTAAGATTGCAAAACCCTGTAAATTTGTTTTAGGTTCCGAAACCTTTTTTGATTTAGCCTGGAATGGTTCTTATTATAACCGACATTTTGATTATTCTGTTTTTGGTGGAATTAAGTTTTATCCGGGGTTAAAAGGTTTTAATATCGGTGCATATTATGCAGGCGGACAGCGTCTGGATTATTCTAATTGCTGTAATCCTGGCTTTAATTCAACTAGCTGGGGAAATGGTTTTAGGTTTACCCTGGAATATGATTTTTTGTATGAATCTTCATCAGAAGTAATGCCTGTTTTTGGAATCAGTTATCGATTTATGCCTCGTGGTGATAATTTTTACGATAGTATTTTGACAGGTTATATGACTCTGGCTTATTAAAATAATTTAAAATACGTCGAGTCAAGGCACGCGTACGCTTAAAGCCTTGACTTCGCCGTTTTTAGGGTTTGTAATAAACCCTAAATAAAAAAACCGGCTAACTTTTAGGTTAACCGGCTTATCTTTGAAAGTATCAGAACTTTATCTAGCGTATTCAATAATTCGTGTTTCGCGAATCATTGTGATACGGATTCTTCCTGGATACTTAAGATCGTTTTCAATCTGTTTTGCAATATCGCTTGCAAGCTGTTTTACTTCGTTATCAGCAACTTTTTCATTGTTTACCAATACGCGTAATTCACGACCAGCCTGAATAGCAAATGCTTTTTCTACGCCTTCAAAGTTTTCTGCAATAGATTCAAGGTTTTCAAGGCGTTTTACGTAGTTGTCTACAGTTTCTTTACGAGCACCTGGACGAGCTGCCGAAATTGCATCTGCAATCTGTACGATAATAGCTTCGATTGTAGTTGGTTCAACATCGTTATGGTGAGCTGCAATTGCGTTAATTACACGAGCATCTTCTCCCATCTTGCGTGCGATTTCTGCACCAACTTCTGCGTGGTTCTGGTCGCTGTCATTTTCTGCACCCTTACCAATATCGTGAAGGATTGCTGCGCGCTTAGCAAGTTCTCTGTCTGCACCAACTTCTGCTGCAAGGGTTGCTGCAACTGTAGCAACTTCTTTTGAGTGTGTAAGAACATTCTGACCATAACTTGTACGGAAGTACAAACGGCCAAGAGCTCTAACACCATCTGTTGGCATATTGTGAATACCAAGATCAAAGAGGGCTCTTTCACCTTCTTCGTAAATCTTGTTCTGAACTTCTCTTGTAACCTTCTGAACAATTTCTTCGATGCGAGCCGGATGAATACGGCCATCAGAAATAAGGCGTTCCAAAGATTCTTTTGCAATTTCTTTTCGAACTGGGTCAAAACAAGAAATAACAACAGCTTCTGGGGTATCGTCAATAATGATGTCTACACCAGTTAGAGTTTCAAGGGTGCGAATGTTTCGACCTTCGCGACCGATGATTCTACCTTTCATTTCATCGCTTGGCAAAGAAACTGTAGTAACTGTTATGTCACTTGTAGTTTCAGGTGCAATTCTCTGAATGGCAGAAATAAGGATTTCCCTTGCTTTTTTCTCTGCAGAAAGCTGGGCATCCTGTTCAATTTTGTTCAAAAGAGCCTGTGCATCATGGCGGGCATCGTTTTCGAGGCTCTTGATGATAAGTTCTTTTGCTTCCTGAGCTGAGAGACCTGAGATTCTTTCAAGTTCTCGTCTCAATTCTTCTTCTTGTGCGTTAAGGGTTGTTTCTCTTTTTTTCATTGCAGCTGCACGGTCTGCAAATTCTTTTTCTTTTTTGTCACATTCAGCTGCTCGCTGGTCAACAAGTTCTTCTTTCTTGCTGACTCGTGCTTCGTATCGCTGAACTTCTGCACGGCGTTCCCGGTTTTCGCGTTCCTGCTGGTTTCGTTCACGAATGAGTTCATCTTTTGCGTTTAGCAAAATTTCTTTTTTCTGAGCTTCAGCTTCTCTTATAGCGTCCTGTTTAACACGTTCTGCTTTTTGTTCTGATGCAGATAGTTGAAATCTGGCGTAAAGCCAGCGAATAATCCATCCAAGAACGATTCCTGCTAGTGGAAGAGCGACCCAAAGAACTACTTGAGGTACTTTAGTCATTCAAAACTCCATAAATTCCATTAGAATAGAATAGTTCAAAACTAATAATAACATGGGTTTTTATGATTGTCAAATTAGATGCATAATATAGTAGAATTAACTAAAAACTTCTGCCAAATTACATCGAAAAGTCTTTTCCCAGATATATTTCCCGGGCAAGTTCGCTGTTTAGAATTTCTTCACGAGTACCCTGAATCGAAATTTGTCCTGTAGAAACAATCAAAGCTCTGTCTGTAATTTCAAGAGTATCTCGAACATTGTGGTCTGTAATAAGAATTCCAATTCCTCTTTTTGCAAGTAAACCTATCATCTGCTTAATGTCGGCAACTGCGATAGGGTCGATTCCGGCAAATGGTTCGTCCAAAAGTAAAAACTTAGGTTCGATTGCAAGTGAGCGGGCAATTTCCGTTCTACGGCGTTCCCCTCCAGAAAGGGTGTAGGCATATTGTTTTCTGATACGGCCAATTGCAAATTCTTCGATTAAATCTTCAAGTTTTTGTTTTTTCTGCTCTTTGGTCAAATCGGTTCTTGTTTCAAGAATGGACCAGATATTTTCTTCTACGGTAAATTTCTTAAAAACGCTTGGTTCCTGAGGAAGGTACGAGATACCTTTGCGGGCGCGTTTATACATTGGTAGTGGTGTGATTTGTTCTTCATCAAGGAAAATTTCTCCGGCTGTAGGCTTGTAAAAACCAACAATCATGTAGAAAGTTGTAGTTTTTCCGGCTCCGTTTGGTCCCAAAAGTCCGAGAACTTCTCCGGTATGCATCTGAAAATCAATTCCCTGAACGACTTTTTTGTGTCCAAAACTTTTGAATAAACTTGAAACTCGTAATGTGTGAATATTGGAGTTGTTCTGCATTTCTGATTCCTGTTGGATAGAATCTGGAGTGCTTATTGAATTAAATTCTAAATTATTCTGTGTCTGGTGGTTTATATCGCTCATTCTTTTTTTCCTGATGGATTTTTATTTTTGTCTTGTTTATTATCTTCTGGTTCTTCTGGTGGTTCAGGCCTATCTCCTGTTTCATTGTTTTCTTTTGTTTCAGAATTTTCTTTTGTAGATTTTCGCTCTTCGGTAATTGAGCCCTTTACTCGTCCATCAAGGGTGATTTCCTGAGTTTCCATGTTTAGTGTAATTTCCTGAGCTCTAAAGGTATCCTGTCCCTGCTTAATCTGACTGTTTCCGCTTAGTTCAAGCATCTGTTCATTTTTTTTATAAATTGCGTAGGCGCCGGTACATACATTGTCTTTTTGTTTTAGTTCAACGCTTATCTGCATTACAGCAATGTCGCTAGTCTGGTTGTATTCTATCATCTGAGCTTTTGCAGAAACATTATTTTTTTTGTCTGTTAGAGAGACGTCGTTTAAGAGTTCTGCTTTTTTTGTCTCGCGGTCGTATTTTAGTTTTCCGCATGTAAATTCCATCTCACTTTCTTTGATGATACCTTTTACATTGGTTGAGGCTTCTATAAACCTAAAGTCTTTTCCACTTAAACTGATTTCATCGGCAGATAATTCCATAGAATCTGTAAGAACATAGGCTTCACCAGAGAGTGTGGTAGAATCTGTTTTGCTTCCGACTTTACCGGACATACTGTTAGCCGAAAACTGTATATTTTCTGCATGAACAGGAATTAGAAAAAAACAGAACGCGAGTGTAATTATAAATCTATTCTTCTGAAGGTTCATTTTCGTTATTCTCCTGTATTGAACCAGTTACAACACCGGTAAAGGCAAAAGATTTTGTAATTCCGCTTGCTGAAAAACCACTTCCCTGGATTGTTGTGTTGCCTTTTTTGATTGTTACAATATCTGTTTTGTTAGAAATGAGCTGTTCTGTTTTGCCGTTCCATCTGAGGGTGTGTGCTAAAAACTGCATCTGTTCCTTGAGATTTTCGATTGAAATATCGTCGTAGAGTGAATAAATCTCTGTTCCTGTATTGCTTGCCAAAAGACCGCAGGAACCTCTTGTGGTGATGTTGCCTTCGTCATCTTTTATTGTAAATGAAAGATCTTTTGCGTAAGTACTTTTACCGTCTTTGTATTGTTCCATTTTTTTTGCATTAAGTTCCATCTGAACCTGACCACTTTTATAACGGGAAAAAGTTGCGTCTTTAAAAGTGAACTCAGGAATATTTGAGTCGTCGTAGGTTTGCATTCCATATTTTAAGGAGCAGCTTGCAAAGAGGAGTGTAAATGCGCTTAGAAATAAAACCGATTTTTTCATTTTACTAGGTGAATTATATCAGTCTTTAAACTGTTTTTCTATCAAAATAGTTTTACTTTTGAGAATTACAGGAGTATAATTCTTTTTATGGCTGATATTCTTAATGATGTAGATTTTGAGCGGTTTAGAAAGATTATTTACGATGAAAGTGGTATTACATTTTCAGCAACAAACAGACCTATATTGGACAGCAGAATTAAAGAGATGCTGCGTGAACACAATATGGAATCTGTTGACGATTTCTACAAGTTGATCACAACCGATCACGAAGAAATGAAAAAGATGCTTGATAATGTAACTACAAACTTGACTCGTTTCTTCAGAAACCAGCCACATTTCGATGCTCTCATAAATTATGTAATTCCTCATGTTCTTGAAGAAAAAAAGAAAACCGGTGATAAAACTGTGCGCATATGGAGTGCAGGATGTTCCACTGGAGAAGAACCATATACTATCGCAATGATTATGAAAAAGATTCTTCCTCCTGGATACGATTATTCTGTTACTGCGTCGGATATTTCCTTAAAAAGTCTGATGGTAGGTCAGCACGGTTTTTATGCTTCTAATAAGGTGGATGGTGTCCCTCCTGAATACCTGGCAAGTTCTTTTACCGCTGTAGAAGGTGGTTATCAGGTTAATAAGGACATTATGGATAGAGTTAAGTTTGACTACCATAACCTTAAAAACGATTCCGGCAAAAGAGATCTGGATGTAATTTTCTGTCGAAATGTTATGATTTATTTTGACGAACCAGCTCAGCTTGTAGTTCTAAATCGATTCTGGAATTCTATGGCTAAGCATTCATATTTATTTATTGGACACTCAGAGTCTTTATTTGGAATGGATACTAAATTCGAGTTCTTAAAGACTGACTGGGCTTGTTTGTATCAGAAAAACGAATAATTTTTACTAACGAAGGTCTAGCAATATGGAAATAAAAGATTCGGGCTATGATACCCTTTCTGTAATGATTTGTGACGACTCTGCCTTGATGAGAAATCTCGTTTCCAGAATGGTAAACGAAACTCCTGGTATGCAGGTCGTTGGTAAGGCAAGTAATGGACAGATGCTGCTGGACTTACTTCCTGAATATAATCCAGATATTATTATTCTTGATATCGAAATGCCTGTAATGACAGGGGTAGAGTTTTTGCGGGAAAGAAAAAAGCGTAAAATCGATATTCCGGTTATTATTTTGTCTTCAATTGCAACAAAAGGTGCTACAGTTACCATGGAATGTCTGGAACTCGGTGCCAGTGATTTTATTACTAAGCCAGGTGGATCTGTAAGTACTGATGTTATAAACGTTCAGGAAGATTTAGTTGAACGATTAGCTTCTTATGGAACAACTTATGCACGAAGACGTGGCAAAAAGATGCCTCAAGCAGATTTCTTTATGCATGCGTCAAAAATGCGAGAAGCAGAGCGTTTTGTTGCAAAACAAAAGGGTATTGAAACTCCTGAAATGCCTGCTCCAACAAAAGAAGTTCTTGCACCATTACTTAAGACAGTCGTAATTCATAAAGAACCTGCAAAGATTGAAGTCCTACGGGACGGCGGTAAGGTAAAAATTATTGCTCTGGGAATCAGTACTGGTGGTCCTAATGCTTTGAGAGAAGTCTTTAAGCTTATCGATCCACATCTTAAGGCTCCTATCCTTGTAGTTCAGCATATGCCGGCAGGTTTTACAAAAGAATTTGCGCAGAGCCTTGATAGAATTTGTCCTTTAAAGGTTCAGGAAGCAAGTGACGGTATGAAAATCCAGGAAGGAAACATTTACATTGCTCCAGGTGCCTACCACATCGAAGTTGAAGAAGCTCTTGGTGGAAATATAATCCGCACAAATCAAAAGGACCCTCGCAATGGTCATAGACCAAGTGCAGACGTTCTTTTTGAAAGCGTAGCCCGTATTTATAAGAATAATGCACTTGGTGTAATTATGACCGGTATGGGACGAGACGGAGCAGCTCAAATTACAGAAATGCGAAAGCAGGGTGCATATACTCTTGGACAGGATGAAGAAAGTTCTATTGTATATGGCATGCCTAGGGTAGCATACGAACTTGGTGGTGTCCAAAAACAGGTCAGCCTAAAAGATATGGCAGATGAAATAAGTCGTATTGCAAGAGAGCACAGTTATTAATCCTGCAATATTTAGTTCTTTTTAGTCGAGAACACTTGTTATTTGTAATTGTAATTTAACAGGTAGTTTTCTTGAAAAAAAGAATACAATGGTGGAAGCCATTAAAAAACATATGATTGAACAAAGAGCCTTTACAATTTGTGAAGGCTCTATTTTTATTATCTGAGCGATATATTTAGAAATAAAAAGCCCAAAGACTGCTGCGACAATCGGAAAAAATAATCCTATGATGCCGTACAACGCTTCAAGCTTTTTTGGAAATCCGATTGTTACATGAGAGCCTAAATGCATATCAAGATTTTGAAGATTCTTAATTCTTATTTCTGAAGAAGGACGTCCGCCGGAGATAGGAGTTTCTTCTGCAACTGTGATATAGTCTTCTTCAATCTGAATTACTTTATATATTGCTTTCATAAAACAAAATCTCCGTTTTTTCGGATTTGAGAAAGTCTTGAACTGCATTCCTGTGCGCCGGTTTTGTTTCCGAGTTTTTTATAGGTGTCGCGTAAATTGTAGAGTGCATCGGCGTGATAGGGATTAATCATTACAGCCATTTCAAATGATTCACAGGCATCCTTATAATTTGCCTGATTAAAATATACTACTCCCAGAGTGTTCCAAAGGTTAGGATTTTGAGGATTTAAATCCAGGCCTTCGTGACAACAAGCTATAGCCTGATCAAAATTACTGATGTTGTAGTAAATTATTGCAAGTTCTTCTAAAACTTCTATATCTGTATCATCGATATCGTGGGCATGTTCTAAACTTTCAATGGCGGCATTTAAGTTGCCTGCATCACGGTAGGTAATGCCAAGGTTGTACCATAGGAGAGTGTTTTCTTTGTCGAGGGTGATTGCCCTTACAAAACACGCTATGGCTTCTTTGTAAGAGCCGTCTTTTGCTAAAAGAATTGCCTGGTTGTTGAGTTTATAAGCGTTTTCAAGCATTAGCCATTCCTTTAAATAAATCTATAATCAGAGCGGCTGATTTAGAAGTGTTTTGTGTTCCAAAAATATTTGAAAGAGCGGAACTGTTTTTGATAATGCAGTCTAACCCCTGGTCTTTAGCCATAGTTATGGCTCCTTTTGATTCCAGTAATTCTATGCATTCTTCAACGGCAGGGCTGTCAATACCTTCCTGTCGTGCTCTTGAAAATAAATGTGCAATTTTATCTTTGTCCTGAGGATTATTTTGAATGTGCAGTAATACAGGTAGACTTTTTTTACCTTCTACGATGTCATCACCCCGTTTTTTTCCTGGATTTCCGGTGGTTAAATTCTGTACATCATCAAGAATCTGAAATCCTTCACCGAGATTTGCTGCGATTGTCCCGCCTTCAAGGGCTTTTTCATAAGTTGCGCCGCCAGCGGTAAGTCCTGTCTGAGTTGCAAGGCTTGCAAGAGTGCCTGTTTTACAGTGAACCATGGCTTTGTATTCATCGATAGAGGGAAACAATTCCGGTGTACGGTGCCAGTAAATGTCCATTGCCTGACCAAGATGCAGACGGCGGAGTTCTACTGCATAAAGTGAATAAAGCCTGTTTTTTAATTCTTGAGGAGCATCAAGATTGTCGATGCATGCAGAAGCTTGAAAATACAGCCAGCTGGCGGCATTTAAGGCTGTATCCAGGCCATATTTTATGTGAGCCGCGAGTTCACCTCGTCGGGTGTCGGCACAATCTTCAATATCGTCATGGATAAGACTAGCTGTATGTACAAATTCTACTAACGGAGTTAGATCCAGTGTCTGTTGGATAGAAAGTCCGTTTGTGATACCGCTTTCCCGGGCAAGGTTAGAACATAGGACCAGAAGAAGAGGTCTCCAGCGTTTGCCTCCTAAATCCATCAATGTTCGGCATGGGGTAATTAAATTTTTTATATATTCCGGCTTAACAGCAGATTCCAGCTGTCTGAAACTCTGGTTTCGCCATAGTTGATTTGTCTGGTCAGGTAAAGCCTTTTTTAAGGCTTCTTCTATATTTTGTAAAATCGGTAAAAGTTCTTTGTTCATGGTGTCAATTATAGCGGTAAAAGTTCTAAACATTAAGTAGGAAATGCCGAAAATTTTAGTACTATGGCATCAAATAGCTACGAAAAACCCGATTATTGGTCACAAAAGGCATTCTCAGAAGGATATCCGGCTCGTTCAGTTTATAAATTAAAAGAAATGGACGAAAAATTTGGAATGATTAAAAAGAATTGTAATGTTCTGGATTTAGGTTCTGCTCCGGGAAGCTGGACAACCTTTTTGCTTAGAAATCTTGGAGAAGGTGGAAAAGTTGTCAGTTGCGATTTAAATCCTCTTTCAAAATCTGTAAGAGGTGATAATCTGACTTTTTTACAGGGCGACTTAAATGATGCCGGAATCAGAAGTCAAATCAAAGCTCTGGGACCTTATGATCTTGTAGTTTGTGATGCGGCTCCATTAACAACAGGAAATAGAATCGTTGATACAGCCAGAAGCCAGCAACTTGTAGAAATGGCAATCTGGTATGCTGAAACAATGTTGAAAAAAGGCGGAAATTTTTGCGTTAAAATTTTCCAGAATGGCGATCAACAGCAATTTCTAAAAAAAATGAGAGAATTATTTGTTACGGCAAAGGGATTTAAACCTGAAGCCTGCAGAAATGAATCATTTGAAACTTTCCTGGTTGGTGTTTCTCGAAAATAGGTGTAAAATATATGAAGAATTTTAAGAATTTTAAACTAAAACCTGAAAGCAAATTTAAATTTATTCATATGCATAATAGAATATTCAACAATCGTGTTAAGCGAATTGTATTAAATACAACTTTAAGTTTCTGTGGTGGAGCTCTCATAACCTTTGGTGTTATTTCTATTTTAAATAATGCTAATGGTAAAAAGGGTGTTGGTGGTTTTGAAATTCCTGCAGAAAACGCAAGTTTTGTAGAACCAGTTACAGAGATGGTTTCAAATGAAGCAGCTGGTTCAACGGAGTCACTTTCTGATACTGCATCAGCAGAAAAAGTTTCTTTAGACAATTCTGGTGTAAGTTTGCAGGACGAAGATTTGGCTCTTATTTCTGAGATTAATGAGAATGCTACAGAAGAAGATTCTCTTGAAGCAGCTCATCAGATATTTTCTCAGGAAAATACCGATGTTGACCTTGAACTTTGCTATTACACATACCGTGTAAAAAAAGGTGATATGATTGGTTACATTGCTGATAACTTTGGAATTACTCAGGATACCATTATCAGTGTAAACAATATTCACCAGTCAAGGCTTCTTCAGATTGGACAGTACCTTAAGATTCCTTCTATGCCTGGAATTATTTATACTGTTAGAAAAGACGGTGAAACTGTTGATTCTATTTCTACTAAATACGAAGTTAGTGCAGATAAATGTTGTAAGGCAAATAATCTTGAACGTAATGTCAGTTTAACTGCAGGAACTACTGTTTTTGTTCCAGATGCAGAATTAGACTGGGTAACTCGTCAGGAAATTAATGGGGATCTTTTCCATAAGCCTATTCACAACCGTTATTACGTTTCATCATTGTTTGGATGGCGAAGTTCTCCTTTTAGCGGCAAGAGATCTTACCATAGTGGAATTGATATGGCTTGTCCTACAGGAACACCAATTTATGCAGCTCTTGGTGGTGTAGTTTCTTCTACAGGTTTTAACAACGTATACGGAAATTATGTAATTGTTACCCACCACTCGGGATATAAAACTTTGTATGGTCATATGAGTGCGGTTCTTGTTACAAAAGGTAAATACGTCGACACAAATACACGAATTGGAAAGGTTGGTAGTACAGGTATGAGTACTGGTCCACACCTGCACTTTACAGTTTATAAAAACGGAAAAACAGTCAATCCTGCGGCTCTCTGGCGTTAAACAGCAGATTGAAATCCTTTTACAACTGTATCGATTTTCTTAACAAAAATGTCTATGTGGCTGTAAACGAAAACTGCAGAATAAGAAATTATGCAGAATGCTAACAGTAGTGCGTAGAATGATGTTGCTAAATTGCTGTTAAGGATGCGGATGAAGTATGTTGCACCGACTAAGAGAGCAATCATAATAAAGCCAATGATAATCCATCCGTAGACAGGGAGTTGATGCTTTCTGATGTTTTCAAGTTCTATCTGTGCTACTTTGTTCATAACAGCATTTATGGAACTGTCTTCTTTTGGGGTCTGAACATTTAGCGGTGCAGATATTTGTTTTTCTGCAATTGAAATCATCTTAATTTTATTACGACAAGCTTCGCAGGTTAAAAGATGCCTTGTGATTCTGAGTGGTACACGCTGATTTTTGTCCAGGGCAAGATATTCGTCCATGATTTTATCGCATTTAGTTGGCATGTAATTCCTCCAATTTTTCTTTTAGTATTTTTTTTGCTCTAAAGATATGACTTTTAATTGTATTTAATGGTAATCCTGTTATTTCACTAATTTCGGAATAAGGAATGTCGTAAGAAAAATACATGTCTATACAGATGGCGTATTTTTCTGGGAGTTCTGAGATTGCCTGTTTAATAGCTGTTTTTAAAAGCTTTTTGAGATGTACTTCTTCGGGGGTGTTTGTCAGGGGATCTGCAATAATCATTTCGTCAGAAAGAGGAAGATATTCCTTGCGGCGGTTTATTGAGTTTATAGCAGTGGTGTAGGCAATTCTCATAAGCCAGGTGGAAAACTGTGATTTACCCTTAAAAGTATTAAGATGCGTATATATTTTTATAAAAACTTCCTGAACAAAATCTTCGGCATCGGTTTCGTTTTTAAAAAAACTTTTTCCAAAAATAAAAATTTTATTCTTGTAAATAGACATTAATTCTGCAAAGGCATCATTGTTACCTTGTAAAATCTGGCGTATTAATGCGAAATCTCTTTTTTTATTATTATTAAGCTCATTTTTTTTGAGCTCATTATTTTTCATTGTTTTTTGAGTGGAATTCAGGGTAGTATTTATAGAATAAAAGGAAACTAATTCCTACAACCATAGGAATCAAGCCTCCTAATAGTGCATAAGAAAAACCGCTCATAAGCGCAAATACAAGGGTTAAGGTAAAACCTACTCCTGTTAATAAAAGTCCAATTAAAAAACTGAAGGCAGCTGCATTAAACTTTTTTGGAACAAAAGTCCCTGTTTTTATCTGTAATTTGATTTCGTGGTGATGCCACAAAAGATAGAAGAACACGACTAAAGCTCCAAAAGCAATTCCTACGATTGGGATAATTGAAAAAATAACCTGTGCGGCTGGTGACATAATAGCTTCTTCCATGTAATAACCTCTTTAATAGTTATATATTAGAAACCTGTTTTTATAAAAAAGTTGCATTTTATTGCAGAAATATATATTCAGAAAAATATATTCCCTGGATTTTATTTAGAACAAGATTTTCGTTGATTTGTTTTTTTAATTGTTCTTTAACATTTTCTTCTCCGAGAGCATTTAATTCTTGCACTGTTTTAGAAGAAAAGTAGTTTATAATAGAAGATTTGATAATAGAGCTTTTTCGGCTGAGTTCTTCATTAAAGTCTTTATCATCTTTTGTGTAGGCAAAGCATGGTGTGATTATAAGGGTCACCGGATTCGAGTTTTTTGTTTCTTTTGGGACGATTCTCATTCGTTCAAAGTTTTTAAATGAATAGTATTCTGCAGAAAGTGTATCCTGACCTTGAGCAATAACAATAGAAGGATTTTTTGCAAGTTTTGGATCCTTAGAGTTCTTTTTGGCGAGGCCTAGGATTGTTGATAAAACAATCATAAAGGCAAGAAAAATTGCTATACCTGTAAGAATCTGATTTATTGTAATTTTTTCAATATCGAATCTTTTCATTGAATAAACTTTAGTCGATTGCAAAGGACTTGGCAAGGGCTGCAGTTCTTCCTGTGATTCTTGCGGTTATGACAACACTTGAATCCAGCCATTCTTCGTGAGTTATTACTCCGTTTTTTCTGATTTGTTTGATTAATTCAAAGTTGTCGCTGGGAATCTTATATTTTTTTATTGAGCCTAATAGTTTTGTGCTGATTGCACTGGAAAGTTCCTCGAATCCCATATGAGTTTTTGCGCTTACGCACACCGCTTCTGGAAACTGAACCTTTAAGGCTGTCATCTGGTCCTGTGGTATGTCATTGTCGCATTTGTTTAGTACGATGAGTCGTTCGTTTTGATCTGCATTAATTTCTGAAAGAACTTTTATAACCGTTTGAAAATGATTGAATACCTGACTGTCGCTTGCGTCCAGAACGATTAATTGTAAGTCGGCCTGTTCTGCTTCTGAAAGAGTGGATTTGAATGCGTCGATAAGGCTGTGTGGCAGGTTACTGATAAATCCTACAGTGTCAGTTAAAAGAATTCCGTTTCCGTCTTTTAGGTTTAATTTGCGGGTTAGAGGGTCCAGTGTTGCAAAGAGTTTATTTTCTACAAAGGCGTCGCTTCCAGTAAGGGCATTTAATAAAGAAGATTTACCAGCGTTGGTGTAGCCAATCAATGCGCATTCAGGAACAGGTATTGTTCCCCGTCGTTTTCGCTGGGTATCGCGTATTTTTTCTACCTGTGCTAATTCTTTTTTTGTTTGGGCAATTCGTTCCCGGATTCTACGCTGGTCCAATTCCAGCTGAGTTTCTCCTGCTCCTTTTGAACCGTAACTACCACCCCGTTGTCGGGCCATATCTCCATATGAATGTGCAAGTCTAGGTAATGAATACGTAAGTCGGGCTAATTCTACCTGGAGAACAGCTTCTTTTGTTTGTGCTCTTTGGGCAAAAATGCGGATTATAACTTCCTGACGGTCAAAACATGGAATTTTGGAAAGTTTTTCCCAGTTGCGTTGTTTTGTAGGTTCGAGATTAAAGTCAAAGATTATACAGTCGGATTCGGTTTCTTTTGCTAGTTCTGCAATTTCATGGGCTTTGCCGCTGCCCATGCCGTAGGCGGGTTGAACTTCAAGTCGTGTAAGTGTAATTTTTTCAGATATTTCGAGCCCAAGGGTTTCTACAAGACCTGTTAATTCTTCAAGATTGTTGCCAGGTTCTCCAACAAGCAGAGCTCTAACCTTTTTATTCTGTTCTTCTTCTAAATCTATCATATCCTCATAGGATTTTTGGCACGGAGCGAGACTAGCGAGCGACGTCTGAAAGAATGTCGGGCTCTCACGCAAAGACCAAAATGTTAAAAAAAAAGACCTGAAGTGTTTCAGGTCTTATGGACGGTGAGAGGATCGAACTCCCGACATGCCAACGATAGGAAATCCGTTAAGAAAAAATGTACGACAGTGCATTTTTTTAGGATTTACCAAAAAGTGGCACGGAGCGAGACTAGCGAGCGACGTCTGGAAGAATGTCGGGCTCCCACGCAAAGACCAAAATGTTAAAAAAAAAGACCTGAAACATTTCAGGTCTTATGGACGGTGAGAGGATCGAACTCCCGACATTCTGGGTGTAAACCAGACGCTCGTACCAGCTGAGCTAACCGTCCGTTGATGTTTTTTAATATATAGATTTTTAATAAAATGGTCAATAGCACATGAACCATTTTATTCTATTTTTTTATAATTTTTAGAATAATTTTTCTGCAATGGCAATTCCAAGAGGAAGCGTTGCAATACAGATTGCACTGGTACTCATAACTAAAAGCCCGCTATAGCTTTCGTCTTTGTTAAAAAGTACCGCAAAACTAGATACACTCATTGCAACAGGAGTTAAACTGCAAATGTAGATGACATAGCAGATGGTTCTAATATTTGGAAATCCAGAAAACAGTCTGTAAAAGGCATAAACTGTAAAGAGGGAGACTGGAATCATTATGACAAGTCTGAAAATTGTTAATTTTGCAACTCTCCAAACATAATTTACCGGCTTTGCCTGAGCGATTTCGGAAGAATCCGTGTCATGTTCCTGCTGTTTTAGTTTAAAAGTTGCAAAAAGCATACCTAAAAGAAGCATTGCAGTGGCTGTATTCATGGCGCCAATATGACCAAGAGGTTTTGCGATAACATCTGGAAGAGTTACAGGAAGAATGAATAAAATTATACCAATTGTAACAGCTATGATATTTGGATTAGTTATGAGTTTTTTGATCTGCATTTTTCCGCCAACCATGATATATCCAAAAGTCCACAAAAAGATATTGAAAATAACTACATATCCTAAAAGATAAAAAACACCTTCCTGTCCAAGAACACCGTTTATAAGAGGAATTCCGATAAAGGCACAATTTGTAAATACGAGTGCAATTCTATCTAGCTTGTCCAGGGATTTTTCTTCTTCAGTTTTTCCTCTAAAAGCAATTAAAGCGATTATAATCATAAAAATGTGAAGTACAGAAGAAATTAAAAGTACAAGGCCAAGACTTTTTAGTTTATTGGCATCAAACTCAAGGTTAAATTGAGTAATTATTAGACAAGGATTAATAAAGTAAAGTAGTAATTTACTTATGCACTGTTGTTCTCTTTTTTCAAATTTGAATGCTTTGCTTACAGAAAAACCCAGTAAGGCAATTATAAGCATTATTACAAGTTGTTTTGCTACTAAAATCCACATGTTCACAGTATAGAATTAATTAAAACTAACAACAAGAAGGGGTAGAATGGGGGTAACCGCGGTTACTTTTAGGGTAACTTCGGTTACTTTTAAAGAAATCCTATTTACAATTCAATTTTTTTAGATGAAAATACAATCAGCTTACGAAAAAAAGTAAAAAACGGAAGCGGAGGTATTATATGAAAAAGATGATTAAGATTTTAATTGCTGCGGGAGCGTTATTGATGGGATCTGTGGCAGGGGTTTTTGCTTCTCCATTGGAAAATAAAAATGCACTCGGACTTTATGTATTAGGAGGAGAGCCTGTTGTTTCTGGTCTTCAATATGAAAGAAGATATAACGACATAGTTTCTCAAAAATTTGATCTTTATGTTGTGATTAATCCTAAAGAAAAATCTACTTATTTTGATATATACAATGTAAATTTTAATACAGAATTAGATTTTACGTTGTTTAAGGCTCCTTGGGGCGACCACTTTGGTTCAAGATTATTCGCTTATGGTTTAGCAGGTTATCAGTTTAGATCTGTAAATACTAGTGAATATGATAGAGACACAGATAAAATTATTTATGGTGTAAAGACTACAAATCAGCTTATTCTTGGAGGTGGTTTTGGATTTGAATTCCTAATTGCAGATCACCTTTCTATCCCTGTTCAATTAGGTTTTATCGGTGCCGTATTTGACGATCCTTGTGCAAACTTCTGTGCTGGAATTGCCATCAGATACAGCTGGTAAGTTTATACGTCGAGTCAAGGCACGCGTACGCTTAAAGCCTTGACTTCGCCGTTTTTAGGGTTTGTAATAAACCCTAAATCAGTTTAATCAGACTCCCTGTCTTGAGTAGATGGGGAGTCTGCTACTTTTAAAGCAAGATCTGCTAGACTTGAAATATATTCTGCATCTTTGTGTGCCTGAGCCGCTTTTTGCCAGGTAGTTCCGGCTTCCTGTAGAGAAAGTTTTTGTTCTTCTTTTCTTGCTTCCTGTTTCTTCAAAAGTTCTTTTGCAGCCAGGAGAATTTCTGTAGCCTCGTCGGCTCTCACATGAAGAACCTGAGCGATTTTACTTTCTTCTGACTCAGCAAGATTTTTGAGAGTTGTAAATTCTTTTGAAAGTATCTTTGAGCGCTGTTCTGCGATATGAGGCAACTTGAGAAATATGCTTTGAGTATTTTCTTTTGTGCGTAAAGTTTGATTTCGGCTTGTTGCAAAGCGGTGTGTTTCATCTCTGACTCTTTGTAAAAGTCTGAGTCCATCGCTTCTTTTGGGAAGACAGATAGGCCCGTCTGCATCTGGTCTCCAGATTTCTTCGTCGCGTTTTGCAAGCCCCGCAATAGGAATATCCAATCCAAGTGATTTAAGTACATCTCGAACAGCGTTTACCTGCCCAAGACCACCATCTATTAACAGCAGGTCCGGAAGTTCCTTTCCTTCATTTATAAGTCGTGTATAGCGCCTGGTGGTTGCTTCTCTCATCGACTGAAAATCGTCAATATAACCGTCGGTAGTTTTTAATCTGAAATAGCGGTAATTTTTTTTGTCAGGATTTCCGTTATAGAAGCTGATAAGGCTCGCAACCGGGAATTTTCCGCCTATGTGGGCAATATCAAAGCCTTCGATTCTAACAGGAAGCCGGTCTAATCCCAGAACTTCCTGGAGTTCTTCCATTGCAGGTAAATCCCCTCGTTCCCGTTTTCTGCGGATTATGTCTTCTTTTGCGTTTTCAAAGGCCATGTTCATAGCGGCATTATGGCGGGGAGCGTTCTCAATTTTGTCGTTAACAAGAATTACAGTTGTTTCTATCTTAAAGGTGTCTTTGAGCCATTTAGAAAGATAGTCCTGGCCAGCCTGTGTGGGAACATAAATATAAGGAGGAATATCTTCCGGGCTTTGATAATAGGCGCTCATAAACTCTTCTGTTAGTTCTTCTTCTTCATTCAGACTTACAACTCTGTAATTGTCACGGCCCAAAAGTTTTCCACTTCGGATTTTTAAAACGGTAAAGCTTACAAGTTCTCCCTCGGTGTAATGGGCAATGTAGTCTCGGTCTGTGTTGTCAAAACTTTCTACAATGTTCTGGTTTTGCATTACCATCAGAGCTCTAAGCCCATCTCTCATTCGAGCAGCTTTTTCAAAGTTGAGGTTGCTGGCTTCTGTTTTCATTTTTGCAGTGAGTTTCTCGATTGCAGAGGAGTCCTTTCCCTCAAGTAGCTCTTTTATTTCTCCGATAAAGGAATTGTAGGACTCTTTGTCGATTTTGTTACAACATGGGGCTTTGCATTGTTTTATATGGTAGTATAAACAAGGGCTCTGACGAGGTTTAAGAGTTCTGCAATGTCTTATGGGGTATATCTTATAGAGGGTTTCTATAAAGGTGTCCAGGGCATTTGCATCCGGATACGGTCCAAAATATGTAGAGCCATCGTGAATAACCTGGCGTGTTTTAAATAGTTTTGGAAAGTCTTCGTTTGTGATACGCAAAACGGGGTAGGATTTTCCATCTTTAAGACAAATGTTATATTTTGGAGTGTATTTCTTAATGAGGTTATTTTCCAGCAGAAATGCTTCGTATTCGTTTGCTGTTGTGATGTATTCAATAGACTGAGCATGAGAAATAAGGAGCCTGGTTTTGATGTCCTTATTTCCTGCAAAGTACGAGGAAAGTCGATTCTTTAAGTTTTTGGCTTTTCCTACATAAATTACGCTGCCTTTTGGATTACGCCAAAGGTACACTCCACTGGAAGAAGGAGCTTGCAATGCGGTTTGATGTAAGATTTCTCTTTGAGATTTTGCCTCTTCTGTATTGCTGTTAGTCATAAATGAATATGAGTGATTTTAACATGAAATTAAATGTATTTCCACGAATTAAAAAAGCCTTTGCTTTGTTTTCTATTTTAGTGATGTGTTCCTTGCTTTGTGCAGAACAATTTGTTCTTGGAGGAGCAGCTGGCTGGTCAAAGGTCACAAAGCGGGATGGCATTACTACTGGTAGTGGCCGTTACGGCTATGAGTGTCTTGAACTTGAATCAAATGTTTTTAAGAAAAATCAATATACAGACCTTTTGATTAATTTTGAAAATGATTTTATTGGTGATATCGCAAATAATTATAAAGTCCTTGAAAACAATTTGTTCCTGAAGTCTAATGCAAAAATGGGCAAGGGTAGTGCCTTGTGCCGTAGTAACGATTCTGGCCTGGAGTTACAGGGAAATTCCACTTCTCTGTTTGGTCAGGAAGGCCCTGCCGGTTCGTTTATGATTGATTTCTGGATTAGTCCTTCAACAGTAGAAAATGGGGAACAACTTTTAGACTGGAGAAGCAGCCGAAATTTTAATGGACAGATTTTGTATCAGATGGTGAACATTTCTTTCTATAAAAATAAGGCAATGGTCATTTTTAGCAATATTTTTGACGGCTACAATGGGAACAATGGAGAAGTCGTTCTTATTACAAATAGAAAACTCATTCCAAACCGCTGGAGTCACCACACAATCGTGTTTACCGAAGATGATGGAATTCTTGAATATCTCATCGACGGCGAATTAGAGTGCATTAAGTATATGACATCTACCGGACATGAAGGAGGAGAAGTTTTTCCTGCTGTTATGGGAAAGGCTGCAAGTCTTAAACTGTGTTCGTCTTATTCGGGTTATGTGGATGATATAAGAATTTTGCGAAGTTATTCTTCAATTGAAAAAGAGGTTGCTCAGGAAAAACAGGAACTACTTGAGCCTTGTAATTATAAAATCGATGGAGGACGGTTTGAGTCAGAGCCAATTTTGACAAAAACAGGTTCGATTTTAAATAAAATTCAGGCAGAAGCATATAAACCGAGTCAGACAGAGGTTCAGTTCTATGTGCGAGCCGGGGATAATTTCTTTAACTGGACTGAAGACTGGCCAAAATGGATTCCAGTAGAATCCGGTGAAGATATCCAGAATGTTTCTGGATTGTATTTTCAGGTTGCGGCAGATTTGTATCCTGATGGAGCAGGGGAACATACTCCTTCTGTTACTCAAATTGTTTTAGAGTACACCGTTTTACCTGATCCGCTCCCGCCATTTAGGCTGTCAGCTCAAAAAGGTGATGGTTCTGTTACTTTAAGATGGAGCAGTAGTGTTGATGATACGGCCGGAGGATATTATATTTATTATGGAAATCGTCCTGGAGAATATTTGGGACGAATTGCTGTAGAAGGGGAATCTCCAATTAATGTAGGTAACGCAACAAGTTATACACTAACTGGGCTAAAAAATGGTAGTATATATTACTTTGCTGTGGCTACTTATTCTAAACTTGATAATAGAGTTTGCGGTTCGCTGTCTAAAGAAGTTTTTGCTCGACCAACGGCAAAATAAATAAGGGGAAAAAGAATGGATAATAAGGAATTAGTATTAAATCGTGCAAAGAATGCAATCATTTCAAGAGATTATTCTTTGGCTGTTCGATTATACTCGGGGTTGCTTAACGAAGAACCGAATAATATCAAATATTTAAGTGAGATTGGTTCAATTTTTGTTAAAGCCGGTAATGATGCAAAAGCTATTCCTTATTTTGAAAAGATTCTCGCAATTTCTCCTAATAATTTTAACGCCTTGAACAGTTTAGGTGGTGCAAACCGTCGTCTCGGAAAATACGATAGTGCCGTTTTATATCTTAAAAAAGCCCTTCAAACTGGCGAAAATAATGCTGAAGCAAATTACAACCTTGGTTTTACTTATAAAACTATGGGAAAAACAGAAGAAGCAATCAATTGTTTTGAAGATGTAATTGCGTTAAATCCAATGGATGTTCTTGCCTATAACCATTTGGGTTCAATCTATGCAGATAAAAAAGACTTTGATAAGGCTATTTCTACGTATAAAAGAGGATTACAGGTTGATCCTAATCATCCAATTTTACAGTACAATCTTGCCCGAAGTTATGAAGGCGTTAAGGATGATGGTTCTGCGGTTCAGGCATATGAAAGTGCCCTTAAAGCAAAACCAGGCTGGCAGGATGCTGTAAGTTCCTATGCAAAACTTTTAATAGCTCACCGAAAAACAAAGGTCGCAGCAGAAGCAGTTAGAAATTCTATTGCACTCCATCCGGAAGATGCCGACTTACATAATCTTTTAGGTAAAATCCTGATTTTACAAGGTGATTATGAACAGGCAATTGCAACCTGTCAAAAAGCAGATTTTATAAAACCAAATACAAGTGATTATCTTAATACTCTTGCAACAAGTTACGAAAAAGCTGAGTTAAACGAAAAAGCTCTTGAAACGGTGTCAAAAGCTGTAAAACTTGATGAAAGAAATCTAGAAGCAAAAAAGAATTTGATTTATATACAGCTTAGTTCTGGACTTGTGGATGAAGCTTTTTCAAATCTTAATCAGTTTTCAGAGGACTGGCAGTCAACTCCTGAGTTGTTAAATCTTGCGGGGCAGTATTACATTTTAAAAAATCAGGATTCCGAAGCAGAAAACTTGCAGAAAAAGAGTTTATCTCTAGATTCCAGCTATACGCAGAGTTATAACGACTACGCATTGCGCTACAAACAGATTAATAAATTTGATAAAGCTAAAGACCAGGTAAAAAACGCCATAGATGAAAACATGAAGGATGTTTCTGCATGGATTTTACAGGGGCAAATTGAAGAAGCAATGGGAGAAATGGAGCAGGCAGAAGAATCTTATTCAACTGCAATGGCTTTTGACCCAAATAATGTTCTTGCAAAAAGACTTTATAAGTCTGCAAATCAGAAAAATACCGCAAAAAAAGCAGCAGAGATTGCCTCGCAGAGTGACGGTGGAACTGTTGTTTCCGGGGCTACAGGGGATGTAATATCTTCTCAAGATGTTGGAGAAGAAATCAGTCTTGATGAATTTGGTTTTGATACAGATGAAACAACCTCAGAAACTGAAGGTGTAGAAACAGCTTCTCAGGAAGATATGGATTCCATAACAGACGAGACATCTGAAGATGTAACTGACGAATTTAACGATTCGCTGGATTCATTAAAAGATGAAGAAAATCAGGATGTTCTTGAGATGGATACAGAAAACGCCCTCTTTACAGATATGGAAGGCGACTTGATTCAGGCTACAGAGGAAGACGAAGCTCTTGCAGAGGCAGAACAGTCGGTTCCAGAAGAAGTTGAAGAAGGAATTCAAGAAGAAACTCAAGAAGAAGTTGGCGGAGACGATGCTAAAGCAGATGTGTCCCTTGTGGATGAATCTGATTCAGATGAAAAACTTCCAGAAGATTTTGTATTGTCAGAAACTGTTTTAGATGATAATCAAGCCGACGATTCTTTCTCAGACGACTTTGTATCGGAAGAAACAACACAGGAAGAAGCCGCACAGGAAGAAGCATCTCAAAATGATGAAGAAGAAGCTATTCCAGAAGAAGAAAATAACGAGATTGAGGATGCCCTCGATTTTGGAAATCCAAACTTTTCTTTCAACAATTTGTACAATAAGTCTGATATCCCTGAAGAAAAGCCTGGTTTGTCAGAAGAAGATGCCACAATGATTGCTGAGTCTGTTCAAGATGCACAGAATAGCGCTCAAAAGGCAAACGAAGCCGCAGAAAAAGCCTGGCTTGCCGCTCAAAATGCTGCGGATGCAGCTCAGGCTACCGATCAGGCAGAAAATTACATTCGTGAAGTTGCAGAGACCGCTGTTGAAGAAGCTGCAAGTAAAGCTGTTCTTAAACACATCGAAAAAATGCTTCCAAGTTTTGAAAAAATGGCTGAAGCAACCGACGGTTCAAATAAATATGAAAAAGAAATCGCTTTGTTTAAGAAGTTAAGAGAAATTTGTGAAAATCTTCCTGAACCACAGCGTACAGAATTCCTAGAAAGCAAGACTCGTGTTGTTCTTGATTATTTGATTTCCCGTTTAAGTGGAAAGAAAGGTTTGCTCAAGACAATTGATGCAATGAACGATTTATTAAAATTGCCTCAGGTTCAGGATGTAATGATTGAAGATGAACGTGAGGCTTCTGCAGTTCTTGTTAAAAAGATGGAAGAAGTAACCGAGGATTTAACAGATCCAACCCTCACAAAAGCCTTAAGCGACCTTTGTGAAGATTTGCTGATTAAACTGTAGTTTTATTCGATTCTTATTATCTTGGAATTAGAAATGACCTCATTTCCGTCCTGAGTGATGAGTACATCATTTTCAAGACGGCATCCACCCAGGTTTTCGTCGTAGAGACCAGGTTCGAGGGTTACAATCATTCCTGTTTTAAATACAACGTCAGCAGACATTTTTGTACTTACCCGAGGGTATTCGTGGATTTCAAGTCCGATTCCGTGGCCGAGAGTATGTGGCATTGAGCGGTTTGCTCCTTTAAAAATCAACTGTGCCTGTTCACAGGCTTCTCGTACCGGCACTCCCGGTTTATAGAGGCGCAGACATTCTTTTGCAGCGTGCTCAACTAATTCTAAGATTTCTTCCTGCTCTTTTGAGAGAGGTCCCTTTGCAACTGTTAAAGTTGTGTCGCTTGTATAACCGTTGTAAATTACTCCAAAGTCAAGAATAGAAAGTCCCTGCGCAGGCCATTCTCCCTGAGTATATCCCGGAAATGCGTGGATTGCCCAGGAACGGGAAGGGCCTGCAGCTAATGTGTCAAATCCAGTTTTTTCACATCCGTTTAATCTCAGTTCTTTTTCAATCAAAAGAGCCACATCCATTTCAGTTTTGATTGATTGATTGTGGATGCCTTCTTCGATTTTTTGAATAATTAAATCACCAACACGACAGGCTTCTTTTGTGCATTCAATTTCGTATTCGTCTTTTACCATGCGAAGCTCTACCGCAAACTGGTGAACGCCGTTTTCTTTACAGCGTACATCCCATGCAGGAAGTGCGTCGATAAATTTTAAGAACTGAGGATAACATGTTTGAGGCGGTAATTCCACTTTTGGGTATTTTACAGAGGAAAGGGTTGCGTTTAAATTCATCTGCACTGCCTGTATATCCTGATTATTGTATCGCGTATAAGGAATGATTTTATCGCAGTAAGCAATCTTTTTTGCAAAGATTTCATCCCAGGGAATTAAAATAGATTTTCCTGTGTCGAGAATGATTAAAACAGCATCGCTGGTATGTCCTGTAAAATAGCGAAGACTTGGTTCGCGATTTGATTCATTGTCTATAAAAACCGCTGCTCCGACCTGATTTTCTTTAAGATATTCAACGACTTTTTTTCGTCTTGCAGCGTACATTTTTTTGAGTTCTTCTGGAGTATATTCTTTCATTTCTTTAACCTCTGTTATTTTTTTAAGTGATTACTTTCTGCGGCGTACTTTGTTTACAATTGCAACGGCTGATTCATCCTTAAAAATTACAAGGAGTAAAATACCTGTAATTCCAAAAATGCAGGCTGTTAACAAAGTTGGTAAACCAAAACTTATAAAGCGGTTATGACCTTCAAACCAACTAAGGAAAACAGGGCGTAAAAAGAAGGTTGGTACGCTTGCAATTACTGAAAAAATAATCATTTTAAGAACGTAAAGCAACATTTTTCTGGCAAGTCCCTTGTAATCCATACAAGGCATTTTTTTCATAAAAATAAAAAGGAAGATAGTGTTGATTGCGCTTGCTAAAGAAAGGGCAAGAGCGATTCCTGGACCTTTTAAAGGAAAACTTAATACAACTGCGAGAATAATATTTGCAACCATGCTGATTATACCGGAAAGGGTAGGAAGTTTTGTGTTAGACTGGGCGTAAAAAGCAGGTGTAATAATTCTGTTTACTGCAATAAAGAAAAGGCCTGCAATGTGATACTTAAAAACGCCTAAAGTTGCCTGAACGGATTCATCGTTAAAACTGCGGGTTTTGTAAAGTAAACAGATTAAGTCTTTTCCGCAGACAAGAGAATAGAAGGTTACAGGAATTGTAATCAGTGTGATGATTTTTACTGCGCTGACCATAAGATTATTGTATTCGTCCCAAGCTTTGCGTTTGGCAAGACCAGAAAGGTCAGGGAGAATGACTGTTCCTATAGAAACTGCAAAAATACCTAGAATTAATTCCTGAAGTCTTAGGGAATACTGAAGGGCAGCGACGGTTCCGGTAGCAACTTTTCCGGCAAGGGCTGTAGAAACCAAGTCGTTTAACTGGTATGCGGCCATACCTACAATTGTTGGAATGATTAAGGCTACAACTTTTTTTGTTCCAGGATTAGAAAAAGCATTTTTAAGCCCGGTAATCGTAGTTTTCCATCCGGTTTTTTTTACAAAAGGCCACTGAAAAATTGCCTGAATACAGCCACCTGTAATAACACCAATACTCATTGCTCTTGCGGCAATGGCTTCATAAGTAAGGTCGGAGTTTTGACCGTGTTTTGCAAGAACAGGTGTAAGAATGTATGTAACAAGTACTACAATTCCATTAAAAAGAACCGGGGTAAAGCCACTTGGAGCAAAAATGCTCTCTCCGTTTAATATTCCCTGAAAAAAAGCTGCAATTGAAATTACAAACAGGTATGGGAACATTATTCTGGTGAGAAGGGTTGCTTCGTTTAAAACAATTGTTTCTGTGTTTGCGCTAAAAAACAGGGGAACAATCCATTTTGCACAGATGATGCCAAGAATTGTGATTATAGTTGTTAAAAATGTAACTAAAGTGAGTGTTGAAGAAACAAAAAGCTGAGTTTCCTGATGTTTTTTTAATTTTTGTTCTTCATCTGTAAGCAGCTTTTCTTCTTCTGCATAACCTCTAAAAGTCGGAATGAAAGCAACGGATACTGCATTTTCTGCAAAAAGCCGTCTAAACAGATTTGGAATCATAAATGCTATTCCGAAGGCGTCTGCGTATGCGGTTGTGCCCAGAAAGGCCGCCTTTGTCATTTCTCTGATAAGCCCCATGATTCTCGAGGCAAAGGTCATTATAGAAAGAACAAGACCAGATTTTAAAAGGGATTTTTTTGAGTTTTTTGTTTGAGACATAATGTAATATAGAATAAATAAATTGTATTTTTTGTTCAATAAAATTATACTTGTATCTGAAAATGAGTAGAGAAAATCGTAAAATTCGTAAGATAGGAAATACAAAGATTGTTCCTATTTCTATAAAGATTCTTTGGGTTTTTGTCAGCCTTCTTTTGTTTTCAAATTTTTCTTCCAATCTAATTTCTATAATGCTTTCTCAGAGACAGATTAATCAGCTAACAAACGAAATTCTTGCAGATCATCTTAAACAGATTTTTATGAGTGCAACTAATCAGTACGAACTCTACAAATATTCTAACGACAAGGATACCGCTGTAAATGCGATAAAAAAAGTTGCTCAGGCTGATTTGAGTAGTCCCGGCAATATTGCGCTGGCAATGAATACTGATGGGGAAATTCTTTTTATCGTAAACGGACGCAATTACGACAGACAAAAGATGCTTGAAAAATTAAAGTTCAAGCCCCTTGTAGATTTTGCAGAAAAAAACAGGGTAGACGCTGATGCTGTTCAGGAGTGGGGAGTTTTTCCGGATTCAAATGCCCTTAACGAGATTAATAAAAGACTTGTGATTGGCACGAATGAAGGTGTTTTGCATTTTACTTCCGAAAGTGGAGATTACCAGGGAGTTTATACTTACCAAAAAGACTGGAATCTTTATTTTGTCTGTGCAGAAGGTCATAGAGAGATTTTATATTCATCCCTTTTTAATTTTGGAATCATCAGTGTTTTTATCCTTGTAGTTACGGTTATATTTTTGTGTGTCGGATTGTTTTTGCTGAATAAGATTCTCAAAAATATTGGAATATTTGCCACAGACCTTTACGAAATGCAGAGTCAGAACAGACTTGGAACAATAGATATTTCTAAATCCAATCACGATGATGTAACCTACTTTGCGGCTTCTTTTAACGCACTCTCTTCATCTGTAAATAATTTACTGACGACGTTTCAAAAATTTGTTCCAAAAGATATTACTGCAAAAGCCTATGCGGGACAGTCTGTAAATCTGGAAGGAAATCAGAAAGAACTGACGATAATGTTCAGTGATATCCGCAATTTTACCAGCAAAACAGAGGTACTTGGAAACGAAATTATTGACTTGCTGAATATTCATTACAGCCGGATTATTCATTTAATTCATGAAAACGAAGGTGTTATCGGTTCTATTATTGGTGATGCGATTCTTGGCATTTATGGAACAGAAGAAAGCAAAAATAAGTCCTTAAATGCTGTTCAGGCAGCATATCAGATGATTCGAACTACCTATGAGCTTAGAGAAGCTGTTAAGCAGAAAAAAGTTCAGATAGAAGAAAAAAGAAAACTAACTGATGCAGAAGACAAGGTTTATCGAGCCTGTTTAATCGAAATCGGTGTTGGCCTTGACGGTGGTACGGTTTTCTACGGAAATATCGGATCTTTAGAGCATATGGCAAACACTGTAATTGGAGATAATGTAAATAGTGCCAGTCGTCTTGAAGGTTTGACCCGTTTATATGCCCTTCCGGTTATCTGCTCTAAATATGTTAAAGACGAGGTAGAAAAAACTTCTTCTCAATATCGGTTTGAAGAAATTGATATGGTACAGGTAAAGGGAAAGTCAGAAGGAAACAAGATTTATTATCCCGTTGATTTAGAAATAGAACCTCAGGATGTTGTTAAAGAATTTGATGTTTATCACGAAGCATTACAGCACTATTACGAGGGGGACTGGTCTTCTGCCCGTAAAAAGTTTAAGGAATTTAAAAAGTTTATGCAAAAAAATCAGCCGTCTTATGTAACGATGGCGGATGTGTTTATTCATAGAATGGGACTAAAATCAGCCCCTGCAAACTGGAGCGGTATATGGGCAATGACAACAAAATAAAAAAAACTTCTGGTTCTGCACGACTTTTCTTAGAAGAAGAATTAGTTCCCTTAAAACAGCAAAAGGTAGAAAATTACGATCTTGAAAAAGAATTTGCCAGGACAAAAAAGAATCATTCCGCTTACATAGGAATAACCCTTTTTATTTGTTTTCTTGCAATGAGCGCCCTGGTTTTTGCCGCTTATAAACTTATTAATTCAAAAGAATATTCCATGCAAATTACTGGGGATTTGTTTGACGGACTTGTAACAGAAAATATCGAAGACGAAATCCGCCGCATTCAGACACTTTACGACGAAAGCAGGTCATACTTAAGAGAAATTACCCGCCTGGAAAAACAGGATTTACAGGAAGCCGAAAAGCAGTATAACTACAATCTTCTGGCAATATCTTCCATGAATATAGAAGACAAAAAGGAACTTAACCGCAAAAAAGAGACCTGTAAAAACGAATATAAGGATGCCGTAAAAGAAATAAAAGAAAAATACAATCTTAAGCGGGAAGAAGTTGCTTCAGAATCAAATGAGTATAAGAGAAGGTTAGATTCTTATTCTGAGCAGGCGGTTAAAAACGTCCAGGATGAGACAGCTTTAAATCAGGAACAAATTTTACAAAAACTTGAAAAAGAACAACTTATAAATAATTACGAAAAAAGAATTGAAGAGCTGGAGAAAAAAATATCAGATGAAAGAGAAAAGGCGTTAAAAGATAAAAAAGCAAGTCTGGATATGGTTTCTTCTAAATACCAGAAGGAAATAAGCGGGCTGGATCCTGAGCTAAGGGATAAAAAAGCGCTTACATTGATAGAAACTAATTCTTCTCTAAAACGAGTGGATTTTAGTGCTGGAAATTATTCTTCATTAAGTAAAGTTTATTCTCAGGAATTGCTTTCTGCTTTACAGAAGGCCGATGAGTTGTACGATCAGTACAAATATCTTTATGGAACTTATTCTTCTTTGCCTCAGAAAAACTCCATTCCGGGATATATCAAAACTGCAAACAATCTGGTTATACAAGCTTCTAATATGATTACTGATAGTGCAGTTCAGACGGTGAACGAACTTTCTCAGCAGGTATTATTGTTGCAGACCACCAGCAGCACGGTAGAAAATCTTTTATATACTGTAATGCAAAGCGCAGGGTATAAAGCTATTGTATTTACAGTTCTGCCTGACCGCCTTGAAGTTCTTGTAAATCCAGAAGTTCAAACTGCCTTAAATCGTCGCTCTTTGCCAGCCTCAGTTCAACCTTCTGACACCATAGTCCACGGAACCCTTACATCCGTTCAAAATCACTTTTATTTTACACCGACCAAAAGCGAGCATAACTCCCTTCTTGCTATGTTACAGCCAGGAGCAGTGCTGGAAGTTGGAGAGTAAAAAAGAAAAAGCCTTTTTACCTACATTTGCAAAACCGATAAATACATATTATATTATTAGGATATGGACAAAAATTTTGAAAAAAAAGTCGGCGCATTGCCAATTCGTATCGGTATCGATGTAGGTTCAACTACTGTAAAAATTGCCGTTTTAGATGATGATGATAAACTTATGTACGGCGATTATCAGCGCCATCGCGCAGATATCCGAAGTACAATTATTAGTGTAGTAAATACAGCTTTTGATAAAATTACAGAAAAGTTCCCTCTTAAAGATGAACAGCCTGTATCTGTTAAGGTAACTGGTTCCGGGGGCCTTTCTGTTTCTCAGTGGTTAAATATTCCATTTATCCAGGAAGTTGTAGCCGCAACAACAGCAGTAAAAAAACTCATTCCCCAAACAGATGTAGTAATCGAACTTGGTGGTGAAGATGCCAAGATAACCTATTTTACCGGCGGTGTAGAACAGCGCATGAACGGTACTTGTGCCGGTGGTACAGGTGCGTTTATTGACCAGATGGCCGCCCTTCTTGAAACAGATGCTGCCGGCTTAAATAAACTTGCTGCTGGGGCACAGACAATTTATCCTATTGCTGCCCGTTGTGGTGTATTTGCAAAGACGGATGTTCAGCCTTTAATTAACGAAGGCGCCCGCCGAGAAGATATTGCGGCTTCTATCTATCAGGCTGTTGTTAATCAGACAATTTCAGGACTTGCATGTGGTAAACCAATTCGTGGACATGTAGCCTTTTTAGGTGGACCTCTCCACTTTATGGATCAGCTGCGACAGCGTTTTATCGAAACTCTTAAACTAAAAGATGATGAGATTATTGTTCCAGAAGATTCTCAGCTATTTGTTGCAGCAGGTTCTGCTTTTAGTGCAGAACGCAACTTTAAAAAAGAAGATGGAACAGAATATCACTTTCCAACTGTAAAAGAATTTAGAGACAGCTTAAAAAATCTTGTAGGTGCGGAATTAAGCGAAGTTCAGCGCCTTGAACCGTTGTTTAATAATGCAACAGAATTAGATGCCTTTAGAAAGCGTCATGCTCAGGAAAAGGCAATGCGGGGAGACCTTGCAACAACAACCGGTCCTGTATTCTTAGGTTTGGATTCTGGTTCTACAACAACAAAGGCTGTTCTTATAGACCAGAAAGGCCGTATTCTCTGGGATTTCTATGCTCATAACCAGGGAAATCCTGTTGAGCTTGCTGTAAAAGTTTTAAAAGACCTCTATAAAATGCTTCCTGAAGATGTGTATATCGGTCGTGCGGTTTCTACCGGTTACGGAGAAGCTTTATTCCAGGCAGCCTTTGGGGTAGATGCAGGTGAAGTAGAAACAATTACTCACTTTAGGGCAGCAGATTTCTTTGTTCCTGGGGTTGAGTTCCTTCTTGATATCGGTGGACAGGACATGAAGTGTCTTCGCATGAAAGATGGTGCAATCAACTCAATTCAGTTGAACGAAGCCTGCTCTTCTGGGTGTGGTTCCTTCCTTGATAACTTTGCCAATACAATGGGCATGGATGTAAAGGAATTTGGTAAGATTGCCCTTATGGCTGATAAACCTGTTGATCTGGGGAGCCGTTGTACCGTATTTATGAACAGCCGCGTAAAGCAGGCTCAGAAAGAAGGTGCCAGTGTTGCTGATATCGCTGCAGGTCTTTCTTATTCCGTAATTAAAAATGCACTCTTTAAAGTAATTAAGCTTCGTAAAGCCAGTGATATCGGAACTAAGGTTGTTGTTCAGGGTGGTACTTTCTTTAATGACGCCATCCTCCGTGCATTCGAAAAAATTGCCGGTGTAGAAGTATTCCGTCCAGATGTTGCGGGGCTTATGGGAGCTTATGGTTCTGCTTTAATAGCTTACGACCAGTGGGTAGACCTAACTGCTCCAAAACCAAATGAACCTGCCGGAACTCCTCCTCATGAAGTTCGTTCTAAAATTGCCACATTAAAAGACCTTGAAAACTTCCATGTGGATCTTGAAAGCCGCCGTTGCGGAAAATGTCAGAACAACTGCCTTTTGACTATTAACACTTTCTCAACTGCTACCGAAAAACGAGTTTTCATTACCGGAAACAGATGTGAAAAAGGTGCCGAAATCGAAGGTAATGTAATCGACGCAAGCAACAAGGCAAACACCAGTGTAGAAGATGTTGGCGAAAAAATGCCAAACCTCTTTGAATGGAAGTACAAGAGACTTTTCAATTATGTTCCTCTTAAGCCACAGGATGCTCCCATGGGAGATGTTGGTATTCCTCGCGTCCTCAATATGTACGAAAACTATCCAATGTGGTTTACCTTCTTTACAAAACTGGGCTTTAGGGTAATTTTGAGTCAGCGTTCCAGCCGAAATGTATACGAAAAAGGAATTGAAACTATTCCTTCTGAATCAGTTTGTTACCCGGGAAAGATTAGCCATGGCCATGTGGTAAGCCTTATTCAGCGTGGCGTTAAGTTCATATTCTATCCTTGTGCCCCATACGAAAAAATTGAAGACAAAGGTGCCGGTAATCACTACAACTGTCCAATCGTAACCAGTTATCCTGAAGTTTTACGAAACAATGTGGATGAGCTTAGACAGGATCCTTCTATTACTTATATGGATCCCTTCCTTCCTATTTATGACAAAAAACGTCTTGCTGAACGTTTGTGCGAAGAAATGATTCCTAAATTCCCTGCTTTAACTCAAAAACAGATTTATGCGGCAGTTGATGCAGCATGGCAGGAACAGGAAAAATTCCGAGAAGATGTAAAACAGGCCGGAGAAGATGCTCTTGAACTTATGATTAGAGCCGGCGGAAACGGTATTGTTCTTTCTGGACGTCCATATCACCTTGATCCTGAGATTAACCATGGTATTCCAGAAATGATCAATGCTCTCGGTCTTGCTGTATTCACAGAAGACAGCGTAGCTCACCTTGGTTCAATCGAGCGTCCTCTGCGCATTATAGACCAGTGGGTTTATCATAACCGTTTGTATCGTGCAGCAAGTTTTGTTGCAGGAATGCCTAATCTTGAAATGCTCCAGCTGACTTCGTTTGGTTGTGGTTTGGATGCAGTAACTGCCGATCAGGTTGATGAAATTATGCGTGCCAAAGGTAGAATGTATACCTTAATCAAGATAGACGAAGGTTCTAACCTTGGTGCGGTTCGTATCCGTATTCGTTCTCTTATTGCCGCTGTGCGGGAACGTCAGCGACATAACCGTAAGCCTGTTGTAAAGTCTGCTGCATATCAGAGACAGATTTTTACAAAAGAAATGAAGTATACTCATACAATCATCGGCCCTCAGATGTCGCCGATTCATTTCCGTATTTTGCAAAAGGCATTTCAGGCAGAAGGCTATAACTTTGTGGTTTTAGATGCCGTAGATCCTAAGGCAGTAGAAGCCGGTCTAAAGTATGTAAACAATGATGCCTGTTATCCTTCTATTCTTGTTGCGGGGCAAATGATTGCTGCCCTTGAGTCTGGTAAATATGATTTGAACCATGTTTCCCTGATTATCACTCAGACGGGTGGTGGTTGTCGTGCAACAAACTATATCGGATTTATTCGCCGTGCATTAAACGATGCCGGCTGGGGACATATTCCGGTTCTTTCTCTTAGTGCTCAGGGATTTGAAAAGAATCCGGGCTTTAAGATTACTCTTTCTCTCTTGCACCGTCTTTTGATGGCAATCCTTACCGGGGATGTTTTGATGAGAGTTTTGTATAGAACTCGCCCATACGAAGCTGTTCCTGGCAGTGCAAATGCCCTTTATGAAAAATGGTCTTGCTATGCAGAAAAGCAGGTGCAGAAGGCTTCTATTCACGGTTACCACAAAATGCTTAAGAAGATTATCAAAGAATTTGATGAACTTCCGTTAAAGCCAATTAAAAAGCCTCGTGTCGGTGTTGTAGGAGAAATTCTTGTAAAATTCCACCCAACCGCTAATAACGACATCGTTGGTACAATTGAGCGAGAAGGTGCTGAATGTGTAATGCCTGATTTGACAGACTTCTTCTTCTATTCGTTCAGTACAGGTATTTTCCGACATCAGGAACTTGCCTTTCCTAAGAAAACAGAACGTAACGCAAGGCTTCTTGTGTGGTTCTTAGAATTGTACCGCAATAAGATGAAAAAATATCTTAGAAAGAGTCACAGATTCGAAGCTCCTTCTTCTATTTATGAATTGATGGAAGGAGTTGATGATATCGTTCAGCTTGGAAACATTACTGGAGAAGGCTGGTTCTTAACTGCCGAAATGGTTGAGCTTATCAAAGAAGGTGCTCCAAGTATTGCTTGTGTACAGCCATTTGCCTGTCTTCCTAACCATGTTACTGGTAAGGGTATGATTAAGGAACTTAGAAGAAGATTCCCAGGTGCAAATATCAGTGCAATCGATTATGACCCGGGTTCAAGCGAAGTTAACCAGCTTAATCGCCTTAAACTTCTGCTTTCTAATGCTCCTGCAGGTCAGCATCCAGATGAAGAAGAAGACGGTAGAATTCATAATCCTGATGGAACTGTGGTAATCCCGGAAGTACGCCTTGCAGAAGGTGCTTCCTTGACTGACACAGAACCTGTGGAACCTCAAAATATACCGGTGAGTGTATGATAAAAATTAAAAGAACTGTTTCAATATTTTTTAAAGTCGTTTTTCTATTGGTTTTAAGTCCTGTATGGGCTTTGTATAATCGTTATGGAATTCCTGATTCGTCAGAAATTCGTAAGGATCTGGTAGAAACCTGGTTTGAAGCTCCCCTTGAGAGCGTACGAATGAATCGTGCGGAGATTAGAACTAATTCTATTGGTGAAAAGTTTCAGGTCAGACTTGAAGAAACCGACAGTTCTTTTAATATTTTTGTAGCCCCTTATGCCAGAATGGAAGTTGATGTCATTTCTGATAAGGGCAAAACCACAGTAACTCAGGATGTTTACCCGGGGGATGCAATCGGAAGCTGGGTACTAATCAGAGATAAAAAAACTGGGCGGCCTCTTCGTATTCGATGGTATTTTGCCAGCGACAGCGAAGTTTTTGTTCAGTTTGTACCGTCAGGTAAAACTTCTTATGCAGATTTTATAGTTTATGGTTCTTATGCGGTAAGAGGAGCTCCAACTGGATTAAAACTGGAACGTTTTTATACGGCCAGTTATGATCAGATGGTTCGCTGGACTAATATTTCTATTCCATGGAAATATACTTATATTTATCCAGATAATTATAAAGAAGCTGCTCAGATGATAGGAATAATCCGTGATAAGCTTTCTTCAATTCAGTATACAGAAGATGCTATGTACGACGGAGATGGAAAACCTGTTTATATTTCTACCGGCAAAGAAAGAAAAGTCGAAGCAGAATACGCTGATAAGATTACGGTAAATGGTGCTGGATTTTTAAAATGGATAGCAGATGGCCTTGTTGAACCACTGACAGGAGGAGCTTTAAAACGAGAACCTCTTGTAATGGAAACGGTGAACTATAAAGATAATGGCTATCAGGGAATTCTTGCAGAAAACTTTAGTTTGTCTTTTACTTTAGACTGGATAAGAAATCTTGCTTCAGCTCTTGTATCTGTAAGAACTCATCGGCAGTATCTGTTTAACGAAAGTGGTGTAGATGTAAGAATAGAACCTTTTTGTGCAGATTTAACTGATAAAGGAATTATCAATACTGTAGGTTTTATTGATAACACTGGATATAAGGTTTATTCAATTAAACCTCTATTATATGTGCTGGCTGTTACGGAGCCTAAAAACTTTTATTTTGGAGCAATTCGGGAAACTGATTATAAAACTCCAGAAGTAAAGGTTTTTAATGAAAGTTTGATAATTTTCCCGTATTTTGACAGTCAAAAACATTTTAGATGTGTAATTTTTAAGGATGGACAAGAAATTTCACTGGAAGAATTTACCCGACGCTATTACAAGGATTTTGTTTTCTTAACAAGAGCCCAGTGTTCGGAACAATTTTTCCCAAAATAAATAAGGATTTATATGAAAAAGTTATTTACAATTGTTTGTGCTGCATCTTTTGCTTTTAGCATTGGAGCAGCAGAGTACGAAACGGATGTTTCTGTTTACAACGAGTTGTCGGCCGCTTATAATAGCGGATTTTACCCTGGTACAGTTCAGTTTGCAGAAAGACTTTCAAATGAGTTTCCAGAAAGTGCATACATTGGTTCTTCCCTTGTAATGAAAGGGGAGAGTCTTGTTCATATGGGACAATTTGCACAGGCAGGAGAAGTGCTTACAACTGCAATGAACAGTTCAATTGAACCTTCATTAAAAAATGCCTGCAATTACTGGATGGCAAAGGTTTACGAAAGCCGAAAAGATTTAGATTCTGCAATAGCTTCATATTTTGACTATTGTACATACGCTAAAGAAGGCGGAAAGTATTATCCTCAGGCAATTTTAGGTGCTGCTAGACTTTATTACAAAAAAAATGATTATTCTAAGGCAGTTCCTCTTTTTGAATATGTTGTTTCAAAAGGAAACAATTATAATACAGGCGATTATACAGAAGGCTTCTTAAAACTTGTTGATTCTTATAATCATACTGATAAAGCTAAAAAAACTCTGAATCTTTACAACAAATTTACAAAAGAAACCTTTGCTTACAACGGTCAGGCCGGATGGTATCTTTTTACTGAGTATGCAGGAGATGCATATGTAAACCTAAAGCAGTACCGCAAGGCTTATGACCTTTACTGTGAGGTTCTTGCAAGTGGTGAAAAAACTCTTGCCGCAAATGCTCTAAAAAAAGCATATAATGTTTCAAGTCAGCACAGAAAAGAAGTCGGTTCTGATCCGGGAGCGGTGCTTGCCGATGCTCAAAAGACTTTGAGCGACAAACCGGAATTACTGGCAGAATTCTGGTCAAGACTTGGAACAGATGCCTTTTACCAGGGTGATTATTCAAAAGCTGTTGCATATTTCGATGAGGCAGAAAAGCATTGTACACCAGACCTTTTTGAATATGCTGCGATGTACAGAGCCGAGATGATTGCAGGTAAAAATGTTACTGCAGATAGTGCCCGGAGAGCAGAAGATGCGCTTTTAGCTTCACAGCAGATTCAAAAAGCAAGCGAAAATCCTAAGTATGTAACAGATTACTACAAACTTCTTGCAAAATATGCTGCTTACCAGGAACATTGGGACGATGTAAAACGTTATGGTTCTCTTGTTCAGCCACAGGACGAAATTAGTGATTTTTATATGGCGATTGCTAATTACCGCACAGGCGACTATACAAAAACAAATCAGCTTTTAGAGGCTGGAAACAGTCAGTTATATGCTCTTAGTCTTGCCCGTCTTCAGAGAATGAAGGAATCTGCGGCTATTTTTGATAAAGCAGAAAAGAATGGAACTCTTACAGAACAGGCTCGACTTGATTACGCAAAGGTTTTGATTTTGAGCGGACGATATACTGAAAGTCAGATTCAGTGTGCCAGAAGTAATCTGCCGGAAGCAAAATACATTCTGGGACTTGCTCAGTTCAATACCCGTTCCTGGCCTTATGCAGAAGAGAGTTTCACAAATTATCTTAAAAATGTAAACAGAAATGATAAAACTCAGCAAAAATCTATTTCTTACGCAAGATTTTACCTTGGATACGCTCAGTATCGACAGGGAAAAAACAAGCAGGCCTATTCAGAACTTGCAGGTTTTACTTCTGATTATAAAAATCACGAACTTTTGTGGAATGCACAGATGACTGCCGCTAGAAGCGCTGTTCAACTTGGAGAATACGATGATGCTGTAAAAATGGCAGAAGATGCTATAAAAACCAGTGGAACAAATAATCAGAATCTTGAAGAAAGTGTTCTTTTATGTGCTGATATTCATTGCGACGAAAAGAATTTTAATTCTGCAATTAGTCTTTTAACTCCATATTCTAAAGTTAAAAACACTTTTGGGATGAAGAGTCTTTTTAAGATAGCTCAGATTTATGAAGGACTTTCTAAGAGCGAAGTTGCAGACACAACATATAAACAGGTTTACGATCTCTTTCCGGGAGAGTCTCTTGCTGAAGAGGCATTGTTCCGCCGAGGAGAAATGTTCTACGCTGCAACCGATTACAAGACAGCGCTTTTGCGATTCAAAGAATACACCACAAAGTATCCTACTGGAACATTTATTCCTGCAAGTATGTATTACACAGCAGATTGTTACGATCATACCGCAAATGAAAAGTTTGCCATAATGCAATACAATTCTCTTATTCAAAAGTATCCGGACAGTACTTATGTGTATAGTGCAACAAAAAATCTGATGAATCTTCATCGTAGAGTCGGAAATTATGGCGAAGGTTTAAAATTAGCCCGCCTTCTCCTTGAAAAATATGGCGACCAGGCTCGAAGCGACAATATTGCCCAGATAGCATCTGATCTTGAAAAACTTGCTTCTGGCAAAAACGAGCCTGTAGTTGCAAAAGAAACTGAATACAAAAAAGAAGGTGGTCTAAATACTCCTCTGGGACGAAAAGCTGGTACAGAACTTGTTCTGTTATATGTTAAAAATTCTTCTTCTGTGCAGGACGGCTTAAAACTTGCAGAACAGCTTCTTCCGTTGCAAAAAAAGAATCTTACCCAGGAAAGTTTGTATGCGGCACAGAATGCAGATGTACTTGCTCAAGCCTATCGTTCTAAAGACAATAATAAGAATGCAGCTTCTATGTTCCTTGAAGCAACTCAGTACTACAGAATGAATAAGGGCTATGAAGAACAGGCTGCTGCAACTCTCTATGGAGCCTACGAAGCCTTTGTTGCTTGTGGTCTTACAGGTGATGCCAACGAATGTGCAAAAAATTTAAGAGAACTATATCCAAACACTTCATATGCCAGAAGTGCAAAAATAAGATAAAAATAAGGAAGAGAATATGAAAAAGTCCAATAAAGTTTTATTAGGAACTGCTGTTATGCTTTCTCTTGGAACGTATACCAGCATCTTTGCCCAGACAAAAGCAGAAGTTCAATCCACAGAGGTAATAGAAGAAATTTCTCTGCCGGATGTTTCTACTGTAATATCTGGAGGAGCTCCAAAAGTAGGAAAAAGTGCTGTTCCTGACTATTCTGTTGTTTTGCCGGAACTGGCAAAAGACATGGATGACGAAATTATTCCTCAGTTGCCTGATTCAATACAGTCAGATGCTGAGTCTACAAAAGCCGATGCAATCGGAGGAAAAACCGTTTCTAAAAATGTTTATGTAGAAGGACTTGCCGGTGGTGGATATCCGGGATTTTACACAGGAAACTTTTCTGTATACCGCCAGTCTGGAAATAATCCTTTTAAGATTACTTTTGGTCACGAAAGTGCCAACGGTTATGCAACTCATGCTGTTACAGACGGGTATTTTGAAAAAAATACCGACATTGGCGCAGAAAAGACTTTTACCGTTAAAAATCATAAAATCGTAGTTGGAGTAAACTACGAAAGCAATGATAACGGTCTTCAAAATCAGGCCGAAGGAATCAGTGATTTGAGTCAGGAAGAACTGGCTCTTTATACAAATTACAACTGGAAAATTCCTCACGGAATGAATCTAATGTTTGGATTTGACGGAAGCTGGTACAAGCGTTATGAGACTGTAACAGGTTCTGTTTCTCCGGAAAGCTGGGCAAAAGATGTAATGCTTCTGGATGTATCTCCTGTCCTTAAATTTGATTTTAACTACAAAGGTTTTGGAACCGGTTTAAGCGCAGAATATTCTTTACAGTCTGATTTACTCAAAGATCTTGAAACTTCTGATTCTGTTAATCGCGGACAGTTTATGTATAATATCGGCTGGGGTAACGAAACTGTTCATTTGTACGGAAACGTTGGCATTGTTGTTGGAAATTATATCGGACAAAATCCTGTTCAGGTTCCCTTTAATGCAGGAATTGATTTAGCATTTAAGACGGATATTTCAGCTCGTAAAATTTCTGTTTCATTAAAAGGTGGTATGGATTCCAGCGAAACAAAAATCAGCGAACTTGAAAGAAAGTACTTGTTTACAGCTTTTAATGTTCTTCCTGGAGAAACAAGTGACTGGTTTGGTAAATTAGATTTTACTTTGCCTATAAAAGATGTTTTTACTCTTGATTTGAACGGAGAGTTTAAAACAACAGCATTTGGAAACGGAACTTATGTTCCTATGTATGACAGCACTTTAACTTACGGTGTTTATTCATATGAAAAGACTGAGACAACTCAGGTTAATACAAATGTAGATTTTAGTGCGCGAATAGGAATTGCAAATGTTTCTGCAAACTGGCAGGCACATTGGATAGATGTTCCTTCTTTGAGCTCTCCACATACAGTTGGATTAAAGGCAAGTCTTCAGGATAAACTTGCTCGCTGGGGTGGAGATCTTGGTTTTGCAATGGGCTTTGGCGGATCTGATTATGTTCCTGAAATCGACTTGTCTTTCTTTTATAGATTGACACCAAGCGTTAGACTTGCGATTTCGGCAGATGATGTTGTAAAATTGGTTTCCGGCACACAAAGAGTTTATGCCGGCAATTATATTAGTAGAAGCGGTAGTGCAACCGTTCTCGTAAAGTTTTTCTTTTAATTCTGGGAGGAATTATGTTTAGTACACTTAAAGCAGGCGGAATTTTAATGTTGCCAATTATTCTCTGTGGAGTAATTGCAACTTTTATCATTATTGAGCGTTGTTTTTATTTTTATGTAATTAAAAAGCGGGATATCAAACTTATGTTTGATATTCGTAACAATCTTGATTCAAAAAATTATGAAGGTGCAATCGAAGCTTGTTCTAAAGCAGATACACCATGTGCTCAGGTTATCAAAAAAGCTGTTAACTGCAGAACCTGGGATGAACGGGATTTAAAAGATGTTGTAGAAGCAGAAATGAGTGCTGTTGTTCCTCGTTTTGAACACCTTCTGACACCTCTTGGAACAATCGCCAATATTTCTACTTTGCTTGGGCTCTTAGGAACTGTAACTGGTAATATTAAAGCCTTTGGCGTTCTTGGGGCCGGAGGAACAATGGGCGATCCTGCTTTACTTGCTGGTGCAATTGGAGAAGCTCTTGTTACAACTGTAGCAGGTCTTATCGTTTCTATCCCTGCATTGATTTTCTCTAATTATTTTGTAAGCCGTGTTAATCGTCGTATTGCAGAAATGGAATCAAACGTAACAAATGTAGTTATTAAGCTTACAGGACGAGTATAATGAAGTTAAAAGCAAGACGAAGATCTGTTCAGGCAAGCGTTGATATGACTCCAATGCTTGATGTTGTATTCCAATTGATTATTTTCTTTCTGGTTTCTACAACATTTGCAGTTCTCCCGGGAATCAGTTTAAAGCTCCCTGAAAGTACAACTGCAGAAAGTACATCTAACCTTGGAATTACTATCACTGCCGACCAAAACGGTGGCCTCTGGTTTAACGAAAAGCCGGTCACCTTTAAAACTTTAGGCGATGAATTAAGTAGTTTTGATACAAAAAAGATTAAAAAGGCGGAATATCCAATCACCATCGAAGCTGATGATAAAGTTACCAATGGAACTATTGTAAAACTTTTTGACATTATCAGGGCGAGTGGATATGCGGCTGTAAATCTTAGGACGACCGATAAAAAATAATGGAATCAAAATTAATAAATAATCTAGGCGAAAAAATCGACTCATTTGCAGCAGACGAAACCCAGCGTAAAGCGGTTAGAATTTCTATCCTGTTTACAGGTGTTTTGTGGATTGTTCTTCTTTTGATTTTAGGTTTTGCTCCAACTTTTCAAAAAAAAGAAAAATACAAGACTGTACGAATTATGCTGGAGCCTGCCATAGAAAAACCAATTGAACAAAAACAGGGGGTATCTGAAGCAGCTCCGCCTCCAGTAGAAAAAGCTGAGCCAGAGCAAAAGTCAGAATCCAAACCTCAACCTCAAAAAGAGCAATCCGCAAAGGCAGAACCAAAGGCACAACCAAAAACACAGAATAATACTTCTCCACAGGCAACAAAAACAACTCCAAAACCTGCAGAAAAACCTGTAAGCACACCTGCAAAGGCAAAAATAAAATATGGTAAGTCCGTAGAAGACCAGATGGCAGAAACCTTTGACAATACTTCAAAAAAGGATGTTAACTGGGATGCTGTTTTTGATGATGATAATTCTGTAACAAATTCATCTTCTAATGCTAACACAAGTCAAAAGGCTTTATCAGCACAGAATGCTCTGTCTGGATCTGCAGCCACTGCATCAAGCGCTAATGGTCCGGTATCCTCGAAACAGGAAACTAATCAAACAACACAAACTGCTTCTAATGCGACAAAAAATGCTCTAAGAAGCATCAAAACTGTCCAGTATTCCGATCCGTTTTTAGCTGCAAATGGAATTAATGCTACGGCTAAGGTTAATACAGTGAGCAACAATGACGGAAGAATTGCCATGGAGTTAACAGACGGTAGTTCGAGAGTGCTGCTGGATCCAGCAAAGCCTGTAATTTTTATTTCTGATGAAGCTGCAAAACTCATTGATGGTTCTCATACTGTAAAAATCACATTTAAGATTCTGGCAAGTGGAAATGTTCCTCTTTCATCAGTTGTGTTTGAGCCGGCTTCTGTTCTTCCTCAGGAAATTAAAAGTGAAATTGCCGGGCAAATTTCAAAATGGCGATTTTCTACTGCCGATTATGATGGACAGGCACGGTTTGAGTATAGTATTATTAAGGGATAGAACAATTTTTTAGATTCTTTTTATTTGGAGATTATGTGAATATTGACGGATTAGGTGAAATTAAGGCGGTCGCATTTGATATCGACGGAACATTGTACGCTCCCTGGCGATTAAATATACGGGCGCTTTGCCGTTATGTTAGTCATGGAATCTTTTTTCTTCATTATGGAATTGTTCGAAGTAAGATGCACGGTCAGGATGCAGTGCCTGATTTTTTTGGTTTGCAGGCTGAACGAATGGCTCACAGATTAAAGGTATCCCCAGAAGAGGCCCGTAAGCGTCTTGATAATATCGTATATGATGGAATGAAAAAGTATTTTAAAAAGATTAAATGCTTTAAGGATGTTCCTGAAACTTTTAGAAAGTTTAAAGAAGCCGGATTAAAAATTGCGCTTTTATCTGATTTTCCTCCTGAACAAAAAGGTGATGTCTGGGGAGTAAAACCTTATTGTGATGTTGTTCTTGGAACTGAGCAGCTTGGTGCTTTAAAGCCTTCTCCATATTCTTTTATAAAAATGGCAGAACAGTTGAATGTGGAACCAGCTCAGGTTTTATATGTGGGAAACTCTCGTTCAAAGGATGTAGTAGGATCTAAGCGTGCTGGTATGAAGAGTGCTTATCTTCTTTCAGGATTTAGAAAACTCTTTAATCTTCCTATAAAAGAAGCGGATATTTCGTTTTCTAACTATCGTCAATTGCAAGAGATTGTGCTAAAATAAATCGATATACTTAAATTGAATTTCATGTAATAAAATAACGAATTTTGGGTGGGGATTTAAAATGTCTGTTATTACAATACTAATCTCAGCAGCTATTGCGGCTGGTATTTCTTATGGCTTGCATTTATTAGACAAAAATAATCAAACAATGGAAAAAGTTAAGCGCTTTACAGATAAGCGTATGAACGATTTTGAAGCTTATTTCCAGGGTAAACAGAAAGATATAACTACATCTAAATCGCAGCTAGAAGCCTCTCAGATGCAGGCTGTAGCAGCAGTAACTCGCTTAGAAAAACAGATTGAACAATTCCAGACCATGACCAAAAACTTGTCTGGAGATTCTACAGCTGTTAAACAGATTGAAGAAAAAATAAAGTCCTACGAAGTCGTAATTAACGAACTTGTAAATATGACTGCAAAGGTAGAACACAATCTTCAGGAACTTAAAAAAGAAACATTAATTGTAGATAAAATAAACAATAAGATTACAGAGCAGAAAAACTATATGGATGCTCTAGAAAAGCGCATTCCCCAGATCTCAAAAGAATTTTCTGATAAAAACGGTGAACAGTTAAAATTAATCGGAAACAAACTTCTTTCAGAGTATGATAAGCATGGAGAAAAAATTAAGGTGGATCTTGATGCAATCGAAAAGAATGCTCAGAGTGCCCTTAACTCGTTCCAACAGGAAATTAATGCAGTTTACGAAGAAGCTTCTCTTAAGGCAAACAAACTTGAAGACGAAGCCTTTACCCATTTAAGTAAACAGGCACAGGAACGTGCAGATTCCTATAAGTCAAAAATTGAAGAAAAATACAACCAGATTGCAAAAGATGTAGAGCAGAAAACTCAGCAGATTGAATCGGACATAATTACAATTACAAAGGACTTGGATTCTAGATTAACAACAAGTACTCAGGAACTTTCAGCTCGATTGAACGAAAACGTTAAGGAAATAGAGACTGAAATTAGTCAGAAATCTGCTTCCTTAAAAACAGAATGCAATAATTCAACTATCGGTGTGGTTGATAATATTAAACAGAATCTTCTGGACCTTGATACAAAATGCAAAAATCATGTCAGTGAGTTTGAACAGAAATATACGGCAAAAATTAATGCCCTTTGTGAAAATTACGATAAGCAGATTGAAGCTACGGGTGCAAAGAGCGACAATCGTATTCTTGATCTTCAGAATAAAATTGCAGATGCTGATGAAAAAGCAAAAAACTACATTGCAAATCTTACAGAAAAATATAAGGCTCATCTTCAGTCTATCACAGAAAAGTATGAAGCAATTCTCAATTCTGTAGACGGTAAAAATGATAATCGTGCTGCCGAATTAAAGGCAAAGATTGCGGATACTGATGAAGCTTGTAAAAAGGCTGTTGCAGACTTTGAACAGTTGTACTCTGGTCAGTTGTCAAAGATTAAAGCAACTTACGAAGAAAGAATTAACGAGATTCACGAAGACTACAAAACTCGCCTTGGACAGGTGGATTCAGAGAACAATTCCCGTATTCTTGAAGTTGAAGAAAAATACAATCAGGCATACGGAGAAATTAGAGAACAGCTTGATACAGTACAAAAGCTTTATGCAGATCAGCAGGGTGGAGTTAATACAGAAATTACTCAGAAGATTGATGCCCTTGGTCAGGAATATCGTGGTCAGATTGAAAATCTTCGCCAGGAATTACAGGATTCCTTTGCACAGGCTCAGCAGGATGTTCAGAATTACGATTCCGATTTGTCTGTACGATTGCAGGAGATGCGACAGAATCAGGAACAGTCTCTAAAAGATATCCAGAACGAGCAGTCACTGGCAATCAATCAGATTAGGGAGACACAGAATCAGGCAATTTCTGAAATGAAAGATAATCAGACTCAGGAACTTACTCAGATAAAACAGGCTCAGGAGCAGACTGTTTCTTCTATGGAACAGGAATTGCAGCAGGTAAAATCTGAACATCAGCAGGTTGTTGATTCCCTAAATCAGGCAATTCAAAGTTATGATTCTGCATTCCAGCAGAAACTTGAACAGGTAAAAGCCGAACAGGAACAGAACTTTACACAAATCAAAAACAACATGGATGAACATGATCAGAACATACAGAACAGAATCGATGTTGTTAAAACCCAGCTTGCAGATACTCTTGCAACAATCAGCCGTGATGTAAATGATAGCGTTAAAAATGCAGAAGAAACTGTTAATCGTGTAAAAGACGAATGTGATAAGGCTTTTGCAAAAGTAGAAGAAGTTGAACCAGAACTTAACGAAAAAGTTAAGATAATAGAAGACCATATCGAAAAATTCCGTTCAGAATCAAACGGAAAGATGCAGGATTTGACTTCCTTACTGGAACAGTCTGCGGCAAAAATCAAGCAGGCTTGCGAACAGCAGCAGGTTATGGCTCTAGAGAGTCTTGATGACCAGCTTTCTGATTATAAAAAATCGATGGAATATAAACTTAGTCAGCTTGAAGCAAGCGGACGGGAAGTTGATTTCCTCGAAAAGAACCTTAAAGCTGCAATGGATGAAGTTTCTAATAGAACATTGGCTAAATTTGATTCATTTACAGAAGAACAGGATAAAAAACAAAAAGCCTTTGCTGAGTCCCTTAAGAATAATAATGATCAGTTGGAATCAGATCTTGAAGTTCTTGAAAATAAAATTGAACAGCTTAAAAAGACTGCTCTTGGAAATGTCAGCGAAAAACTTCAGATTTTTGAGGAAGACTTTGACCGAGACCTTAAGGTTAGAGGCGAAAAACTTAACGAAGATCTTGTTGAATGGAAAAACAATTTTGATACAAAACTGTCTTCTCTTACAAACGAATATTCTGAAGACCGACGGGATATAGAAAATTCTTACAACGAAGAATTAAAGGCAAAACTTGCCGTAATTATCGAAAAGAATGAAGAACACACTCAAAGAGTAGAAAAAAATATTGAAGACACTCAGAAGAATGTTCAGGCTCAAATTGCAGAAATTCGTACTCTCATTACAAACTTCTCTTCTGACATGAACGAAAAAGTTGACGATGTAAGCAAAAAATCTGATGAACAACTTAATGCTTCTCTTGATAAGTCTAAAAAGAACTTTGATGAACAGATTGCAAAAGTTCAGACTCAGCTTCTGGAAGATCTTAAGGCATTTGAAGAAGGGGTTGTTAACCGACAGGAAACAAGTTCCTCTACAATCGACAGTGCTATCGGTGAATTTAATGCCTGGAAAGAAAAAATCAGACATCAGTTTGAAGAAAGCAGAGTTCTATTTAAAGACCAGCTGGATAATCTTCAGGCACAGGCAAAAAATAAAGTCGAAGATGCAGAAAGCTACATTCAAAACGAATATCAGCAGTTTATGGATACAACAACCCACAAGGTTAAAGAGCTTAACACAAATGTTCAGGATTCCGTAGTTTCTTACGAAAGCCGTTCAAAAGAAATTCTTGAGCAGCTTGAATCCATGTATGCACAGATGTTACAGGAAACAGAAGAACGGGTAAGAACTCAGAATGCTGATGCAAGTCGTACTTTGCAGGAACTGAGAAACGAAGTTCAGTCCATTTCTGAAGAAAACAAGAATAATCAGGCTGCACTTGTTATGCGTATGCAGGACGATGCAAATAATATGCAAACTCAGATGAGTGAACTTGCAAAAGAATTGCAGAACATCCGCACACAGATTTCTGTTTACGAAAAAGCAGAACAGATGAAAAAAGCCCTTGATTCAAAACTCGACTTGCTAAACGACGATATGTCAAAACTTGAAAATTACAAGGCTGTTGCAGCAGAATTAACAGGATTCTACAATCAGGCATTACGAATTAAAGAAGACGTAGAAAAGAAAGTAGAAGCTTTTGAGCAGGATAAGGTTCGTGTAGATAACATTTCTAAGCGCTATGAAAACATGATGAATACGAGCGCTTTGATAGACGAAAAAATGGCTGATTTAAACAACACTTATGATGATATTCAGCAGGTAGAAGTTCAGGTTAAGAACCTCCAGGATTCATTAAATCGTGTTACCGGAAGTTACAACAAGCTGGAGCAGAAGAATGAAACTCTTGAAAGAATCAGAAACGACATAAATGCTTCATTTGAAAATCTTCAGAGTCTCGAAACCCGTCTGCAAAATTGTCAGCGTCAGTCAGAAACATTACCTGAAGAAATTAAATCTGTTCAGCATAATGTTGATGAAATAATGAAAAATGCTCCTAGAATTGGAGATGCAGCACAAAAATTAGCTTCTCTCGATGTTTTACTCAAAGAAACAAAGAATGGAATAGAAGATATCAAGTCTGAAAGAAGTGGTATCGGTAAAACAGAACAGAGGCTCATGGCTCTTAATACAGAAATAGACAATAAGCTCAATGCTTTAAAAGCTGTAAGTGATGCACAAAATAAAAAAAGTCCTACACAAGAAGAGAACTTTAATACTCCTCAGGTACGGGAACAAGTGCATGTTCTTAAACGACAGAGCTGGACAAACAAGCAGATTGCAAATGCATTAAAGATTCCTGAGTATGCCGTTGAGTTAATTCTGGAGACATCTGCGTATTAAATGATGTTGTAGGAGTATGATTAAGGAGGAGCCTATGAAAAAATCCAGGGTAATGGTGACTGGCTTGTTAATGTTAGTTTCATCTGTGCTTTTTGCTCAAACACGACAGGAAATTAAAGACGGTGCAATTTTACATTGCTGGTGCTGGTCATTTAAAACTATCGAAAAAAATCTAGAAGCTATTAAGGCTGCAGGATTTACTTCTTTACAGACATCTCCTGTTAATACTTGTGTAGTAGGTGACTACGGAGAACTAAACTTTATGAGTAATGATACAACCGGTAAATGGTATTATCATTATCAGCCTACAGACTGGAAAATAGGAAATTACCAGTTAGGAACAAGTGAAGAATTTAAATCGATGTGCAAAAAAGCAGATGAACTTGGAATCGCCGTTATTGTAGATGTACTTCCTAATCATACAACTCCAAGAATTAAGGCAATCAGTCAGGATTTAATTGATGCTGTCGGCGGAATGGATAAGTTATTTCATAAAAACAATGATCATGGTATTCGTGATTATGCAAATCGTCTTGAATGTACTACAGCGCAGATGGGTGGACTTCCTGATGTAAATACCGAAAATCCATTGTTCCAGGCTTATTATATGAATTATGTTAATGAGTTGATTGATTCAGGAGTTGATGGATTTAGATACGATACTGCAAAGCATATTGGTTTACCAGATGATCCAAAAGATCCTTATTCAAAAAAGAATAATTTCTGGCCAATTTTTACAGGTAAAGAAGATATCAATGGTGTTATGCTTCACAATGCAGAAAATCTTTTTATTTATGGTGAGGTTTTACAGGGGGCAAATGCCCGTGAAGATGCATACGGAAAAATGTTCCCGGTAACAGCTTCTGTATATGGTGATAACTTAAGAATGGCCGTTCGTCTTGGTCGCTTAAATGTTAAAGCTCTTGAAAAATGGAATCACCCCACTCCTGATAATCTTGTAACCTGGGTAGAAAGCCACGACACTTATGCAAACCAGGGCGCTTCTGCTAAGCTTACTAACTGGCAGTTGAGAGCTGGTTGGGCAGTAATCGGTGCTCGTTCAAAAGGTACTCCTTTATTCTTTAATCGGCCTAAAGGACCAGAAGCAACCCAGTTTCCTGGAGTTTCTAAGATTGGTGATATGGGAAATAACGAGTTTATGCACCCTGAAGTTGTTGCTATCAATAACTTTAGAAAAGCAATGGTTGATGAAAAAGAAGAAGAAATGTTTAATGGTGAAACAACTTCTACCATGTTTATCAAGCGTGGTGAAAAAGGCCTTGTGATGATAAACGCAAACACTTCTGGTGCAGAAAAAGTGTGTGTTAAAATAGGACTGCCTGATGGAACTTATATCGACCATGCAAATGGTGTTAAGTTCAAAGTTCAAGATGGAGTTTTAACAGGTCGTTTACCAAAGCAGAAGATTTGTGTTATTTACTAAGTAAACAAGTACTCCAGACTTCTACAGCGTCGCCATTGCCGACGCTGTCTAATTTTTCCCCCGTTTTTGCTTTTACAAAAATCTTATCACTTGGCTCGTTCAAGGCTTTTGCAATTGAATTAATAACTTCGTTTCTATGAGACAGGAATTTAGGTTTTTCCAGTTTAATAACGCAATCAAGATTGATTAAAGACCACCCAGCCTTTTTAATATCGTTCCAAACAGTTTGTAAAAGTTCAACAGAGTTTGCATCCTTCCATTTAGGTTCTTCAGGTGGAAAGTAACTACCGATATCTCCCATGCCGCTTGCGCCTAAAAGGGCATCAGTGATTGCGTGTAAAAGTACATCACCATCGCTGTGACCATCTTCGCCTTTATCAAAATCAAAAATAACACCACCAAGAATTAATTTTCTTCCTGGAACCAGGCGATGAAGGTCGTAGCCCAGGCCTGTGCGGATTGTATTTATGTTCATTGTTTTGTCTTCCTTTGAATAATCCTTTGAGTAAGTTATTTTTATATTTTCAGGATTTCCATTTACAACTTTTACTTTTCCCACATATGTACCCCAGATTTCAGTATCATCGGTGTATTCCTTTTTATCAGAAAGAGCTTTTTTATGAGCTAAAAGCAATGGTTCAAAATAAAAGCCTTGTGGGGTCTGAACCGCTGTCATATATTTTCGTTCCAGATGTGTTGTAATAAAATTGTCTGTATCAATAATCTTTTGGGTTTCAACAGGCATAAGGCCTGGAACTGCAGCGCCGTAGTTGATTGTGTTTTTGATTGTTTCTTCTATTACGCCTGGCGATACATAAGGCCTCGCTCCGTCATGTATGAGAACAACTTCTGGATTAAGATTTGAACTTTCAATGTATTCCAGAGCATTATAAACGCTGCTTTGGCGTGTGTTACCACCCTGCACAAAATGAATATTAATTGATTTGATTGTTTCTTTTATAAAGGTATCTGCTTCAAGAGCCTTTAATGCCTGACCGTTATCATCTTGCGGTACAGTTACAATAAGGATTTGCGGGGTAAAAATCTGCAAAAATGGTTTAAGTGCTGCAGAAAGAATTGTACCTTCCTCTAGGGGAAGGTACTCTTTTTTACAGTCCAGGCCCATTCTTGTAGAAGAGCCTGCGGCTGTAAGAATTAATGCAATGTTTTTATTAAAAGTCATCACCGTCGTCTTCAAAGTCGTCGTTGTCGTCTGATGAATCATCTGAATCTTTTTCGTCTTCTTCGTCATCATCATCATCGTCGTCACGGCTGCGTTTTTTAGGTGAAACATCGTCCATTAAGTCGTCATCTTCATCGTCATATTCGTCAATGATGTGCTTAACTTTTGGAGTTGCTCCTGGCGGCTCGAGTTTAAGGTGAATCTGGCTTTCAACTTCTTTTTCTGCGATACCCATTGCAATAGAAATTTCGTCGGTCAAAAGTTTTTTTGCAGAGTCATAAAGTTTGCGTTCAAGAATAGGTAGTTCTTTAACTTTACTACGATTGTATAAACAACGTACAATAGCGGCGATATCTGCAATTGTTCCTTTTTTAAGAAGATCTAAGTTCTGCTGGTAGCGTAATTTCCAGTCAGATGTTATAGGTTCAAAATCATCTGAAAGAGAATTAAGTGCTTTTTCAGCTTCTTCAGCAGTAACGACAGCACGAATTCCCAGTTCTTCGGCTTTATTTACAGGCACTAAAACTACCATATCAGATGCTTCAATGTAAATTCGGTAGTAAAGAAGAACTGTGCCTCTAAAATCTTTTTCAAAGATTTCAAGAATCTTACCAACACCCTGACTTGGGTAAACGATTTGTTGGTCGATAGCAAATTTTGTATCATTCATATTAGATTATTATACCACAAAAACACCTTAAAATCAAATTGCTTGTTTAATTATCCAAAATCTAATAAGATAGAGAAATATTTTTAATAAAGATGTGGCCCCTGATAATGTTGGCGAGATTCAAAGGTGCTGTGTCTTTGAGTTTTGAGGAAACATGGAAAATAATCAGATTATGGACGATGAAATCGTTCCAATGGGAGAGGACCAGACTGATAATAATGCAGAAATTTCTTTTGCAGATTTAGGTTTGGATGAAAACACATTAAAAGCTGTAGAAAGAAAAGGTTTTAAAGTACCTTCCCCAATTCAAGTTCTTGCTATACCGCGTTTGTTAACCGGAGATTCAAATATAATTGCAAGAGCTCGCACTGGTACCGGAAAAACTGCCGCATTTGGACTACCGATTATACAGAAGGTTAGTCAGGGAACAAAAGGTGTTGTTAGAGCTCTGGTTCTTGAGCCAACTCGTGAACTTGCAATTCAGACATGTACTGAGATGCAATCCTTTACAGAAGGAAAAGGACCTCATACTTGTGTTCTTTATGGTGGAGCTTCTTATGCAACACAAATCAAAGACTTAAAGCGCGGTACAGAAATAGTTGTTGGTACTCCTGGTCGTATTCAGGATCATCTTGAGCGTAAGACACTTGATATCAGCAAAATTGACTATTTTATTCTTGATGAAGGCGATCAGATGCTCGATATGGGCTTTATCGAAGATATCGAAGCGATTTTTGCCCAGGCTAATCCAGATGCCCGCATTTTGCTATTCAGTGCAACTATGCCAGAACCAATCTTAAAAATTGCCGGAAAATTTATGGGTGATTACGAGATTGTCGAAGAAGAAGGGGTAATCGATGAACCTCTTTTAATTGACCAGAAATTCTGGATTGTACGTGAAAGTGATAAAATAGAAGCTCTTGTCAGATTAATCGATATTTCTCCTGATTTTTATGGGGTTGTATTTACACAAACTAAGATGGATGCTGACCATGTTAGCCGCGCCCTTGATGAAAAAGGTTATGAGGCTGCAGCGCTTCATGGAGATATTGCACAGAGTCAGCGCGAAAAAATTCTTGCAAGATTCAGAAGTAAAAAAACAAGAATTCTTGTTGCAACCGATGTTGCTGCTCGTGGTATTGATATTTCTGGTCTTACACATGTAGTTAATTATTCTCTGCCATTTGATGGTGCAACTTATGTTCACAGAATTGGTCGTACAGGTCGAGCTGGTAGTCAGGGAACAGCTGTTACTTTTGTAGCTCCACAGGAAACCAGAAAACTTGGATTCCTTCGCCGGGCAGTTGCAAAAGCAAGTAAAGGCGAGATGAAAGAAGAATCAATTCCAACTGTAGAACAGGTTCTTGCTGTAAAAAAAGATCGTCTTTTTGACGAATTAAAGCAGAAGTTGGGTATAGTCCCTTCTAAAGTTAAAGTTGTCGATACAGAAACTGGTCCTGGTGTTGAAGATCCTTCTGGCGTTGAAACTAGTGCTGAAACAGAAACTGCTACAGAGACGGCAACAACTTCTTCTAAAAAAGTCGATTCTGATACAGAATTACCTTCTAGTGCTGAAACTTCTTCTACATTGAAGGCAGTTCCTTCTCAGTTTAAACAGATGGCACAGGAACTTTGTCAAAATAACGACCCACAGGAAGTTCTGGCCGGGGTTCTTTCTGTTATGTATGGAAACACTCTTGATAAATCAAGATACGGTAGAATTCAACAGCACGGAAATCTTTCTAACCAGGTTAGACTTTATGTACAGCTCGGTCGTCGTGACGGTTATAATCCAAAAGCTATGGCAGATTACTTTAGTAAAATGCTTCGTATTCCTGGCAGAATGGTAGACCGTATCGATATCAGTACAAACTTTACTCTTGTAAGTTTACCAAAAGAAGCTGCAAAAAAAGCTCTTGAACTGGCAAAATCAAATAGAAATATTCCTCATATGCATGTTGATGTAAAAGAAGGCGATTTTTCTGATTCAGGATTTGGTTCAAGAGGTAGAGGCGGTAAAAAACGCTCGTTTAAAGAACGGGGCTTTAGAGATGGTGGGTTCTCTGAGAATGGTTCTAAACGAGAACACTCAGATAAAAAGGGTTTTGGTTCGCGAAAAGACTTTTCTAAAGGCAAAAATCGTCCAAATGTACATGTACAGACAGAACGCAGTCCAAGAGCCGGTAGTGCAGGTTTGTATAAACAAAAGAAAACAAAAGCGGAACGCTTCTAATCTTCCTGCTCCAGTTTAAGGGATTCAAGTTTGTCTAGTCTTGCTTTATCTGGAGTAATGCAAAGATTTTTTTCGTGAGTTGGTAAAACCAGACCTTTTGGTCCGTCTTTTGCGCGTCTAAGGTATTTTACATAAGTATAATACAAGTCGGTTTTACCACTGTTCCGTGCTTTTGAGTAATAAACTGCTAAGTTTGCTGCATCTAAGAGGATTTCTAGTGGAACGGTTTTGTCTTTTCTTGCTTTGATAAAGACATAGCCACCTGGAAAATCTCTTGTATGCAGCCACAAATCACTTCCTTTTACATGATGACGCAGTAGTTCGTCATTTTCGTTTGCATCCCGTCCAACAAGAATGTACCAGCCGTCAACTGTATAATCTAATCCGGGATGGGACTTCTTTTTTTGTTGTTTAGGGGTTGTGTCTTTTCTTAAAAGCTGTTCGATTTTAACTGGATTTGGTTCGTTGACAATTTCAGTATATTTTTTCTCTAATTTTTCCAGTTGTTTTTTTGATAATTCAATATCGTGTACAATTGATTGGGAACCTGACTGAGCTTTTTTGTAATTTTCATAATATATTGCAGCGTTTTCATGTGCAGATTTTTCAGGATCAATTAAAATTTGAACGGTTTTTCCTGTGGTATAATCTTCGCATTCTAAAAACTTTGAATCTGGTTTTATGAGATAGCCGTAACTAAGAATTAAATCTCCCTGATGTTTTAACTGTTCTGAGTTTTCAAAATCTTTTTGTTTTTGTATAAGCCTGTTTAAGGCCGCCTGCATCTTGCTTTTTGTTGAAACATACCATTTTTCTGCCTGAGCAAGCAGTGCTTCTCTACTAAGAGTCTCTGCGTGTTCGCTGTACCATAGGTCAACACGCTGATTGTACGAATATTCTTTGTATTCTTCAAATTCTCTTACAGGAAATACTCTCTGACTTTTAGCAGGATCAGGTTCTGGAATAGAAAAAGTTCCTCCTGTAATTTCTCCTTTTGCTGGCCGCCGGAACATGGTATCGAGAATTTTATTCTGTCTGTCACATATTATTATGTTTGCGGCGCTGGACCAGAGACGAATGTACATTGTATATAATTCGTCTCCGTGAGCTAAATCCATACGGATAATTCTCATTAAATCGATTTGTTCAATTTTTTCTATTTTTGCACCTTTGATATGAGACCTTAAAAATTCCATAAATCTAAGAGGTTTATCGTTTTTAACAATTTTTCTTCGGGTTTCATTGATTCTACAGGAGTTTTGGGCTGTGCAAATCAAAACCGTTTTTGCATTTCCGTTTCCGTAGGTATAGAGTGCCAGTGTGTCGTACCCAGGCTGGATTATATCCTGAATGAAATAACCCTGAATATCAAGCTCCTGTAAAACTCTGTTAATTTCATTGCAATTTAATGACATATTTTTATTCCGCTTTCGTTTTATGTATATCAGGGCAAACGCATTATATTTGACTTTGTATCAAAAATGGCGCGAAGGAGCAAACTGGCTTACAAAAACACTCGTTTTGTGCTGC
>CADBSK010000040.1 GCA_902797305.1 uncultured Spirochaetaceae bacterium | reverse complement strand
TCAAAGTTTCTAAGTGTTGTGATTTCAGAAGTGATAATCATTTGTTTTTCCTTGCGGTGTTTTGCTTTTCGCAATCCCGACTTAGTAATTTATTTAAGGTTTTGTTTAACCTTGTGATTAAATGATAACTCCGAAAAAAACTAAAGTCAGCACTTATTTTGAAAAAAATGTTTTTTTTCACTTAAAAAAATAGCCCGTTAAGAAACGGGCGAATTTTCTATTCAGTTTGTTGTTTGTTTCTTTTTTCTGCAAGGGTCTTTTTCATAGATTCAGACCTTTTCTTTTTGGTTTCTTCGCTTTGCTTTCTGCCTTTTAGAATTTCGCTAATTTGCTTTTTTCTTTCTTCTGAAAGTCCTGTTTCTGCAATCCGTTCATTATAGGCTTGAAGTCCTTTTATTCTGTTTTTTCGGTCTTCTTCTGAAACATTTGCCCAGACTTTCTTCATTGTTTCAGCTCTTTTTCTTTTTGTTTCTTCACTTTGCTTTCTGCCTTTTCTTACTTGGCTTAAATGTTCAAGTTGCTCAGGCGTGAACTTATAGCCCTTGCAGCCTTTATGTTCGTGCGGGGCTGTTCTGTATCTTTCTATGTCAGAATCAGACCATAAAAGGGTTTTTACCCCTGTTGCATAATAAACTTTTACACCATTTCTTCGCGCCCAATCCCTAAGCGTTGATTTTGGCTTTGAAAGAATTTTAGCTGCTTCGTCTGTTGAATGATAGTTTTCTTTTAACAGTTTTGTTTCATTATCTGTATAAAGATTTAAACCGTATAAATCATAACCTATGTTTATAAAACAATCTGACAGAAACAAAAAATCTTTATTTCTAAAACATTCTTCTGGGTCACGGTCAGGTCTGCTTTTTACGAATAAATTAACACGCTCACCGAAACTTTCTATTTTGTCTTTATGTTGTTCAATCCACAAAGTTTCTATTTCCGAATAATCTATGTTTAGATTTCTGCCTATAATTTTTTCAATAAAGGGGTAGATAATCTTATAATCATTTTCTAAATTAAAATAGAATTCCCGACCTGGGTCCCCAGAAATTACAGTAATAAACTTTCCATCAATAGTGATGTCGCCATCAAAAAGAACTTCTCTAAGCATTAAACGCAATTCAGAAAAAGAATTCTTTTCCCTAAGTTCAAACCATTTCTGAATTCTTTCAATAGTTCCCATATGGAACGCTTCATTTTTTGAAATTACGCTTTCTTGTTGTCTGGTGTTTTCTATTTCAACATTCTTTAATTTAATTTGTGTTGAAAGTTGTTCCGCTTGTTTCTTGTAGTCTGCTAATGTCTGCATAGTCTGAAAAAATGCTTCTGTGTTGTCATTAAAAACACCTTCTGAAACTTTCAGATTTACATTTTCTATAAATCGGTTTATCTGATTTCTTTTCTTTTCAATTTCTGCAAGCTGCTTTTTCAAAGTTTCTGTATTCTGTTTTACAGAGACTTTCATTTGTTTTAATTGGTCTTCTGTATTATCAAAAATTACATAATAGAAAGTAAAGAAAACATCAAGGATAGTATCAAGTTTTTCTGCTTTAATTTGTCCGGGAATCTGGGAACATACATCAATAGTTTGCAAATGCTGATAAACAATTCCGCCGCGTCTTCTTCCTAAATCCCTATAATAGAAATTGTTTCCACAAGTAGAACATTTTAAGATTCCAGATGCAACGCTTCTGTTTGTTTCCCGTGGAGTTTTATCTAATGTCAGTGAAATGCTTCGGCGCGTCCATTCTAATTTTTCCCTTGATTTAATCCAAGTATCACGGTCAATAATTCTTTCTTTATAGAAATTGTTATTAACCCAGAATTCATCTTTTGCAAGTTCTTGAATGTCGTTTATTTTTTCTTGTTCGAATTCCTTTTCAATTTCACGCCCCGAAATTTTAAGGTTTTGTCCCGTGTATTCTTCATGTGCTAAAATCTGTTTAACTTTCTTTACCTTAGAAAGCAATTTTGCGGTTTCTGGGTGACCATCTGTAAAATACTTTTTTCCAATTTCCCGTAAATTGTAGCCGCTTAAATAATCTGAAAATACAAGTTTAACAATTCCCAATTCGTCTGGAACAGGGGTAGTTATTTTAGTTTTTGGGTCTGTATAATAACCGTATAAAGAACCGTGTCTAAACTGGCCACGGTCAGTTGCACTTCGTCTTCCGCGTGAGGTCCGCGCCACGATTTCATTTCTTTCCATTTGGGCCCAAATACCTTGCATTAAAACCATTGAAACAACGGCATCCATTTTTAAGTCAAAGGGCGAATTTAAAACATTCAGAAGGATTTTCTTTTCAGAAAGTGTTTCAATAATGGCTGCAAAGTGTTTGTTTCTTCTTGAAAGTCGGGAAATTTCCCAAACCCAAATTTGGTCTATTTTTCCGTCTTCTATGTCAGCTAACAGTTTCTTAAAAGCTGGTCTGTTAAGAAATGGGTCTTCTTTTGATGTTTCAATGTAGCCAGATTTACCAGAATCTTCATAAATTGTATAATTCAAATGATTTGTTTCTGCAAACTTAATGCCAGCTTCAATTTGTTGTTCGATTGTTTCAACGCCGCTAATACTTTCTTTTCGTGAAGTTCGGCAATAAATCCCTAACATAGATTCCATTATATACCTTCCTGTTTCTGGTGTCTATTATACGAATAGACATTCAGGAAGCAGGCCGAGGAGGTCGGGACGGAAGCATTGCTAAAGCAATTCTATTGTGGAGCACAGAAGATTCTATTAAAACGTCTTCATATTCTAAAAACTCTCGAAGCAGCGTAATGAGACAGTTTGCACTTACAAAAAGTTGCAGAAGACAGGTTTTATTAGACGCACTTGGCGCTGAACAAGCCGTATGCTCAGGATGCGATATATGCAATGATGAAAAATATGAAAACGAATTGAACATCAGTAAAAAGATGATTAAGACATATAACAAATTCTATACAAAAGAAGAACTGGAAACAAAACTAATAGAACGATTAAATAAAAAGTCACTTCCCGTTACGGGAGTAAACATCTGGACAAGCCAGACATTTGAATCAATTTATACTGCATTACTAAAAGAAAGAATCATAAAAGTTTTAAAATGGCCATGGAAGGATAAAATCGCAGTAAACGGTTTAAGAAAAAGGAAGCGGTTAACGAGAATTATTCATTTTTTTCGGATTCGCCATCGCCAGAAGCCTGTTCGGCCTTTTTTTCAGCCTTTGGAGCAGGTGCAGACTTAGCTTTTTTAGGCTTAGGAGGCTTTTTTCTGTAATTAGCAACAAAACTACAAAAATTCATATATAAAATTACGACAATTGCGGTTCCAATTACATATGGATTTGTGAGAACTGATTTTACAATTGGTAAAGTTTCTGCAATGCTCATATAATATTTTATCGGAAACAATTATAAACATCTTATGAAAAAAATCCAAATTCTCTTGAAAACATATAAATCTTTTTTTTATAATATAAAATCATGACAGGAATCGTAGATTACAACGCAGGAAATATCACCAGCGTTGAAAGAGCACTTAACTCAATAAAAGCACCTTTTTTACTTTCAAAAAATCCTTCCGATTTACAAAACTGCGATCAAATTATTTTCCCTGGGGTTGGAGACGCCGCATATGCAATGGACCAGCTAAAAAAAACAGGGTTCGACTTATTCTTAAAAGAATGGGCAGAAGCAGGAAAACCTTTGGCAGGAATTTGTTTAGGATCCCAGATTATTTTTGATTATTCAGAAGAAGGGAATGTACCATGTCTTGGATTAATTCCAGGGAAAATTCGACACTTTAAGGATTTATGGAAAGAAGCTTCTGTAAATACAGATTGCTCCCTAAAAGCACCACACATGGGATGGAACGACTTAAGTTACACAAATGGAGGCTCACGCCTTTTTAATTCAGTGCCAGAACATTCAGATTTTTACTTTGTACATTCATATGTAATTTGTCCGGAAGATTCAACTGTAATAAAAGCAACCGCAGACTATGGAATCAAAGTTCCTTCTTGTATAGAAAAAGGCAATATAACTGTCTTTCAGTTCCACCCGGAAAAATCAGGGGAGAAAGGCCTTCAAATTTTAAAAAACTTTACTAGAGGTTCATTATGCTAAAAAAGAGAATTATCGTTTGCCTTGATGTAAAGGACGGAAGAACTACAAAGGGCGTTAAATTTTTAAACAATGTTGATATCGGTGACCCCGTAGAAATGGCCGCAGAATATTACCGCCAGGGTGTTGATGAACTAGTTTTTTACGATATTATCGCAAGTGCAAGAGGAAGAGGTCCAATTCTAGATCTTATTTCTCGAGTTGCAAGTCAGGTTTTTATTCCGTTCTGCGTAGGAGGCGGAATTACAACCATAGATGACATTCGCTCAACCATTCTTGCTGGAGCAGAAAAAGTAAGTCTCAACAGCCAGGCCGTAAAAAATCCAGACCTCATCAAGGAAGGCGCAAGAGTATTTGGAAACCAATGTATCGTCCTTGGTATGGATGTTAGAAAAGACAATACAAAACCTAGCGGATATGGAACAACGATTCACGGTGGCAGAGTTGACACCGGTCTGGATGCTCTTGAGTGGGCAAAAAAAGGAGTTTCCCTTGGAGCTGGAGAAATCGTTCTTAATTCTATGGATGCCGACGGAACAAAAGACGGTTACGATGTAGAACTTACAAGAATGATTTCAGAAGCGGTTTCTGTACCAGTAATTGCTTCCGGGGGAGCTGGAAAACCAGAACACCTTACAAAAGTACTTACCGACGGAAAAGCTGATGCTGCGTTAATCGCAACTATGGTTCATTCCGGAAAATATACTGTTAATTCAATTAAAAAAGACTTACAAAAAGATGGAGTTCAAGTCAGATTATGATTACTTATAACCAGTGGCACGAAGCAGACGGTCCTAACATTAAATTTTTTAGCCAGAATCAGGTTTATTTTTGTCAGTGTGATAAGCATCACAAATTAAGCCTTTTTGAATTATTAAGAACTGTAACCGACGCAGCCGTAGAAGATTTTAACCAGCGCGTAATGAGTTACGATGTTTTAACAGATAAAAACCTTGGAATTCTTGTTAGCAGACAGGCATTCAGATTTCATAAAATGCCTGTAGGAAATCAAAAAATAACGATTAAAACCTGGGAAGAAAAACCTGAAGCTCTTCAGTTTGTACGCGCATATGAGATTTACGACACAGAAACAAAGGAACCTCTTGTAAGCGGTATTTCTACCTGGCTTCTAGTTGATTTAACAAAACGCAGAATCATGCGTATTAAAGATTTTAACCTTAGACAGGAGCCCGATATTCAAACTGAGCATGATTGTCTCAAGGCAGAAAAAATTGTTCTTCCTGAACAACTAGTAACTCTAACAACTCGCCCAATCTGGTACAGCGATATCGATGGAAATGGCCATATGAACAATGCCCGCTACGGAGCGTTTGTAATCGACAGCCTTCCCCCAGAATATCAGCAGAAAGAATTTACCGACTTTAGAATTAATTATAACAAAGAAGCCATTCAAGGCGAATCAATCGAAATTTGCGGAGCCTTTGACGATTCGAACAAAAAAATTACTATAGTCGGAAAACAAAACAATTCAACCTGTTTTGAATCCGAACTGTTCTGGAAATAATTAACAGGTCAAATGTCGAGTTTGAATGAATTTATCAAAACTCGACATTTAATCTAACAAATTGTATATCTTGCACGACTGGTGTCTGTTTCAAACACATCCACTGCATAGAGCCATGCATCTTCTTTTCCTTCCTGATAAGAAAGGTCTATTCCTTTAGATCGAAGATCAGAAACAATCTGATTATAAATGTACATGGCGATTCTTTCTGCACTTGGATTTTGCATAAAAACTTCTAAATCATTTAAGTTTGTATGATCTAGTTTTTTACATACCTCACGTAAAGAGCCCTTTAACTGCGTAAAATCCAAAAGCATTCCGCCTTCATTCAGTTTAGAACCCTTTACATGTGCATATACCTTGTAATTATGTCCATGTAAGTTTTCACATTTACCGTGATAATCTTTTAAGAAATGAGCTGCAGAAAAATCTGCTGTGACGCGTACTTCAAACATGGACATATTTTACACTTTATGCGCATTTAATTTCAATGTGTTTTGGCTCTTCAACGGCTTTTCGTGGAATAGTTACTGAAAGAATTCCGTTCTTAAACTGTGCACTTGCACCTTCAGTATCAACATCTTCTGGAAGAGTAAAACTGCGGCTAAAGTTTAAATGATACCTTTCACGAATCAACCACTTCTGCTTATTTTCAGAACCTTCATTTTCAGAATCTTTTTGATTTGATTCTTTTTTAGAAGAAGAAATTGTTAAAGTGTTATGATCAAGCTGAACATCAACATCGTTTTCTGTTCGTCCAGGTAACTCCATTTCAAGGTTGTAAGCCTTTTCTGATTCAATAACATCAACTTTTGGTGTATAAGAAGTTCTGCAATTTAATCCGTTTAAAACATTGTCCATTGAATTATTAAAAAGTGTATCAAAAATTGAAAGTTCGTTCATATTGTGCCTCCTAAAGCATTCTAATTTTTCTTACACTTTATTATTTGCAAAAAGCGTGCCAACTTTGTAAATAGACTTTTAAATACTAAAATCAGGGTTATTTGAATAAAAAACACTTCTTTTTTAATCATTTTTTATTTAAAAAAAGTTTTTGTGTCATTTTTACCTTATTCAATGAGTAAATTTAACCCACTTTATATTATTTTTTATGATAAACTATGTAAAATGAGCACACAAGAAATAAAGAATAACAGTGAACAAGAGCAAGCTTCCCCTAAAACAAATCTCACAAAAGGGATAATCTGTATTATATTTTCGGCCTTCTGCTTTGCCTTGATGGGAATGTTAGTCCACATGGCAGGAGACATACCTTTTACACAGAAAGCATTTTTCAGAAATATTGTTGCCCTTTTTATCGCATCTACAATGATGATAAAAGAACGAAAGAATCTTAACTTTCCATCAAAAGGTATCCCATATCTTTTTCTAAGGGCGATTGCCGGTTCGATTGGTATTTTTGGAAACTTTTATGCCCTTGATCACATTCCCATTGCTGATGCAGGAATCCTAAATAAGATGAGTCCGTTTTTTGCCGTACTTTTCAGTTTTCTACTTCTCAAAGAAAAAATTAAACCTATTCCTCTTTTATGTATCACAGGGGCATTTTTAGGAAGCATTTTTGTTATAAAACCTTCCACAAATATCATGGCATCTTTTCCGGCCTTAGTTGGTTTTATAGGAGGAATGGGAGCAGGACTTGCATACAGTTGTGTTCATAAACTGGGAACCTTAAAGATGTCTGCGTCGATTATTGTTGCTTTTTTCTCTGCATTCTCCTGCTTGATTTCTATTCCTTTTATGATTATTAATTTTACCCCTATGACCTGGCAACAAGTTTTAATTCTGATTGGTACAGGCGTTGCAGCAAGCGGAGGACAGTTTGGAATTACATACGCGTACTATTATGCACCGGCAAGAGAAATTTCTATCTACGATTACAGTCAGATAATCTTCAGCGCCTTTTTAGGCTTTATTGCTTTTGGACAGATACCCGATATTCTAAGTTTTATCGGCTATTTAATTATTATCAGCATGGCTGTTATTGTCTTTATTTATAATAAGAACCGACAACAGAACAATAAAAAAAATAGCCCCGAAAGCTAATCTGGCACAAATAGTGCCTTAAAAGTTTCAGGGCTTTTATTTATGAAGTAAATCCGTTATTTCCAGATTTTTTCACGATTAAAGGTCTGATTTCTATCAGCTCCAACAGAAACGATTCCAACCTTTGTACCACAGTAGTCTTCAATAAAGTCTACATATTCTTTAGCTTCTTTTGGAAGCTGATTGTACTTTTTAAGTTCTTTGATTGACTTTTTCCAACCCTTGAACTTCTGTAAAACAGGTTTAGCAGCATTCAAAGCAGGAATACTTGTTGGGAAATCTGTTACAATTTCTCCGTTAATATCATAAGCTACACAAGCTTCAATTTCTTCCATTTCGTCGTATACATCAAGATGTGTAAGAACAAGAGAATCGATTGAATTAACGTGGCAGGCATAGCGCAATGCAACGAGGTCAAGATAACCACAACGGCGGGCACGACCAGTTGTTACACCAAATTCGTTTCCTGTATTGCGAACGTAGTCACAAAGTTCACCTTCTGATTCTGCATTGAACTCTGTTGGCATAGGACCATTTCCTACGCGAGTTTCGTATGCCTTGAATACACCGTAAACCTTATCAATTGCTCTTGGTCCAATTCCTGAACCGCTTGATGCACCGTAACTTCCAGACGCTCCAGAAGATACATAAGGATATGTACCAGAATCGATATCAAGCATTGCACCCTGTGCACCTTCAAACAAGATGTTCTCCTTGCGGATTTCCCACATCTTTGCAGCGATGTCGATTCTCATCTTAAGAAGCTGTTCTTTGTATTTGTTCAAGAATTCCTTGTCAGCATCGTCCAAATCATTCCATTTTTCATCCCAGTCAAGATCAGCAAGACGAATACCATCTCGTTCTGCTTTCTGAGAATAGGTAGTTCCGATTCCACGACCTGTTGTTCCAATAGGGCGCTTGCGAGCAGCATCTCTATCTTTATCCATCTGACGATAACCAGGAAGAGTGATATGAGCACGATCAGAAATAAATACACGACCTTCCCAATCAATTCCATTATCACTGAGCATTTTTAATTCTGCGAACAAAGCCTCAGGTTCAATAACCATTCCAGAACCAAGGAAAACAGATTTATTTGGATAAAGAATTCCAGAAGGAACCTGGTGTAAAGCATACTTTTTGCCATCAACTACGATTGTATGTCCAGCATTAGCACCACCGGCAAAACGACAAACATATTTAGCATCCTGTGCAAGGTAATCAACGATTTTCCCTTTTCCTTCATCGCCCCACTGGGCTCCCATTACAACAACGTTCATGAGTAACTTCCAAAACAAAAGATTTGGTAAAAAACATGCGCAAAGGACATTTAGTGTTTTTTACTCACTGATATTATCACAAACCAAAAATTCATTCAATCTGGGAATTCAAGTCAATTCCATAATTAGGCTCCACTACATTTGTAATTTATTTACACAAGCATTGGATTTAATATACAATCATTACGGGACTTATAATATAAAATGAACTGGACTTTTTTATTCTTTTTGAACAGTGCACTTTTAGGTGTTGGTCTGGCAATGGATGCCTTTTCTGTTTCAATTGTAAACGCAATTGTTGAACCAGTTATGTCTAGGATTAGACGATGTGCAATTGCAGGCTTATATGCCTTTATGCAGTTTTTAATGCCCCTTACCGGATGGCTTGCAGTCAAGTTTTTAGAAAATACATTAAAATCCTTTCAAAAATTTATTCCATGGATTGCATTAGTTTTACTTTTATTTATCGGAATAAAAATGATAATAGAAGGAGTTTCTCTTTCCAGAAAACAAAATGAGGAAAAAGAAGAACTAGAACAAAAGAAGATTTCTTTCATTATTTTATTAACACAGGGAATAGCGACTTCTATAGATGCACTTTCTGTCGGCTTCACTATCGCAGAGTATAATTTCAGCATGGCTTTAACTGCATCATTGATTATTGCAATAATTACATTTATCATTTGTTTAACAGGCCTTGCAATCGGAAGAACAATTGGTTTTAAAATCAAAAACAAAGCAACTATAATCGGCGGAATAATTTTGGTTATTGTTGGTTTAGAAATATTTATTAAAAGCTTTTTTTAAGGGGTTTTTATGCAGTTAGAAGCAATCAAATGGTGCGTTCTCGGATGTGCAGTATTAATGTATGTATTAATAATTGCAGATTCGTCCCGCAAAGTACTATATTCAGGTTGCACAGCACTTATTCTTATAGTTCTGGCCAGTATTTTTAAAAATTCTGTATTTGTTCAACCGGAAACAAATACCCTACCTTCCTTTTTGTATCCATTACTTCATAGCTTAGGCACAATAATAAACTGGAATGTATTGATGATTTATTTAGGCAGCATGATAATTGCAAGCCTCTTTATTTATTCCCAGGTACCGGCAAGAATCGCAGATGCAATTGTAAACTCAAGTAAAAATACTGCCCTTGCAATTATTGCAATTTTAATAATGACTGGAATTATTTCTATATTTGTAGAAAATGTAGCAACAGTTCTAGTTATGGCTCCAATCGCCCTTGCCCTCTGCAAAAAATTAAATTTAAATCCAACATGTTTTATGATTGGTCTTGCAGTAATGTCAAACCTGGAAGGAACTGCTACCCTTGTTGGAGACCCTCCAAGCATGATTTTTGCAAGTTTTGCCGGATACAACTTTAACGACTTCTTCTTCCACCAGGGAAAATTTTCTATTTTCTGGATTATACAGGCAGGCTTGTTAGCAGGTGCCATATATTTCTATTTCTTTTTTACAAAAGCTGCAAAAGAAAAAATTGCTGTAGAAAAAACACCTGTAATTTCTGTTTTTCCTGCAGTTCTTCTATTACTAATGATTTTTGGACTTGCTGGAATTTCCTTTATTCCTGTAGAACTTCCATTTTTGAGCGGGATTTTTGTTCTTAGTCTCGGTCTAATTGGTCTAATCTGGTATGTAGCCGTTCAAAAAAAATCATTACAGGAAACAAAGGTCCTCGTAAAAGAACTGGACTGGGAAACAATCGGCTTTTTAATGGGAATCTTTGTAGTTATTGGAGCAATTCAAAGCGTAGGCCTTTTAGACGATTTTTCTGCATTCCTGGCAAAAATCTGCAACGGCTCAAGAGCAAAAGGATTTGTTATAATCCTTATTGTTTCTGTTCTGATTAGCGGTTTTATAGACAATGTTCCATACATTATGGCTATGCTCCCTGTAGCAAGTTCTCTAGCAACTGGCATGAACCTTCAGCCTGAATTATTTATGTTTGCACTCCTGATAGGAAGCTGTCTCGGCGGTAACCTTACCCCATATGGAGCAAGCGCCAACGTAGTTGCAATGGGACTTGTAAAGAAAGAAGGCTACCCGATTAAATTCTCCGGATGGTTAAAGATTGCCGGAACATTTACAGTTCTAACCACTACGGTATCAGCTTTAGTACTATGGCTTCTATGGACATAATTGTGCTAATCTTCTATAATTTATCAATTATTCTTTTTTTATTTTAATAACCTGATAGGAGACAAAAATGGCTTACTTTTTTGAAGAACCATCACACACTTTTGATGAATATCTGTTAGTACCTGGTTACACAGGTCCAGATTGCATTCCTGCCAACGTATCGCTAAAAACCCCGATAGTTCGTTATAACAAGAAAGCTGGTGAAAAATGTCCCCTTTCTATGAATATCCCAATGGTATCTGCTGTTATGCAGGCTGTTTCTAACGACACTCTTGCAGTAGCTCTTGCTAAAGAAGGTGGAATATCATTTATCTACGGTTCGCAGACAATTGAAGATCAGGCTGCAATGATTGCCCGTGTAAAAGCTTACAAGGCAGGATTTGTAACTTCGGACACTAATATTCGTCCAGACCAAACACTTGAAGAACTCGTTGAAAAAATCGAATCAACAGGACACTCTACAGTTGCTGTTACAGAAAACGGCGAATCAAACGGAAAACTTCTTGGTATTATCACAGAAAGAGACTTCCGTCTTGACCACTGCCCAAAAGGTGCAAAAGTAAGTGATTACATGACTTCACTTAAAGACCTTGTAAAAGCAGAAACTGGTATTACCCTCGAAGAAGCAAACGACATAATCTGGAAGAATAAAATCAACCAGCTTCCAATCGTTGATAAAGAAGGAAAATTACAGTACTTAGTATTCAGAAAAGATGCCGCAAGCCACGAAGAACATCCTCTGGAATTGCTGGACAGCCAGAAAAGATATATTGTTGGTGCAGGAATCAATACCCGGGACTATATGGATCGTGTTCCAGCCTTGCTTGAAGCAGGCGTTGATGTAATGACTCTGGACTCTTCAGAAGGTTTTACAGAATGGCAGGCACGCGCCCTTAAAGATATCCATGCAAAGTGGCCAAATGCAAAAATTGGTGCAGGTAACGTTGTAGATGCAGAAGGATTCCGTTTCCTTGCAGATGCAGGTGCTGACTTTGTTAAAATTGGTATCGGCGGAGGTTCCATCTGTATCACCCGCGAACAGAAAGGTATTGGTCGTGGACAGGCAACCGCAACAATCGATGTAGCGCGCGCTCGCGATGAATATTACAAAGAAACTGGTATTTACATTCCTATCTGCTCTGATGGCGGTATCGTACATGATTATCACATCACACTTGCTCTTGCAATGGGTGCTGACTTTGTAATGCTGGGACGCTACTTTGCACGTTTCGATGAATCTCCAACTAACAAACTCATTGTTAATGGTAATTACGTAAAAGAATATTGGGGAGAAGGTTCAAACAGAGCTCGTAACTGGCAGCGTTATGACCTTGGCGGAGCAAAAAAAATGGCCTTTGAAGAAGGCGTTGATTCTTATGTTCCATATGCAGGAAGTCTTCACGACAATGTAAATCTTACAACAAGCAAAGTAATTCACACTATGTGTAACTGTGGTGCTGTAACAATTCCTGAGCTCCAGGAAAAAGCCAAGATTACACTTGTAAGCCCAGCTTCTATCAGAGAAGGTGGAGCACACGATGTAGTTGTAAAGAACACAAGCATTCACGCAGAATAAAATAAACAAAGCATAAAAAAAGCCTGTCAGACATGTTAGAGTAAAAATACTTTAACATGAACTTAAATCTGACAGGCTTTTTTATTGATTTACAACCTTAAAAAGGTAATTCGTTAAATTCTTTAATTTGATTTTTAATATCTTCCAGGACTCTCAAGGTTCTAAGTCCATTGGCAAGTGTGGATTTTAATCTTTCTTTGCCGTCAAGAAAATCAACTGCATTTTTTACCATATTTGAAAAATATCGAGTTTTTTTAGGCATTTTAATAAGTTCATCTTTTTCTAGAGAATAAAAACCGGAATAAAGCTTTGACTGAACTCTTTTAGAAAACTCAAAAATACCATTTCCTATTCGGATTCTACCCTCTGTACCAATTACATCAAGTTCAAAACCAAAAAAACGACTCTTGCCTGAGATAAAAATATTTACATCGTTACAATTATCGCTTTGCATATGAACATTAATTGAACGGATAATCTTCGAATTGTCATCGTACAATATCTGAGTAATTCTTGCATTTTTAAGGATTTTTCTTTCACCGCTATCTTCAGCATCGTACAAAGCCTGATTTTCCTTTTCGTTATCTTCCTGTTCAAGTAAATAGGAAACTATATCTACAAGATGTGTTCCGTCGTGCCACAGACAGTATTCTCCAGTTGCCTCGGCATCCGGATTATATACATACAACCCCGAATCAAGTCTTGCATTTATAGTCTGGATTTGCCCGATTTGCTTTATATATTCTTTTGCAAGTTTATAGTCTTCTGCAAATCTTCTTTCGTGGTTTATTAAAACAGGAATATTTAAAGTCTTAGCTTCGTTAAATATTTTCATTCCTTCGGCAACACTTAACGCAACTGGTTTTTCAAGAATAACCAGACGAGGTCTTGCCCTGATAGCAGCAAGAGCCGCTTCAAGATGAGCGTTTTCGTTAACTGCTATTGTTACGATATCAACCTTTGTAGTTGCAAAAAGATAAGAATAATCACTAAATAAATGCGGTTTTCTATTAAATCGATGAAAATAGTTCAATTTTGTAGGATCGCTGTCACAGGCAGCAACAAGCTTTATTCTGCGGTTTTCTTTTAATGCCATAGCATGACTTGCAGGCTGTTCCCGCTTAGAATCAAAACCTAGAGTAAAACCTATTCTACCTGTACCAATTAATGCTGCGTTATATTTACACTTGGACATAGTTTAATGCACTTACTACAGCTGCAATACCAGCTCTACCTACGCTGGAACTTTTTCCAACACCCCATATCTGACTACCGTCTTCTTTTGTAATTTGAACATAGGCAACAGCACAGGTATCAGAACCGGTTCCAATACTGTGTTCATGGAAACTGGTAATATTAAACTTAGGAGCCGGAGTCTGCTTAAGAGCATTAACAAAGGCATCCAGCGGTCCATTACCGTTTGCTGCAACTGCATACTGTTTTCCGTTCCATACAAGAGTTGCCATTGCTGCAACCTGTTCAGGAGATTCAGAACCTCGTTCTCCTTCAAGGTGTCTTTCACTGATTTCAAGAACATCGAGAGGCGACTTTGATTTGAGCCAGGTCTTTTCAAATACATCGTATATTTCTTTTGGCTGAAGTTCTCTTTGAGCTTTATCAGCAGCGTTTTTAATGAGTTCTCCAAATACAGGATGCATTGCTTTTGGCATAACAATACCAAAGTCCTGCTCCATAATAAATGCAGCCCCACCCTTACCGCTCTGACTATTGATACGAATAATTCCTTCGTACTGACGGCCAATATCGTGAGGATCAAATGTTAAATATGGAACATCCCAATATGCATTTTCAGGCATATTAACCCTTGCAGCCATACCTTTACGAATTGCATCCTGGTGACTTCCACTAAAGGCTGTGAAGACAAGTTCTCCAGAATATGGAGTTCTAGGATGAATTTCCATACCAGTAAGGCGAGTATAAGCTTCTGTCAGCATAGGCATGTTTGTAAAATCCAGTTCTGGATCAACACCCTGGGTGTACATATTCATACCGACATTTACGATATCAAGATTTCCTGTGCGTTCTCCATTACCAAACAAACAGCCTTCTACGCGATCTGCTCCAGCCAAAAGACCTAATTCACACTGAGCAACGCCTTCTCCACGGTCATTATGATTATGAAGAGAAATAATTACATTTTCACGTTCACTGATATGCTGGCAAAAGTATTCAATCTGATCTGCAAACTGATTAGGCAAAGCACATTCCACAGTTGTCGGCAAATTTAAAATAACCTTATTTGTAGCACAGCAACCCCATTCTTTTTTAACGGCTTCGCATACTTCCAGAGCATAATCAATTTCTGTAGTGCTAAAGCTTTCAGGAGAATATTCAAGCTGAATTTCTGTGCCTTCGCTCATAGAAAGACAATTTTTTACACAACGAATACCGTCAATTGCAATCTGCTTAATTTCTTCTTTTGATTTATTAAAGGTATATTTACGCTGTGCAGGACTTGTAGAATTATAGAGATGGAAAATTGCCTTTTTGCAGCCTTTTAAGCTCTCAAAAGTTCTTTTTATGAGATGCTCGCGAGCCTGACAAAGAACCTGCAAAGTTACATCTTCTGGAACGTGGTTTTCTTCAATAAGACGACGCATAAAATTAAACTCTGTATCACTTGCACTTGGAAAACCAACTTCAATCTGCTTAAAACCTATTTTTACAAGTAAATCAAAAAATTCAAGTTTCTGTTCAACTCCCATAGGATTGATTAACGCCTGATTACCGTCGCGAAGATCTACCGAACACCAGACAGGGGCTTTAGTAATAGTTTTGTTAGGCCATGTACGGTCTTTAATCGGAACAGCCTCAAAAGGTCTGTATTTTCCTTTAGGATCCATAGAAACTTTCATTTAAACCTCCACTGTAAAAAAAAGACCTGCCGTTTGGCAGGTCTGTAATCTACAAATTAACAATTACACGCTTGCTTTCAACGGCTATTAGTGAGACGAACATAATAATAGAAGTAGTAGTGTGTAATTCATATTTAAAATATACCGTTTTTACTTTTTTATGACAATACTGAATTGAGTGTATCCATTAATTTAGGAATTTCGATAGGCTTTGCAACGTGCCCGTTCATTCCACATTTTAGAGCTAACTGACGGTCATCTTCAAAAGCATGTGCTGTCATGGCAATAATCGGGATATTTTTATTTTTTTCATCGTCAAGATCTCTGATAGCCTGAGTTGCTTCATATCCATTCATAATCGGCATTTGAATATCCATGATTATTGCATCATAGTACCCCGATTCAGAATCTCTAACCATATCGAAGGCTTCCATACCATTTTTTGCAACCTCAGTTATCATTCCATATTCATGCAAAATGGCAGTAGCAATTTCCTGATTTAAAAGATTATCTTCTGCTAAAAGAATGCGCTTACCGTCAAAATAATATATTACATTTTTTGGTTCATCGTTTAACAATTCTTTATCCACTATTGAAAGAAGAAGTTTTACAGTAAAAGTAGATCCCTGGCCAAGTAAACTTCTTACAGAAATAGTACCACCCATAAGATTTACAATAGCTTTTGTAATTGCCATTCCAAGCCCGGATCCCTGAGTACCAGGGGTAGCATTAGTCATTTCTCTGGAATACGAATCAAAGATAACCTTCTGGAATTCTTTTGTCATTCCTATTCCTGTATCCTGAACAACAATTTCCAGTTCAACTTTTCCATTTTTAACTTCTGGCGATTCAGAAATTATTAATTTGATATTTCCGTATTCGTTTGTGTATTTTACAGCGTTACTCATCAGGTTTGTAAAAATTTGAATCAATCTGAGTTCATCACAAAGAACATAATTATGCTTAATAGTAGAAATATCCATGGTAAAATCGATATTCTTGTTTTTTATGTCATTTGCAAATAATTCCTGAATGTTATATGCCATTTCTTCAAGATTACAAGGGAAAAGCTCCATCTTCATCTGACCGGACTCGATTCTGCTCATATCAAGGACATCGTTTATGAGTGACAAAAGATAATTACTTGAAGTCTTGGTTTTAAGCAAACAGTCTCTCACCTTTTCTGTATTAGAAAAGTTCTTTTCTGCGATACGAGTAAAACCAATTATTGCATTTAATGGTGTACGAATATCATGGCTCATCGTTGCCAAAAAATTTGATTTTGCCCTGTTGGCTTCAGCAGCATCTTCCAAAGCCTGATGAAGAGTTTCTTCTCGTAACAATAGTCGCTTTCGCTGCTTTTCGTACTCACGGGTCTGAAACATATAAATAAGACCTGTAATAAAACTTACAAACACAAGAGCCATAAGAACATCCAGCATATGAAGCCATTCAGAATTAACGTTATTTATTAGTTCAGGCTTTTTATATCCTAAAAGAATTACAGCCAGATTTGGAATCAACGAAATAAGATACAAAACAGCAGCCTGTTTAGGAGGAAGCACAAACCAGATTGCAGCCAGACCAAGAACAGTCCAGTAAAGAGTACCGCTGTGTAAGCCGCCATATTCAAAATAAAGAATTGGACAGGCAATTATATCAAACATAATTACTGTGATGATAGCTGCAAGATTTGGTTTATGTACGTAATTTGCAATTATAAAACAAACAGCAGAAACTAAAAGATAAATAATGAGTACAATATTTCCCATTGTGCCCATCTTACAGAAGAAAGATACAAGAAAAGATGCAAATCCGCCTAAAAAGGTTGTAATGAGTATAAGATTTAATAATTTATGCTTAAAATCAAGCTGAGGACCAAGCCAACTGTATAAAATACGATTCTTTAATTCCATAAAAACAACCCCCATTACATTTTAAGCCTGATATCTGTTTTTTTCAATTTGTTTATAATTTTTAGTTACATTTAATAACCGGTTCCAAATTGTTTTAAAACACCTCCTTCATAACTTCTTTCATAACATCAGGGCAAACGCATTATATTTGACTTTGTATCAAAAATGGCGCGAAGGAGCAAACTGGCTTACAAAAACACTCGTTTTGTGCTGC
>CADBSK010000039.1 GCA_902797305.1 uncultured Spirochaetaceae bacterium | reverse complement strand
GCAGCACAAAACGAGTGTTTTTGTAAGCCAGTTTGCTCCTTCGCGCCATTTTTGATACAAAGTCAAATATAATGCGTTTGCCCTGCAATCACCCGAAAATATAGAAAAAATCTAGTCAGGGATTTCCATAAAATCTGATAAATTAAGACCATCTCCATCATCTACATCTTTAAAAAGTCTTTTTCCGATTACAAGATCCAGATACTCAGGACTTACACCAGGAGACAATATCTTTTCAGTTCGTAAAACTGCTACATCTTCTTTATTAACTACCTGACCTTTTTTCATTTGGTGTAAATAGTGAATAGAACGATTTGTTCGACCATAATTAAGTTTTTCTGAGGGAGCTAAAGTTTTTATACCATCACCGAGACAATTTGTGATTAAATCTCTATCGTAACTTTCCTGTAACTGCTTAATCGCAACTTCTTTTCCATGAATCTGTCCATACCGATTCATACAAGCTTCAGTTTGGTGAACACAATGAACCATCAGTGCAAATTGTTCAGGTTCAAGGGCAACAGGATCATCAAGCCCATCTGTTTTTCGACTGAGAGTTATATGTTTTTCTATTGTAGTTCCACCGCACAATATTGTAAGAGATGGAACAAGGATTGGATCTAAACTATGATCGCTTACTCCAGTTTCAATTCCAAATATATTTTTTAAATTAGTTATTAGTTTTAAATTATATTCTGATTCTGGAGCCGGATAACTTGTTATACAGTGCAACAAAGAAACGCTTTCTCGTCCAACTATATCAATAACCTTTTCTATATCAAGCAAGGTAGAAACCCCACTGGATAAAATAACTGGTACAACTTTTTTGTTTTGTATTTTTTGTTCAAGGCGATAGGAAGCAAGAGCTTTTAGCATCGGAAAATGGTTTAATTCAGGAGATGCAATTTTTACATAATCAGGTTCGATTTGCAAAAGTTCTTTTAAAGATTTTAAGCCAAAGGGAGAACAGGCAAACTTAACGCCTTTTGACCAGGCATATTCTTTTGCTTTTTTATAAAAACTCACATCGCATTCAAGCTGCTTAAAACGCTCATAAAGAGGAATCTGCCCCGTAGGAAGATTTACAAATCCCGTTTTTGGATGAAGAATCTCATCTGCATAAACCCATTGAAACTTTACAGCATCGCATCCAGCATCAGAAGCGGCATCTATCAGGGATTTAGCTTTATCAAATGAACCTTCGTGACTTGTTCCAATTTCTGCAATAACAAGAGACATTTTTTCCTCTAAATTTTTACTTTAATTTTGCAGCAGCTGTTTTTGCCTTTAATCTGTTAGAATAAATTGCAACGGCACTTGAAGGAAGCCACCCGTAGGCAAAGTTATACCAAACCTCAGTGCCATTCACCAGATTCTGCCCTTCAACCTTTAATATCTCGCCTTTTCGACAATGATTTAAAACCTCGCTTGACCACGAAGTATCCTGTCTGTAAGCAGCATAAGGATCTACTACAAGTGCCCACTGAACATCCGGTGCAAGTGCCAAAGGCTCTGACTCGTCCAGAACAATCACTTTTTCTTTTGTACATCCACTCAAAACAGAGAATAAAAAAACTGATAAAATAATTGCCGGGATTTTTTTCATTACAAGGCTTCCAAGTATTTAATTACATCAGGATAGATTTTCATATCTGAGTCCACAAAGGATAAAGAAGGAATAACATGTGGCTCAACCCACTTATACGACTGGTGTTCTGTTAATGTATACGGTACAGACAAACCATCATGTTCAAGTTTAACCATATATGCATGCAAAAAGCATTCTTTTTCTTTATGGAAAAAAGAAGAAGAAACAATCTTTTGACCTACAGTCGCTTTCACTCCGAACTCTTCAGACATTTCTCTTACAATTGCATCACAATCATTTTCACCGGCGTCAACCTTTCCGCCAGGAAATTCCCAGCGATTTCCCATATCGCCGGTTGGATTACGCAAGGCAATCAAAATCTTTTTCTTTGATTCATCATAAATAATACAAGCAATAGAAGTACTCATTATAGGAACAAAACTCCTGGTAAAACAAAATGAATTATAGCGATAACCATACAGGCAATTCCAACATATTTTTGCCAATCAATTAAAATTGTATTTAGCCATTTAGGAAGATTAATCTCTGTTGTTGCATTTTCGATAAAGTAATTTAAGAGAATGGCAGCTCCTCCCAAAAAACCTGCTAGAGCCGGGAACAAATCTCCAAAAAACACCACACCATTAACTGCAGAAAGAAGTTTGATAATTGCTACAAAAACAGAAAGAACTCCCAAAACCAGCTGGAACAGTTTATCATTTGTAAAGGAATCCTTTCCAAAAAACTTGTCTTTGATTGACTGCTTGTGTTTATTTCCATTATTGTTTGGCTGATAATCTTCGTCTAAAAATGACAAGTCTTCGTCTTTTTTTTCAGCTGATGTATGGAGTTCTGCATTTTCATCTTTAACTCCAAAGAACAATACAAGCCCTACAAGCAAATTTAATAAAACCGATAAAAAATAAAACTGTAGCATAAAAACCTCTTTTATTGCCGTTGAACAGCAGCAATTAGCGTTTTAGTTTCTTCTCCAGATGATATTTGAGCTTTTACTTTTACTATGTCGTAATCCTTAAACTGAGCTCTTACACAAAGTTCTTTTCCAGAATAAATCTCCGGCTCAGAACTGTAAGACGAACACTCTGTGTCAGATTCCTGTAAAGCAGAGAAAATTACATCAACAGGGAAAGAATACTCCTTTTTATTATTATCGTAAAATTTTACCGTAGCATAAACTTGTTCTTTAAAAGAAAATGCATTTAATGTAACTTTTACACCATTTAGCTTACAGGTATTATCTTTATTTACAAATCCATTAATCCAGACAAATACAGAAAGCAGACAGAGAGTTATAAACATCAGGCGGTTTGCCCTTGTAGCAAGAAGTACTCTAAACAGCCCCTTTTTAGGTTGCAGAGCCTTACCGTTATAATAGTCCTGTACAATTTGAGGCGCACGCTTTAGACGTTCTTCCCGATTGTATCTAAAAACAAGAGTTTCTTCTCCATCAGGATGTCCTTCATCTATCTGTGAAAAATCCATACCCAGACCTCTTAACGCAATACAGAATCAACAAGAGAGTCGGTTCTCCACCATACCATCCTTGCCGAATCTTTTTCTGCCAGAAGCGCAGAAATAATACCTTCGTGAGAAAGACTTAGTGAATAATACAACGTTTCTGTATGGTCAACGTCAAGATTTCTCTTTTGAACAAGCTGAGTTCCTGGCTGAATCATCTGCACAGTAAAGCCAGAAGTCGTTGTAATTATAAAGAAAAGCCATCCGTTCTTTGTTACACCCAAAAAGTCATAAGGCAACTTATATGTTACTTTAGAAAAATCAGCGGTAATACTTTCTTCGTATGGAGGAAGGCTTAAAGGCTCTCCGTACATCCCGGTCTCTATATTGAGAGGAAAAATATAAGATTCAATATAATCAATGCCCGACTGAACTTTTGATTCTTCATCGATATGAGACAGATAATAATCGATTTTTACATAAAGACGGAGGGAATAACAATCCGGAATAATATTTTCTACAGTTACAAACAAATCGCTTGAGCCGATTCCATTCAGCGACTCAGAAGAAACATGAGGAGCTTCTTTTACATTTACAGGAATTTTATAGCGCAAAAAGCCGTTGGTTCCAAACCAGTAAGCGGTTAGACCTTCGTTTGTTGTACAAACAACTACTAATTCATCGTTTTCTGTTGTGTAAATATCCTTAATAAACGGAAATGGAGTTCCCCCCGGTCCTTCCTGTCCGATATAATCAATGCTTGAACCATCTGAGGTAGCACGCAAAACTACCTGACTGTACAAGAGTTTTTCTTCCTCATTCTGCTCATTGCGTTCACGAGGAACGGTTCCTACAACATACATATATTTTCTGGAATCAACAGAAACCTTTCCGTTAAAAGTAAAGGGATAAGAAATAGGTTTCCAGATACCACTAGACGACTTTTCTGCAAGACCTGCATTACTTGTACTGTAGGCATCTTCATTATAATACAGGGAAAGCAAATCTCCATAAGAATTTAATGATATAACCTTGTTTGATTCCCCATTTACTACATAGAAAAAACCATCGCGCATTGTCATGTAGGTTCTTATAGAGCCGGGATTGTTTATATTAAACAGATTCAGTTGTTCTTCAAAATTACCATATTTTAAGTTAAAAAGAGGTGTTTCAGAAATTGTTTTAATCTTATTAGAAGAATTACAGGAGAGTAAAGTCAACAAAACACATAGAGAAGCAGCGCTACAAAAAGTTCTTACCAGCCTTGTTTTTTTGTTCATATTATTCTTTTTTTTCATATTAACTTGAAGAATAAAATTATCTTGTCAGTATGTCAATAAATCCTTTACTTACCATTAAAAAACAATTATATTTAAACTATTATGATAGTAGATAAAGTGCTAACAGCAATCTTTGGGTCACAGAATGATCGTGACGTTAAAAAACTTAAACCATTACTTGCAAAAGTAAACGCAAAAGAAGAATGGGCAAAATCCCTTTCTGCAGAAGATTTTCCAAAACAGACACAGATATTTAAGGACCGCCTGGCTCAGGGCGAAACTCTAGACGACCTTTTACCAGAAGCGTTTGCACTGGCAAGAGAAGCTGCATTCCGTGTATTAGGAGAAAGAGCTTACGATGTTCAGATAATGGGTTCTCTAGTTCTTCATTCTGGAAGAATTACAGAAATGAAAACCGGTGAAGGTAAAACCCTCATGTGTGTTCCTGCCGTATATCTAAACTCTCTTAGCGGAAAGGGTGTTCATGTAGTTACAGTTAACGACTACCTTGCAGAACGCGATGCCGACTGGATGCGTCCTGTTTATGGATACATGGGACAAACCGTTGGCTCTATCCTTTCTAATATGGATAACGAAGCTCGTAAACTTGCATACAACTGTGATATTACATACGGTACAAACAACGAATTTGGTTTTGACTACCTCCGTGACAACATGCAGATTGATATTAACAATAAGGTTCAGCGCGGCTTTAACATGTGTGTTGTTGATGAAATCGACTCAATTCTTATTGATGAAGCAAGAACTCCTCTCATTATTTCAGGACAGGGAGAAGACGATACCTACAAATATCACGAAGTTGATAAATATGTAAATGAACTTACAGAAGTAGAAAAAGATCCTAAAACAGGAGAATATCCTGACGAAGTTGATATGGATCCTGAAGCTCGTAAAAACATCAAGGGTGATTACAAACTTGATGAAAAATCTAAACGTGTTTCTTTTACCGATGCAGGTATTAATAAAATCGACGAGATTTTGCACAAGCACAATTTAATTTCTGCAGACTCTAAGGTTGTAGATGAAGAAAACTTTGAATACGTTCACTACTTTACACAGGCTGTTCGTGCTCATAAGTTATACAAAATTGATGTTGATTATCTTGTTAAAGACGGCAAAGTTCAAATCGTAGATGAATTTACAGGTCGTGTTCTGGAAGGACGCCGTTACGGAGACGGACTTCATCAGGCTATCGAAGCAAAAGAACATCTGCGCATTGCACAGAGAAACAGAACTCTTGCTACAATTACATTCCAGAACTTCTTCCGTATGTACAACAAACTTTCCGGAATGACCGGTACTGCTGCTACAGAACAGGTTGAATTTAATAAAATCTACAACCTTGATGTAGTTGCAATCCCAACTCACCGTCCTGTTGCCCGTATCGATGAAAACGACGAAGTTTATCTTAACGAATCAGATAAATGGGAAGCAATCTGTAAAGAAATACAGGAAGCTCATGCTAAAGGACAGCCTGTCCTTGTAGGTACAGTTTCTGTAGAAAAATCAGAACTTCTATCTGCCCTTCTTACAAGAAAGGGAATCCGTCATGAAGTTTTAAATGCTAAAAACCATGCCCGGGAAGCAATGATTATTGCCGAAGCCGGTGCAAAAGGCGCTGTAACAATCGCTACTAACATGGCTGGTCGTGGTACTGATATTAAGCTTGGTGGTAACCCGGAATTCCGTGCACAGAAAAGAGCTGGTACAAATGCAACTCCTGAACAGTATCAGGAAGCCCTTAAAATCGAAAAAGAAAAATGGCTCAAAGATAATGAAGAAGTAAAAGCCGCCGGTGGTCTATACGTAATCGGTTCAGAACGACATGAATCACGCCGTATCGATAACCAGCTCAGAGGTCGTTCTGGTCGTCAGGGCGACCCTGGACGCTCTAAATTCTATATTTCTATGGACGACGACCTTATGCGTCTCTTTGGCGGTGACCGAATGAAAGTTATGATGACAAGAATCGGTATGCAGCCAGGAGAACCAATTGACCATCCATGGTTGAACAAAGGAATTGCAAACGCACAGAAAAAAGTAGAAGACCGTAACTTTGAAATCCGTAAGCATCTTCTCGATTACGATGATGTACTTAACGAACAGAGAACTGTAATCTACAACCAGAGAGACGAAATTCTTGTAGACAATGATCTGGCAGACCGTGTAATGAGTAATGCCCGTGATACAGTAGAAGCCCTTTTCTATGAATACAATCGTGCAGGCAAATCACATCATGCAGAAGCTGTAAATGCTCTCAATGAAGAAATAAAAAACTATTTCGGAGTTGCTCTTCCAGAAGATCGTCTCACTGCAGAAGCTCTTGAAGCTGTATTACAAAACGATGTTACTGAAAAAGAAACCCTGGTTGGAAAAGAAAACCTTAATATGTTTATCCGTTATCAGTATGTTCAGGTAATCGATAAAAAATGGCTGGATCAGCTCGAAGCTCTTGAAGGTTTAAGAGAAGCTGTTAGCCTCCGTTCATACGGTTCAAAGAATCCTCTTACAGAATACAAAATCGACGGATTTAACATGTTTGACGAAATGTTAGATTCAATTCGTAATACTGTAATGAGCCGAGTATTTAAGGTTCGCATTCAGTTGAGTCCAGAAGCAATGGAAGCAAGACGAGCACAGGCTTTAAAGAATCAGGCAGGGATGAATGCACAGCATTCAGATGCTCAAAACATCACTCAGTCTGCTCAGCGTCAGGCAGGAGCCCAGATGAGCGGTGATATGGCCCGTCGCCAGGCAGCTGCAAGCCCTATGCAGAGACGAACACAGGGAGAAACTATTACTGTTAGACGAGCAACTCCAAAGGTTGGACGAAACGATCCTTGTCCATGCGGAAGCGGAAAAAAATACAAACAGTGTTGTGGAAGAAATTCGTAACTAAAAGGTTATAATAAACCTTCAATCACAACCACCCGTCAATGAAGTGCACCCCTAAAGTTGGACAAATAAAGTTCAATTTTAGTAGGTGCATTTTTTAGGCTTTTCAACAAAATTGCTCGCGACATTTATGGAGCGGTTCTTGCGTGAAGGTCTATTCCAATGTAAGATTGACGCTGGTTCTTATAGAATCTCATTAAGGTCCCCCTGTCGAATTAATTAGGATATTATGCCCTGATGGACTTATCTATCTTAGCATGATAAACCTGGGGCCTTAATGATTTTCAAGAAGTTCAAAGCCGACACAGGCTCAAGGCCTGTGCGGTACAACTCATTGTTAGGTTAATGGCGCACTGCGCCACTTTCGGTGAAAGTAAAATCTCCAACATTTTTTCTCTAAAAATTTGGGTAGTGTACACTACCCAAAGGACTTGAAAGAGTCCTTTGGGCGAAGTCTTGCTATGCTCGACTTCG
>CADBSK010000038.1 GCA_902797305.1 uncultured Spirochaetaceae bacterium | reverse complement strand
GCTTTGACTCTATATATCCAAATTCCGGTTTTGGGATATCTCCTGTCCAAAGCCAGAATAAATCGTTGTATATATTTACTACAAATGAATCCAATTCTTTCTTAGTCTTTTTTGTTGCTATATCTCCAAAGATTAATGAAAATAGATTATCTATACCACGTCTCGCAGACATAGGCTTTGGGCTTACATACACTCTTGGAAAAGTTATATTATCTATTTCTTTTTTTATTATAAAATCTAAATGAACCCAATCACATGCCTCTGATAATGAAATATCAGCAGCAACAGGATTCACAGCACATACTATTACTCTGTACTGATCTGACATAGGTAAATATATTTGGGCTTCCAGACGGTTTTCTTTATAATTCCATGAATACTCAGGCCCCTGTGTATAATCCGGTCCAAAAGGAATTGGGCCAGAACCATTGGTAATAAAAAAAGTAGATGGAAAGTTCCAAGTTTCATCTTTATTAAAACTTAATGCCTCTAAATACACTCTTTCCAAAACGGCAAGATTAATTTGTCTCCAATAAGCATTCCCATTCAATATATATTCTTTATCTGCAAACATACAGTAAGAAATAAAATGCTGAATTTTGGGGTCTAGTTTATCCTTTGCAAAATCATGCATGTATCTTAATAATTGAATGTTATATTTTACAGCATTTATACTTTCATCATAGTTTGATGCCTTTTTTATTATCCTTTTTTCAAGATCCTGTTGTTTTTCAAATATTCTGCTTTCCGTATTATGAATATTAACAGCTTCGAACATACTCCAGCATAATAAATCTTCCAAAAAGTTTACTTCTTTAAAGTTGATTATTTCTTGATAATACTTTTCTCCAGGGCTAAGCATATATTCATGGTAATTACTACCATCTGGCTTTCCATAACCGTATATTTCCTTATTTATAGTTTCAGACATTTTATTTAACAAAGTTTGGTTTTCCATCTTTCCACCCCTTTTTATGCACAATATCGCGCTGAATACTTTTTGTAATCAAAGCCAATATAAGACAATGCTTCTTCAACAGAAAGAGAGTTATTTACTATGCTTGGACTTTTAATCCCTGTTTTATTATCTAAGAATTGGCATTCACTGTTAAGAATGTAATATGCATTCGTCATAGCATCATTATTTTCTACAACAATTTGTACATTTGCAGAGTGTTTCTGAATAAATTTTGTAAACTCTTCTTGAGAAATCAACAAATCATCATAGTTTTGTTTAAGATGATTATTTGGCTTTAGAACCTGAAATAATTTTATTCTGTCAGGATTAATTGATTTATAAAATTTCGAAAAATTCTCATCAAGATTTAGTTTACTTACAACTGTATTGATTTTCAATTTTATTCCATGAGCCTTTATAGTCTTACATAAATTTTCATATTCACTTCTAGAAATTATATGATATCCACACTTTCTTCCAATTTTATTGTTTGTTTTTTCATCAAGAGAATCAATACTAATACCTATACATGACAAAAGAGTAAATAGTTCCTGATATTTATTTTCATGATGAATCAATTCAAAGCCATTTGTTACCATTGAACATTCTAGTCCAACAGATTTAGCCTTTCGAACAAGAGGAATTAAATACGGGGATGTTGTGGGTTCACCGCCTACAAAGTTAATTCTAGAAAAAAACTTAGCGAGTTTTTCAATTACTTGAAAATATTCTTCGAGGGAATAAGTATCTGTCTTTTCTACAAAACAATACTTACATTTCATATTGCAAAAAGGTGCAAAATGAAAATTAACAGTTAAATTTTGATTCAATAGCATATTAGACCTCCATAACAATAAAAAACGTAAATAACATTGTATTTTGGTTTAATATACATTTATAAATTAATGCTAATTTCCACTGAAGTCAAGAAAGATTGTTAAATTATTATGAATATGACCATTGATCGACAAGTCTCATATTTTTTTCAGTTTATCAAGCTTGACTACAGCAGTGATTATTTTTTCTCTATATGTTATGATTTAAAATAGTTGAGCGTAATTATGTATCCTATAGAAAATGATATCGCAAAAAAAATCGAAACTTTTACTACAAACTTGTTAAATGGAAATATTAAAGACTTCTATCCAGATATTATAATTACTGATGAAATGGATGATGGTTATAATATAAATGGAGATGGAATTATTATACCAAAATCAATTTTCTTAAATGAAACTCTTCTGTATAAGAAAAAAGCTTTTCTATCCCAGTATAACAACATTTTAGGTTATTCCGATAAAAAACTTCTTGCTTCATATTATTACTACGTTTTATGTCATGAAGCAACACATAAAACAAGAGATAATGCCGGATATGATTTAACTGATCCTCAAGAAGAAAAAATTGCCGATGATAATGCAGTTGAACTTACAATCAGTCAATTTAATGATGTATTTTGTCTTTATCTTTCTGTTTTACTATGTAATATTGTTGATCAGCAGATAATACAAGAAAATATAATTATGAATCATATTCCACAAGATACTATTGCTAAAGATTCTCATTATACAGATAAAGAATTATTAGAACTCATAAAATCTAAAGGATCATTTACATCTGAACAGGAAAAAATTATAAATTATCTTAATTCAACTACAGTAATAAAATGACAAAAATTAGTAATCAAAATCCTTATATTTGGAATGCTGGAAAAAAAGAAATTTCTCTACCAAACACAAAGACTGGAGTTTTTTTTGTACTTAAAACTAAAAAGTATCAATTTCTTGAATTAATAGGACAAGGCGCTAATGGAGTTGTATTAAAAGCCCGTAATGCAACTCTTAATAGAATAGAAGCCATAAAAATTTGGTTACCAAATAGAACCAAAAATTCGAACAACGTTAATATTAATCAATATTTAGAAGAAGTTCGCAAAATTGCTAATATAAAAAATAATAACATTGTGACAATGTATGATGCATGGAGACAAGATGGATATTATTTAGCATCTACTGAATATATAGAAGGCAAAAACTTAAAAGATTGGCTTAAGACTCCATTATATGCAGGTGAAATAGAACGAAGAAAAATAGCTCGTCAATTACTTGAAACAGTTTTGTATTATCAAAGTGAAGGTATAATACATGGCGACATACATCCCGGAAATATATTAATAGATAATAATAATCAAGTTCATATAATTGATTTTGGCTCAAGTTATTTTACTAGAAACAAGAAAAATGGCCGTATATCGATTAACCGGGAAATTAATTTATTATATGAAGATATAAAGGAAATTTTAGGTGATAGTTTTAATGAAGAATTGTTAAAACTAGACTTTAAGATTAAAAATCAAAAACGGATGATTATAACTGATAGTATAAATCATATTCTTTTTACTAAAACCTTATTACAATATCAAAAGATTATTTCATTCAAAGAAACTGCTGAGAAAATTATTGATAATGATGCTTTAGAAGAATATTGTTCCTTTGTAGCTGATGGTTTTTATTTTAACCCATATAAGATTATTGAAGATCTTAATTCTTGGTCTACAATAAATAATGTAATTGACATTTCAGAGGAATATTTACAAAGAATTATTTTTGGAAATATTTTTATTGAGGATTGGTTAATACCTCCATATCATACCTATGAATTATTACCAGGAAATAAGTATTATGCTAATGAAATAGAAGCCGTCTCTGCATATGTTTATTATGAACTTGCTAAAGGTTACTTTAGCGAAGAAAATTTCAAAATCACTAAAAATATTTATTTCAAACGTTATAAAGGAATTTTAGATGACACTAGTTTTGATACATTATGGAAAAAACTAGAGAACTTTAAAGATAAAACATTGTTTGAGATTATAAAATCAAACTCTTTTAATAACAACTCTGCTATTATAAGTAATTACTTAGAATATATTAGAAGCATTTTAAGCACCTTACTAAATATCTGCTATAAACCTTTGGATTATTATTTCTTATTATGGACAAGAATTACAGAAGTAAGATTAAATAATAACCTCCATGAGAAAATTATGAATGAAATAGCTGCGAGTTTTACATTCTTTTAGAAAATTTAACTCTATATTTTTTAACTTTTGTATGCTGTTTATTAGTTAAATAGACTAAATTTCCAATACTATTATTAAAACCATCATTAACAATATGATGAATCTGATACCCTGATTTGGAAGGATTTCCTAAGAAAGACTTTGCTACTAATCTATATGTATAATTCAATTTAACAATTGACGAATCAGCCTTAAGATAACCTACTTTAGGAAATATTGTATAATCTAGTTGTGGAATAATTGAACCAGATTTAAATTTCAATCGCCCATAACTACTTACAAGTATATTTTCATTGTCCACTACGAAAAGCCACTTTTCATTAGGTAAATCAGATTCTTGTAAACATAGCGAACCTGATAACTCTGACATGCGTTTTCGTCTTAAAACTTCTTCTTCGAAATCAATTGAAAGTCTATACTGGTTTACCCTGAATATATCTTCAAGACGAGTAAATATCTGATAGAAATCATATTCCGTATAGAATGCCTTATAGTTCGAATTAGATAATGGAGTTATTCCTGTTTCTTTCCACAAATCCATAAAAATATATTTAGTATAAGGTTCTAGATATTTTAGGGTTGGATAATTCTTATGCATTTCTGATAGATATTCATCCCAAACATTTTGGGGTTCAGTCTTATAAGAAACATCATTTATGAAATTTAAAAATACTAAACAAGTCTTTTTCCCAGCTTTAAGCATTTTATCAAGGAACACATAACGATTAGCTGTCTGATAATATTTCTTAAGCCAGATAGAATTGTTACCCATTGTTGACCACAGGTCCTTGCAACTTTGTATTTGTTTGCAATTGTTCCTGCTCCCCCTTCTCCTAATAAATATGCATTTACAACTTTTATCTTGAACTCATTTGAATATTTAGACATAAAAAATGCACCTCCTAAAATTGAACTTTATTTGTCCAACTTTAGGGGTGCACTTCAAAAATCGAGCCATTTATGTTTTATTTAATCTTTCTCTACATCATAACAGTTGATGTGCAAATCCTTAAGCTGCTGCTCGTCAACCGCACTCGGACATTCATCCATTGGTGAAGCTGCCAGATTATTTTTAGGGAACGCAATTACTTCGTGGATGCTTTCTTCGTGGCGCATGAGCATAATCAAGCGGTCCAATCCTGGGGCGATTCCTCCGTGCGGAGGAGCACCGAACTTGAAGGCCTGAACAAGGAAGCCAAAGGCTTTCTGGGCGCGTTCTTCGCTGTAACCTACAATCTTAAAGATGCGCTGCTGTAATGCAGGGTCGTTAATACGCATTGAACCTGAAGCAAGTTCGTAGCCGTTCAAAACTAAGTCGTAAAGGTCGCCTTTTACAGCACCCGGGTCGCTTTCCAGTGTATCCCAATACTGTTTCTGTGGCAATGTGAACATGTGGTGTTCTGTTTCCCAAGCCTGAGTTTCTTCGTTGAATGCAAAATATGGAAAGTCAATAATCCATGCAAAGTGGAATTCATCGTTTGGATTGTAAAGATTTAAGTCCTTTCCAAGCTGCTTACGAACTGCACCTAAAGCAGTACATGCCAGCTGCCAGTTTTCATCACTAACGAACAAAAGAAGGTCGTTCTTTTCAGCTCCCAGTTTTGCACAGATTTCTGCTTCTTTTCCAGCATAGAACTTGCTGATTCCACCTTCAAATACGCCTTCTGCATTAACTTTCATCCATGCAAGTCCCTTAGCTTTGTATGTTTTTGCAACGGCTTCAAGGGCTTCAACCTGTTTGCGGCTGTATTTGTCTGCAACATTCTTTACAACGAGAGCCTTCAAACCAGAGCGTTTGTGGCGCTGAATGTCGCGGCCTGCATTTGCAGCTCCTGCCTTGAATGCGTTAAAGTCTGCCAAATCTGCCATGAATGTTGCGTCCTGCATCTTCATATCAAAACGCAAATCAGGTTTGTCGCTTCCGTAAAGGTCAAAAGCGTCTTCCCAGGCGATGCGGTCAAACTTAGCTGGCAAATCATAGTTCAAAGTCTTCTTAAAGATGTACTGCATCATTCCTTCTGTTGTAGAAAGAACTTCTTCGCGGTTTGTAAAGCTCATTTCCATATCAATCTGAGTAAACTCAGGCTGACGGTCACCGCGGGCATCTTCGTCTCGGTAACAGCGGGCAATCTGGAAGTACTTATCAAATCCAGAAACCATCAAAAGCTGTTTGTAAAGCTGAGGGCTCTGTGGCAAAGAATAGAATTTTCCAGGGTGAACGCGGCTTGGAACAAGGTAGTCCCGGGCTCCTTCTGGAGTTGATTTAATGAAAGTAGGAGTTTCGATTTCCAAAAATCCCTTTGAAGTCAAATATTCCCGGGTTGCAAAAGTAACAGCCGAGCGCAAAATAATGTTCTGCTGCATTGGCTCTCGGCGAAGGTCAAGATAGCGGTATTTCAAGCGCAAATCTTCGTTAGGAAGAACAATAGTTCCATCCTTCTGGCGTACTTCTTCAATACTAAAAGGAAGTTCCTGGCTGGTTGTAAAAATCTCGATGTCGTTTGCTTCAACTTCGATTTCGCCAGTTGCCATATCCTTGTTGATATCTTTTTCTGCACGGGCAGCTACAACGCCTTCTACAGCGATACAATATTCACTCTTAAGGCTGGAAGCAATCTGTTTTACTTTATCACTTGCCTTGTCGCCAACCATAACCTGTGTAATTCCGTAGCGGTCGCGAAGACGAATAAAAACAAGACCGCCCAAGTCGCGGGTGCGGCTTACCCAACCATTCAATACAACTTTCTTACCAACATCAGCGGCACGCAATTCGCCGCAGGTAACTGTACGCTTTGTAGATTCCATTTTATTTTATCCTTTAAATAGATGAATTAATATTAATGATATAGAAGAGTTTTTACAATGAGATTGAAACAGGTATTTGATCCCTAAGCTTCTGAAGAACCTCCATCGTCTGTTTTTCCAGAAGTTTCTTTGTGATAATCAGGAACGATACCGCTATTTCGGGCAGCATTATCATTTCTGATTTTTCTAAGAACTGCCCGATTTGTATAATGAATAACTGTAAAAAATCCTGTCATAAATAAAAGCGCAATCAAAAGCATTGCTGTTGCTTTTAAGCGACCAAGATAAGTAGAAAAAACAACCGTCATACAAATTAAAATCTGAATTAGTATTACGATTATTAATGCCTGAACCTTAGTAAAGCCCAAATTCAACAATTTATGATGCAAATGTAATTTATCAGGGCTCATAATCGGACGATGATCTCTGATTCGGCGCCAGATGGCAGCAATTGTATCAAATAAAGGAAAACTTACTAGAACAATCATCATCAGAAGTTTGTTAAATTCAAAATTATCCGTTGATGTATAAAGCGGAATAGTTGCAATCATAAAACCAAGGAACTGACTTCCACCGTCACCCATAAAAATTTTTGCATTAGGAATCGGCAAGTTATAAATCAAAAATCCTAAAATTGCTCCCGTTAAAATAAAGCTAACGGCAAACGCATCACCTGTATTCTTATAAAAAATTAATCCAAGACTAGCTAGAACTGTTATTGCAAGAGAACTGCAAAGTCCATCCATTCCATCTATCAGATTATATGAATTAATAATTCCGATAATCCAGAAAAATGTAAGAGGCATACCCACAAACCATGGAAGTGTAAGTCCAAAAACTTTTCTAAAATAGAATCCGTTTACAACAACAATTGCGGATGCAATTAACTGAACAATCAATTTAATAATTGCTTTTAATTCAACAATATCGTCAATAATTCCAAAGACGAAAATAATCATACCAGAGACCAGAATTGGCCAGCTGTTTTTCATAGAAAGAGATTCATTGAGAAGAAAACAAATTACAGCACAAATAATAAAACTTAACGCAATTCCTACGCCTCCAAGACGAGGAATGTTTCCTGAGTGTATTTTTCTTGCATTAACAGTGTCGTACAAACTATACACTTTACAAAATTTTATTATCAAAGGAATAAAAAAAGCACTTAAAACAAATGCTAATGCAGAAAATAAGCTAACACTCAATAACATAACTGTATCATAACTTAAATTTATTTTTTTCTCAATTATTAACTGTTAATTAGAGAAAAATAACGGTAAAATAATGTTTATGTCGGACAACAAAAAGAATGTAATTGTAATCGGAGCAGGAATTGCTGGTCTTTCAGCAGCTATATATGCCCGCCGTTCTGGATTTGATGTAACTATTTACGAAAGTCACTTTATTCCCGGAGGACTTTCTACCAGCTGGACTCGAAAAGGATATCTTTTTGAAGGTGGAATGCACTGGCTTACCGGTTCAAGTCCAAAATCACCACTTAACAAAGTCTGGAAGGAACTTGGAGCTCTCCAGGAAAACAATCCAATTTTAGTAAAAGATCCGTTCTACACCCTCATAGACGGTGATAAGCAGTTGTGTCTCTTTCGCGATGTAGACAAGCTTGAAAAGCATTTTGTTGAATTTGCACCAGAAGATAAAAAAATGATTAAAAAAATGTGCAGAGACATCAAAATCTTTCAAGGGGTACACTGCATAGTTGGTGATATTCCAGGGCTAAAAGCTCAGACACCTTCTAATCCAGGCTTAAAGGAACTTTTAGGAATGGTTCCTGCAGCAACAAGACTTTTACCTCTCATCAATGAATCATATATTCATTATGTTAATCGATTTAAGAATAATTCTATCCGTCATCTCTTAATGACTGTTATCGGTGACCGCTATAATGCCCTTTCTTTGATTTATACTCTGGCAACATTTTCTACTGGAGACTGTGGGTATCCAATCGGCGGTTCAATCCGCATGGCACAGAACATGGCAAAAACTTTTGAAGATTTAGGCGGAAAAATCCAATACAAATCCTTTGTTGATCAAGTTGTAATTCAAAAAGGTAAAGTAAAAGGAATCATGTGCAAAGAGGAATTTATTCCCTGCGATTCTGTAATCGTTACACAAGATGCTCGTAGTGCAATCGACACTCTTTTTGGTCCAAGCCTCAAAGACAAATGGGTTTCAAAAATGAGAAACGATACCATCGGTGAACAGAATATGTTCATCTGTCTCGGTGTAAAACACAGTTTTTCTAACTTACCAAAAGCCGTAGTCTATCCTTTGGATAAACCTTTTAAGGCAGGAGGTCTCGAGTTTAACGAATTACGAATTAACAACTACTCAGAATATAAAGACCACGCCCCTGAAGGCTGTACAACTTTAACCTGTCTTTTACTTGGCGAATGCTATGACTACTGGCAAAAAGCAAAAGAAGATGGCTCTTACAAAGAAAAGAAAAAAGACCTTTGCGACCGCTTTATTTCTGAACTTACCAAATTTATGCCAGAAATTGCTGATAATATCGAAGTTACAGATGTCGCCACTCCTTGCACTTACGAACGTTACTGCCACACCTACAAAGGCAGCTGGATGAGCGTTTGGGAACCAAAAGGAAAAGCTCGTAACTATCCAATAAAAGCTAAAACTGTCAAAGGACTCTACTTTGCCGGACAAAGAGTACAGATGCCAGGAGGTCTTCCTATCGCGGTAGGCACGGGACGTACTGCAGCTCAATATCTTTGTCGTGACAATGGAGTTAAATTCATATAAAATATAATTATATTTCCATAACAGGAGGATTTTTATGGGAAAGAAGAGTGGTAAATTACCTCTTATCTATTTGCTTGGTATGGCCTTGGTTGTAATTGGATTTATTATTCCAATGTTCAAAGTATCTTTTGGACCTTTTGGTTCATCAACTCCAAACGGATTCAAGTTCATTGACTTTGATCACATGGGATTTGTAACAATTGGTTCACTTTTAGTTTTTGCCGGTGCATGTCTTGGAGTTATTTTTAGTCTTGTAAATATCGGTTCATCTACAGACTTGATCAGACTTATCAGCCTTCTTATCACTATCGCTGGTGGAGTTGTTCTTGTAATTGGTTTCACTCAGGACAGTTTCTATCAGTTCATCGGTAAACAGTTCTTTAAGCATGCATTTGTAGGATTCTATATGATCCTCTGTGGCTGGGTTGTTGCTCTTGTTGGCTACATCACTAAAAAATAAGTTTTCTGTTTAGCAGAACATATAAGGCTTTTCTTTAAGGCTCTGGTTTTACAGGCTTTAATACGAAAAGCCTTTTTTTTTGCTCAAAATATCACTATATTTTAAATATGAAATACAAAGCTGCAATTTTTGACATGGACGGAACAATTTTAAACACACTGACTGACTTGCAAAGTGCTGTCAACTATGCGCTTAATAAAAATGGTCTTCCATCACGAACTTACGAAGAAGTTCGATTTTTTGTAGGAAACGGAATCCTAAAATTAATTCAAAGGGCTGTTCCCCAAAATTCATCAGAAAAAATTATTCAACAAGTTTACGACGATTTTACAACCTATTACAAAGCCCACAACGCAGATACAACTAAACCTTACGAGGGAATCACAGACGCAATTTCCGAATTAAAAAAACTGGGAATAAAAACTGCCGTTGTTTCTAACAAAGCCGATTACGGAGTTCAGGCACTGGTTAAAGATTTTTTTGACGGATTATTTGATGCAGCAATCGGACAACAGGAAGGCCTTTCAACAAAGCCATCTGCCGATATGGTTAACCTTGCATTAACAAGACTCAATGTACAAAATCAGGATGCTGTTTATATAGGCGACAGTGATGTTGATTTTGAGACTGCAAAAAACTCAAAAATGGATTTTATTGGCGTAGACTGGGGTTTTAGAGGTCGGGAGTTTTTATTAAAACTTGGAACACAAAATATTGCTTCTACGGCAAACGACCTTATTTCTATTATCACTGGTAATTAATTTCAATGTATATATGGAGAAAAATATGGATGGTTTAATTTTAAATTACAAAAACTTTTTGGATAAAGGAAAAACTGAACGAGAATGTGTTGTTCAGATTATTCAAAAGGCAAAAGAAGCCGGTTACAAAGATGTTAACGAATACAAAACTCTAAAAGCAGGTGATAAAGTTTACGTTCAAAAAATGAATAAAGCCATCGCCCTTTTTGAAATCGGTTCCGGCAACATCGAAGATGGATTGAATATTCTTGGTGCCCACATCGATTCTCCAAGACTAGATGCAAAACAGAATCCTCTTTACGAAAAAGACTTTATCACCTACTTAAACACACACTACTACGGTGGTATAAAAAAATATCAGTGGGTAACTTTGCCATTAGCAATCCACGGAATCGTATGCAAAGCAGACGGAACAACCGTTCAGATTAACATCGGCGAAGAACCAAATGATCCTGTTTTCTGCATCAGCGATATCCTTCCTCATCTTGCTCAGGAACAAATGAAAAAATCAGGTTCAGAAATCATCAAAGGTGAAGATTTAGATGTAATCTTTGGTTCAATTTCACCTTCTAAAAAGGAAGAAAACGATTCTGACGAAAAAAAGAAAGAAGACAAAGCTACAAGCAAGAAGATAATCCTTTCTCTCTTAAAAGAGAAATACAATATTCAAGAATCGGACTTTGAATCTGCAGAATTGGAAATTGTACCTGCAGGGAACGCAAGAGACTGTGGATTTGACCGCACATTAATTCTTGGATATGGACAGGATGACCGTTCATGTGCCTTCACCTCTCTACAGGCCCTTTTAGACTCAAAAGCTACTGCACGAACTAATTGCTGTTTGTGTGTAGACAAAGAAGAAATCGGTTCTGTAGGGGCTACAGGAATGGGCTCTCACATGTTCGAAAACGCCCTGGCAGAAATAATCGCTCGTCTTCCTAACGGCTACAGCGACCTTACTCTTCGTCGAGCCCTTGCAAACAGCAATATGCTTTCAAGCGATGTAAATGCAGCTTACGATCCACTTAACTCAAGCCTTTACGACAAAGATAATGCATCTTTCCTTGGCGGAGGTTTAGTATTCAATAAATACACAGGCAGCAGAGGAAAAAGCGGCGCAAGCGATGCAAATCCAGAATTTATTGCAAAGCTTCGCGGCTGCATGAATGCCAATAATATAAAATACCAGATGGCAGAACTGGGAAAAGTAGATCAGGGTGGCGGAGGAACAATCGCTTATCTTGCTGCTAAATACGGAATGAACGTATTAGATGCAGGTGTTCCTGTTTTGAGCATGCACGCTCCTTGGGAACTAACAGCTAAAAAAGATATTGAACAAGCTTATCTTGGTTATAAAGCTTTTTTAACTTTGTAGTTTTAACTGTTACAGGTGATAATTAGTAGTGAGGCGGCTTCCTGTTTGGGATGTCGCCTTCTGCGTTATCACTTAGTTCTTTAATTTTCTCAATCATTAATTTGTTTTCTTTGCGCAAAAGTTCTATTTCTTTTGCCTGCTCAACCGCTACTTCCTGAATCTGATTTACAAAGTCTTCCATGTAGGCGAGTTTCATTTCTATATTTGTTAAACGTTCTTGAGTCTGATCGATTTGATTTTCCTGATTCTGCTGCATTTTTTATTCCATTATGAAAGTTCCAGTTAAATTTAATAAATTAATTAAATCCACTGAAAACTTCTTACTTGTTCCTTCTAAAGTTACAAGGCTTACTTTTACTTTTGCCTTTTTTAATTCTTGTGTTAATTCTTCGCCATACACCGATGATAGTAAATCAAGATACTCATCGTTTGTCATTGTTTCGCCTGTAAAAGATGGTGCCATAAACAAATCAATGTAATTTGCTAGTTCGCTGGAAAGATTTTCGTATAAATCTGTTAATCGTGGCTGGCTCAAAGCAATCGCAAGTTTTTTAGGTTCGTCATAAACAATCCCGCTTTTGCTTATCATATCGCTTTTATCCTGAGAAAGTTTTGCGCTGCAAATAAACCCGTTGTTTTCTACAGTAACAACTTTTACTTCTTCCAGACCTGTCTGTTCAAACATCTTTGTGATATCTTTACTGTTAAAAATCTGACTTTCTTCTTCACCTGTAATAGAAGTTATAGTCTTTGTAAAAGCATTTCCAGCTAAAATCTTGTACTTTAAATATGTTCCGTGATTTGTCTGCTTGATTTCTATTTCGTTTGAACATGATGCAAAAACAAATAAAAACGAAAATCCAAGACAGAAAAAAAGAATATTTAGAATCGATTTTCTTTTCATTTTTTTGCCTTCTTATTTCTTAAAAACACTTTATATGGAAAAGTTACACTGACACCGGTGCAGAGACTAAAACCACTAGAAAGAGCCTTTAATGGACTTAATGCGGCTCCGTCAAGAGAATTAAAAAATACAAAACAAAGATCCTGTATAAATCTTAATTTTACATCCCCCCTTAGAATTGAAGGAGTCTGAAATCTGATTCCTGCAATTCCTGGAAAAATCGAAGGTTTTATTTCTTCGTCTGAGAAAGGAAGGTTTGCTTTTCCAATAGTAAAAACAGGACCAGCGTAAGCCAGAACGTAATCGCAAAATTCCAAAGTTCCAATCAAAGGAATCTCAAAACACCCTGAACCATAATTCCATTTTAATCCCAGTTCAACTCCTGGTGTTATGTATTTTCCATAATAAAAAATCCCTGCACCACCGCTAATGCCCCTAAAATTTGGTGTAAAGTTCTGATGCGTAAAAAGGGACCAGTCTCCGGTCAAAGTTGCTGCACAATTTAATTTATCAATACCGTATTTATATTTTTTTGTTGAAGAAGCCACTGCCGTTTTTGCCTCAGTTTTTGTCTCAGCTTTCTTTTCAGGTTCCTTTTTTGCTGTTGGTGATGTTTCTTCATACATCTTTGTGTCTTTTAAGAACTTTCCACCACAAGCGTAGTGATTTTTCCAGTAGTTCTCTTTAAGAGACGAAACGATTACACCTGTATTTGGACCATCGCTGACCGCAGAGATAAACTGTTTATTACCAATGTATAATCCCACATGGGAAATTGAAACTCCATCCGTTGTCTTAAAAAATACGAGATCACCCGGTTCAAGTTTATCATCCGAAACAACTGTTACAACTTTGTAAATAGCTGCAACCGTACGAGGAAGTTGATGCCCAATTGCCTCTCTTGAGCAGGTAAATATTAATCCTGAACAGTCAAAGGAATCCGGGCCAATTGCTCCTCTGACATAAGGACATCCCACAAATTGTTTTGTATAGGCTACGAGTTTTTCTCTTTTAGATTTAATAGAACTCTGAGTCGCAGAATCAGCAAAACACTTACATGGAATTAATAAAATGAGCATTCCGATAGCTGTTGCAACTGTTAATCTAATTTTATTAGTCATGTTGTACATAAAGAATATTATAATTCACATTGAGCAAAATCTGTCAATGTTTTACAATATTCTGCTATGAATTTAGAAAATCCACTTATTGTTCAAGGGGACAGAACCCTCCTTCTCGATGTCCATGCACCGCTGGCAAACGATTGTCGCAATGATTTGATTCCTTTTGCCGAATTAGAGCGTTCTCCTGAACATTTACATACTTATCGCCTTACACCTCTTTCTTTATGGAACGCTACAAGTGCAGGCTTTACTCCTCAGGACGCAATTTCGGTACTAGAAAAATATGCCCGTTACGACGTACCCCAATCCATAACAATGTGGATTCAAGAAACAGCAAGCAGATTTGGAAAACTCCGCCTTGTTCCTGGACCAAAAATTCTGGTTCCTGTAAAACCTTCTGATATTTTTGACACAAATAAAAGCAATGCTTCTATAAAAGAAGTTACTGAACAATATTTGTATCTTCTTGCTAACTCACGACCTGTTTATTTAGAAATAAAGTCAAATCCTCAGGCAAAAAAATTAATGGAACCTTGCCAATACGATCCGTCGCAGGTAGATGAACCTCTTGAACTCTCTGCCGAAGAACGGGAATATTGCTTTAAGCTCAAATTGACCGACCGCGGAACTATCAAACAGGTCCTTTTAAATAGTTTATGGCCTGTTAAAGACGAAATCCAACTGGAAGATGGAGAACCCCTGGATTTTAACCTGCGCGAAACAACCTTAAGTGGGAAAAAATTTGATATTCGTTCTTACCAAAAACAGGCTGCTGCCGCCCTTGTGGGAAATAAAGGCCCTGGAACTGGCTTTGGAACAATTGTTCTTCCTTGCGGAGCAGGAAAAACAATTGTCGGTATGACAATTATGGATATCCTAAAAACCAGCACACTGATTATTACTACAAACATAAGTGCCGTGCACCAGTGGATACAGGAACTCAAAGATAAGTCAAATCTTAGCGATGAGCAAATTGCCGAATACACCGGTGAAAATAAAACTCTCGCACAGGTTACTGTTGCAACATATCAGATTCTAACCTGGCGCCCAGACAAAACCGGCCCCTATCCGCATTTTTCTATTTTTACAAAGCGTCATTGGGGTCTTATCATTTACGATGAAGTTCATATGCTTCCTGCCCCTGTTTTTAGAGTTGTTGCAGAACTACAGGCAGTGCGCCGTGTAGGATTAACTGCAACCCTTGTCCGAGAAGACGGATGCGAGGGGTATGTATTCAGTCTAGTTGGACCAAAACGATATGATGTCCCATGGAAAGAACTTGAACGTGACCACTGGATTGCTACTGCAGAATGCGTAGAGGTAAGACTGGATTTACCAGAAGCAACTCAAATTGAATACGCCGTTGCACAAACCCGCATAAAACATCGTATTGCAAGCGAAAACCCTGTTAAAGTGCAAGTTACAAAACAGATTATTCAGCGTTACCCACAGGATAAAATACTCGTAATCGGGCAGTATCTTGAACAGCTGGACACGATTGCAAAAGAACTCAATGCTCCGATTATTACAGGTAAAACCCCAAACACTGAAAGAGATACCATCTACAAAGATTTTAGAGAAGGTAAAATTCATGTACTTGTAGTTTCAAAAGTTGCAAATTTTGCAATCGATTTGCCTGATGCAAGTATTGCAATCCAAGTAAGCGGCACCTTTGGTAGTCGACAGGAAGAAGCTCAGCGTCTGGGAAGAATCCTTAGACCAAAAGAACGAACAAGTCGATTTTTCACACTTATTACTCGCAACACTGTAGAAGAAGACTTTGGTTCAAACCGACAAAAGTTTTTGGCCGAACAAGGCTATTCATATAAGATTATCAGATACTCACAGGAATCTGACCTGGACCAAATACAGGAAACTTCAGCACTTGAGTAATTAAACGAATAACAATAAGAGGTATAAATGCAGAATCAAAACCAGGATCCAAAAGTACAACGCATAATCCGCTGGCGCGAAAGCCTTGCAACAATGAACGAAGAGCACTTCTTTGAAATTATGCGCATTTACATTGGCGAGATTCATACTCCTTATAATAAAGATAAACTCATAGAACAACTCAGTTCAATTTTCAGAAAAGAACCTAACAAACAAAGAATTCTTTCTTACCTTACCTCTTTTGATATCAAAGTCATTACAGCTATAAACGCATTAAAAGATGCAACAAAAGAAAAAATCATTGAGTTCTTCAAAAATGAATATTCACTGGGAGACATTTATTCAGAATTATTAAATCTTACAGAACGTCTGATAATTTTTTCGTATAAAAACCAGGACGACGAGTCTGTTTTGACTTTAAATCCCCTTTTAGAAGATACTCTGGCTCCAGTTTTAAATGTAAACCGCCTTCTTTCTACGCCAGAATATGCCCAAAGAGTCTTTGATGTTCCATTTTCCCTAAACCCTCAGTTTCTTGCATCATTTATTTCATATATCTACGAAAACCCTGACCTTTGCAAAAACAACACAAATCTGAAAAAGAAAGACGCTGCCCGCCTTGAACAGATTTTTCCGGGAAAACAAAATTGTATTCAACTTTTACTAAATGCTTTCTTAAACCTTAGAATTCTAAAGCAAGGCGAAAAAGAATTTATCATCGACGAAAACAGACTTATTTCTTTTGCTTCTAACCCGGAACAAAATCAATATGCCTATCTTGCAACCGCCTCAATTGCCCGCCTCGGTCGAGAAGGACTGAGAAGTCAAAGTCAGTTGCTTTTAGATCTTGCTGCAACAATACCTGATCAGGGCCTCACACGTTCATCTGTTTTGCGCAGTGCATATCTAATAAGCAATAAGAGTGAAGAAACCGGAAATTCTTCTGTTCAAAGTCGCTTTAGCCGCATGATAGCTAACCATCGGTCGGATTCCATGTTTGAATTTTCCGGTGCACTTATCGAACAAATTTTAGACAGTGCAATTGAGTTTGGTTTATTTGTAATCAATGGTTTTACACAAGACAACGAACCAATCTTAATTCCAGGTCCTGTATTCCAGCCAAAAAATCCAACCAGTATGCAGAATAAAAAAGGCATTTTAAACATTAATGCCGGCACAAGTATAACTATACTGCCGGGACTCACCCTAAAGGAATTACTACCACTCGTTCGTTTTATGAACATCGTAAATTGCAGTACCGTAACAGAATTCGAAATCACCCGAAAATCTGTGAGCCGTGCTTTTGATAAAAATCTGTCTCAAGAACAAATACTTGAAACACTGGAACAATATTCCGCATACAAAATCCCTCAAAGTCTCCAGATTAACATCGAAGAATGGAAAGCCTCATATTTTTCTGCCATTTTATATAAAGGATATGTCCTCAAAGTAGACCAGAAAAACGAAAAAGTCATCGAAAATAATCCAAAAATCGCACCTCTTATTCAGCTAAAACTTGCACCAGGAATTTTCCTTTTAAATATTCAACAAGATCAGGATGCAGATCTATTTATTAAAGAATGTGGTCTTGATTTTATGGGAAATGTTAAAACAGCCGTAAAAGACAGTGATATGGTTGTTTTTCCACCCCTCATTAGAGGAAACAACTTTCTTTCAAATCCTTTCTCACTTGAACAGGAAGAAGATTTTGAAAAAACAGAAGTCAAAATGCTCCAGGAAGCCAATTCTTTTAAGCAGGAACTTCATCAGGCTCTAGATGCAATGGAATTATCCGAACAGCAACGAGAATGTCTAAGCACTCGAATTGACAGAAATGTTATTTTAAGTCCAGAACAGTTGAATCCAAATACCGTCCGCCTTGAGATTTTAGAAGCAGAAGGCATGAACTATGCCGGAAAACTTCATTTAATTGAAAATGCCATAAAAAATGGCGACCTTGTTCAACTAACAATTCCTTCGGAAACAAATCCCGATAAAATGCAAGTCTTTTTAGGTCGCCCTCTATTAGTAGCCAAGCAGGCAAATGATTCTTTGATTAAAATTCAGATTCACAGTGAAACCCAGCAAGAAATCCCTGAAATAAGATTTTACTCGCTGAGCCGCACAAATCATATAAAAATCATAAGAACATCGATTTTTAAATAAAACTTGTATTATGCTTCAAGTGCAAGGTCGCCGTCTTTAATCCAGCCCAATTTGCGTTCTGCAAGACCAAGACCCCAGCAAATTACTCCAGGAAGTACAATACAAACCATTAATAAACCAAACCACTGCCAGAAACCTGGAGCGATTGCAAGGGAATCGGCTGTAATTTGAGGCAAAGCATTTGCTGTTTGTTCTGCTGCAGCTTCTGCTACCTGTGGAGCTGCATTTACAGCATCAGAAACTGTCTGTGCAGCATCTGCTAGTGCAGCTTGAGCATGAGCAGCTTTTTCTGCCTTGTGTACAGCCCAGTCTACAGCCTGCTTACTTGGATTGAACCATCCTGTAATTACACCAATTGGACCAACCATACCACAAGTTCCCATACCAGAACTTACAGCTGCACCATTCATAGTCATCTTAAATAAACAAGTAGAAATTGGACCTGTTATAGCACTTGTCAAAGTTGGAGCAATCCAAATTTTTGGATTTTTTACGATATTAGGCATCTGAAGCATACTTGTTCCCAAACCCTGGCTAACAAGACCACCCCAGCGGTTTTCTTTAAAACTCATTACTGCAAAACCAACCATCTGAGCACAACAACCTGCAACAGCAGCACCACCAGCAAGACCTGTAAGTCCAAGAGCAGCACAAATAGCAGCACTTGAAATTGGCAAAGTAAGAGCAACACCAACAACAACACTAACTAGAATACCCATTACAAACGGATGTAGCTCTGTTGTAAGCATGATTAATTTACCTACCCAGCTTGCAGCAATACCAATGTATTTTGCAAATAGAACAGAAAGTAAAACACCACTAATAATTGTAACGATTGGAGTAACAAGGATATCAACCTTTGTTTTTTTGCTAACGAGCATTCCGATTTCTGCAGCAGCAATTGCAATCAAAAGAACTGCTAAAGGTCCTCCAGCACCACCAAGAGTGTTTGCAACAGCTCCCACAGTTACAAGACTAAAAAGAACAAGATTATGCACTCCCATGGCAAAACCAATACCAATTGCCATTGCAGCACCAACTACATGTCCTTCGCTACAGAAAGAACCTGCATCAACTAAAAACTGAAAAACTGGATTTACACCAAGACGGAGAAGCTGTTGTCCAAGTGTTTTGATGATAGTACCAACCAGCAAAGACGCAAAAAGTCCCTGCGCCATTCCACTCATAGCGTCAACAAGATAACGCTTTACATAACGATTCATAAAAACCTCATAATTTTTTTGAATTACTCGTAATGTTATCCTCTAGCGTGCCGTAGCATCAGTAAAGGAGCGTGTTCCGTGGAATCTGCCGTTCTCATTTTTGAGCTAAATTCTTATGTTTGAAAAGTACACCATTTTACAAATTCAAACAATAGTTATACAGTTATATATATGGAGATAAAACTATGAAAAAAATTTTATGTGGAACTTTATTTTTTTTAACTGGCCTTTCTCTATTTTCAGCACCAAGAGCTAAACGTACAGAACTTAAAATTTGGGAATCTTCTGGCTCTGAAAAAAACTTTATTCTTTACGCAATGAAAGAATACAAAAAAATAAAGCCAAATGTTCGTATCATTTACGAACCTGTTGAAGCAACCGATGCTCGTAATAAAATTGAATTGGATGGACCTGCAGGAGTAGGTGCAGACATATTTGTTTCGCCACATGATCATATCGGAGCTCTTGTAAGCGGCGGTCATATTTTACCTGTAGAAGATGCAAGCGAATACATGTCTCATTTTTATCCTATGGCAAAACAGGGTGCAACTTACAATGGCGTTGTATACGGCTATCCTCTCGCTGCAGAAACTTATGCTTTATTCTACAACAAGGACATAATTAAAAATCCTCCAAAAACATGGGACGAAATTATCACCCTCGCAAAAACCTGGAACAATAAGTTCGAAAACAAATATGCTATTGCCTGGCCTGTAGACGATCCTTACTATGCATACATGTTCCTTGATAGTTTTGGAGCTCCACTTTTTGGACCTGATGGACAAGATCCTAAAAAACACAATTTAGACACTCCTCAAGCTGTTAAAGGTCTTACATACATGCAGTCGTTAAGAGAAAAACTCCTCAATGTACCAGCGATGGATTGTTCACTTGACTTTGTAAACACTTCTTTTACAAACGGAAACGTTCCTCTTGCAATCAATGGTCCTTGGAAAATTCAGGAATACAAAAAACTGGGAATGAACTTTGGCATTACAACTTTACCTGCATTCCCAGGAACTAATAAACCTGCAACTTCTTTCTCTGGTATCCGCCTTGCATTTGTCAGTTCTTATTCTGCTTATCCAGAAGAAGCAATTGAATTTGTTAAATTTCTTACTTCAAAAGAAATGCTTCAGAAGCGCCTGGAAATTACAGACCAGATTCCTCCTCGCGATGATATAGAAATCACCGACCCTTACAGCAAAGGAATTCAAGAACAGCTCAAATATGCTAAACCAATGCCAACTGTAAACAAAATCAGCGCCTATTGGTCAAATATGCGTTCTGTTTACAGCGCAATATGGTCTGGAGAAGACGTTCAAAAATCTCTTGAACCTGCAATCCGCACTATAGAAGCTACACGTTAATCATTTTAATTTAATAATTTATTTAACCATTAATTTTACCAAGTCTTGATAAAGTTTTAATAAATAACTATTATTCAATTATGGCTTTATCAGACAAGGTAAAAACCTTATTAGAAGATTTTGTTGATTCACAGGCAATAAAATCAGTAGAAACATTTTCAACTGGAACAGACAACAACGAAGCATGTGTAAATAGTATCGCTTCAATGTTTGGATTTTCTGGTGACTTTTGCAAAACTCAGTCTGAAAACGAAAATAAACTCGTTCAGAGTTTTATGCATAACTTGCAGCTTTTGATTCAGAAAACTTGGGTAGAAAAATCAGACATCGCTCTTAAAGAGCAGATTCTTTATAAACTAGAAGTGCTTTGCAATGATACTTCTGATTGGACTAAGGTTTACACAGAGTTTCTTTCAATAATCGGAAACGCAGTTTACCTTATGTTTGGTCAACAGACCAAGTCAGATGATTTCTGCGAGTATTCTTTGCGTATCGATCCAGAATTCGGTATTTTCTGGTGGTATATTCAAAGTCTCCCCGCTACAGCAGAATGGCCTGCAGAAAAGTGCCGTAATGCTGTATTGTTGGGAATGTACTTCCTCGCAAATTACTAACGCACTTTATACAAGGCCGGAACACATTAAGTTCCGGCTTTTTTTCTATACACCATAAATAATGATTATAAAGAGGAACATAAAATGAATTTAGACGAGATTTGTTCATCACTTAAAAACGGAGCAAGTCAGCTTGCTTTACAGAATGCATCCACCAAAAATAATGCCTTACTCGCAGTTGCACAAGCCTTAGATTCAAACCGTGCAGCAATTCTTTCAGCTAACAAAATTGATGTTGACCAGGCTCGTGCAAACGGAACTTCTGAATCATTAATCGATCGTCTTTCTCTGGATGATAAAAGAATCAATGGAATCATCGATAGCTTAAAAGTTGTAATCGCTCAATCAGATCCAATTGGAGAAGAACCAGCAGGATGGAAAACTCCAAACGGACTTTGCATAAGACAGGTTAGGGTACCTCTTGGAGTTGTGGGTATCATTTACGAAAGTCGACCAAATGTTACTGTTGATGCTTTCAGTCTTGCTTATAAAAGCGGAAACTCAATTCTTTTAAGAGGTTCTTCTTCTGCTTTTAATTCAAACAAGGCAATCGTAAAAGTTATTAAAGACGCACTCAAAACCGTACAAGGTGGTATCCCAGAAGCAATCGAACTTGTAGAAGTAAAAGAACACGACCACAGCGATGTAGACCAGATTTTAAATGCAGTTGGCAAAATTGACTGCGTTCTTCCACGGGGTGGTAAAAAACTTATACAGAATGTTGTCTCAAATGCAAGAGTTCCAGTTATCGAAACCGGAAGTGGTGTCTGCCATCTTTACATCGACGAATTTGCAGATTTGAATATGGCTGTAAAAGTTGCAGAAAACGCAAAAATCCAGAGACCAAGCGTTTGTAATGCAATTGAATGCATTGTTGTAAACAAAAAAATCGCTGCCAAAGTAATTCCAATGATAGAAGAACAGTTCAATGGACGAGTTAAATTCCATGTAGACGAATTTAGTTATCCATTATTCAAGAATGCGATAAAAGCAACAGAAACTGACTTTGGTAACGAATATTTAGACTATGAATGTTGTGTAAAATCTGTAGATTCTGTTCAGGAAGCAATTGAATACATCAATTCTCATAATACCAAACACAGTGAAAGCATCATAACAGAAAACCGTGCTAATGCCCGTCTTTTCCAGGCTCAAATCGATGCAAGCTGTGTATATGTTAATGCCTCAACAAGATTTACTGACGGTGGAGAATTTGGATTTGGTGCAGAACTTGGAATCAGTACACAAAAATTGCACGCACGCGGACCAATGGGTATCAAAGCTCTTACAACAACAAAATATTTAATTGAAGGCGAGGGTCAAACCCGCTAATCTGACTATAATGACAGAGGAACATATGAACCAGGAAATTTCAAACGCAGTAAAATCAGCTAGAAAAATCGTTATAAAGATTGGCTCAAACACTTTGGCAAAAGCTGACGGAACTCAAAACACCGAATTTATGAGTAGTTTTGCTTCTCAATGCAAAAAACTCGTAGATATGGGCAAACAAATCGTAGTTGTATCCTCTGGAGCACAAGTTTCTGGAGTTTCAACCTTAAAAGAATGGTCTCGAAAAAAGGATGTTCACTTTAGACAAGCGTTGTGTGCAATTGGTCAGGTTGAATTAATGGCTCAGTGGCGTAAAGCTTTTGCAGAACAAGGTTTACATATTGGTCAGCTTTTGTTTACAAAAGATGATTTTGAAAACGAACACCGCTCTCTAAATATCAGAAACACACTGTTCACCCTTGCAGATGAAGGGGTAATCCCTATCATCAACGAAAACGACTCTGTTTCCATCGATGAATTCCAGATTGGAGATAACGATAATCTTTCTGCTCTTACATCAATATTGTGGAGTGCAGACTTACTTATTCTCTTTAGCGATATCGATGGAATCTACACAGACAATCCAAAAACAAACAAAGAAGCTGTTTTAATTGAATCTGTAAAAAACATTGAAGATTTGCGAAAATCAATTACAATAGGAAGCACCAATTCGTTTGGAACTGGTGGTATTGAAACCAAAATTCAAGCCGCCGAAAAAACAACCGTTTATGGAATTCCTATGCTTCTTGCAAATGGCAGCAAAGAAAACATTCTGGAAAACCTTGCTAACGGTTCAGCAAAAGGAACGTTATTCTTAGCTAAATGAATCTAATTTACAACATTAATTTTGATGTTGCAGGCATTATTATTCTCCTCCTCGTGATGATAATATTCAAAGCACAGTATACTTTGGCGTTTAAATCTAATAAAATTTTCGTCGCTGTGCTTTGGATGTCGATGGTAACTTGTATTATCGACATTATTACAGTTTTTACCATCACATATGCAGCCATCGTTCCCAACTGGGTAAACATACTGACTAATTCCCTTTATTTTTTTAGCGCTTTTTCTTGTACCTACCTTGGCTCGGTTTATATTTTTGAATCAATTCATTTTTATACAAAATTTCACAAGTTTTATGTAAATATCATTGCTACGGTTTATTTATTACTTTTAATAATTAATTCGTTTACAGGTTTGATTTTTTATTTTGAGGATGGACAATACAAGCAAGGACCTTTTTTTATACTAAACTATATATCTTCACTATTAATTATTATCGATGTCGGAATTGTTTTTATACTACGACGAAAATTCCTTACCCCAACAAAGCTTTTACTTAACAGTTCATTTATAATCATTCCGATTATTTTCATTTGCATACAGTTCTTCTTTCCTTATTACCTGTTAACCTGCTTTTGCATGGTGCTCATTACAATCGTTATGATTTTTACTCTCGACACCCCAGATTTTTACGAACTGGAATACTTGCGTAAAAACCTGGAAACAGAAGTTGCACAACAAACTAAACAAATAATCGATCGAGAAAAGCAAATTGAAAATATGTCTGTTGAAATGGTTCAAGCCCTTGCACAAGCTATCGATGAAAAAGATGAATATACAAAAGGTCACAGCGTAAGGGTTGCTCAATACTCGGTTGCAATCGGTAAAGAAATAGGTCTTTCAGAAGAAAAAATAAAATTTCTTAACATAGCAGCATTGTTGCATGATATTGGAAAAATCGGCGTCCCGGATATTGTTCTTCAAAAGCCGTCTAAATTATCTGATGAGGAATTCAAAATCATTCAGCAGCACACCCTAAACGGGGGAAAAATCCTTCATAATGTAACAAGTCTTCCGTACGCAGAAGAAGTTGCTCTTCATCATCATGAACGCTTTGATGGAACTGGCTATCCTGACCAGATGAAAGGAAGTGACATTCCTTATTTTGCACGCATAGTTTCTATTGCTGATGCCTACGATGCAATGTCTACAAAGCGAGTTTATCGAGACAAGCTTGATACTGCCGAAATTCGTAAACGCCTCTTAGATAATCGCGGCACACAATTTGATCCACAATTATTAGATATTTTCTTAAATCTTTTTGAAACAAACCGCCTTTAATTGAATTTATTATTCGATTTTAATATCATAGGTTTATCTTTTTTAGAGGTAAAACTATGAAAATTGCTTGTATTGGTACTGGCGCAATGGGTTCTGCCATCATGCGTTCCGTTTGTAAAAAATATGATGTAAAGGATATTACTGTTACAGATGCATTTGCTTCTAAAGCACAGGAATTTGCTAACGAAGTCGGATGTAATTTTAATGCTTCAAACATCCAGACAATAAAAGACGCAAAATATGTCTTTATCGCAGTTAAACCGGCATTTCTTGAATCACTTTTCAAAGAAATTGGTCCATCAATTTCGCCTGATACAGTTGTAATTTCAATGGCAGCAGGTGTAAAAATCGAAAAACTCGAATCTTACGCAAACGCTCGTTTTATCCGTATCATGCCTAATGTTGCAGCACAGATTTCAGAAGCTATGATTGCTCTTTCTTGCAATGATAACATCACAAAAGATGAATTACAGGAAGCTATCCAGATTTTAAGTGCCACTGGAAGAGTAGAGCAGGTACCAGAAAAACTTATGGACTGCGTAACTGGTGTTAGTGGTTCTGGTCCTGCATTCGTATTTATGTTTATTGAGGCACTGGCAGATGCAGCTGTTAGATGCGGTATGCCTCGTGCTCAAGCTTATACATATGCTGCACAGACTGTAAAAGGTTCTGCTGATTTAGTATTAGCAACAGGTCGTCACCCAGGAGAACTTAAAGATTCTGTAACTTCCCCTGCAGGAACAACCATTGAAGGAGTTGCAGCATTAGAAGAAAACGGCTTTAGAAGTGCAGTTATCAAAGCTGTTACAGCTGCAACACAAAAATCAATTGAATTAGGTAAATAATATATTTTCCTACTATTTATTATAGTTACTAACAACAGCAATTATAGATACTGCAGTTGATACTGCAGTTAATGTTGTTGTTATAAACGGTGCATAAGTAGAAAAATAATATGTAAATGAGTTATACGAAGCTGTAATTGTTGTTTCAGGTTCAATAAGCTTATCTTTACTAAGTTTTTTATTATTTTTATCTACAATTTCAATTTTATTGAATGAATTTTTAGATTTATCAAATCCTCCGGCTAATCCAACATAGTAATCCCAGCTTCTATCTGGAATATAAGGATATCGCCCAGGATTTTTTACAGCACCTGCTACGGTTACAAAATACTGCAGGAACGGAACTCTTAAAATATCATAACTTTCGATATTTATGTCTATCTTAAAATTTTTATTATAAAGTAATTCCTGTAAATCAACTGGTATTATTTCTGTCCCTCTGATAATATAAGCATTTTTTAAATCAGCTTCTGGAGAGAAATATTTAATATTTTTTCTTAAGAAATATGTATAGTTTTCATTATCATCTACAAATATTGTTGCTTTCTGACTTACATTTTCCTTGGAAGTAATTTCTTCTTTTAGTGGATTAACACTTTTTACTTCAATTGCACCTTCAAAAAATACAACCTTTGAAAAATCTTTGAAACTAAAAATATAAATGTTGTCTTCGTTTTTAAGGTCGTAATCGTTATCAAAAATATCTTCTGAAGGGTATATTTTAACGCCACTTGTGTTTTTTTGATTATAAGTTCTCAATATTTCAACTTTTGAAGTATCAGCCCGTTCGTCTAATCCACCTGCATACTTATTAATGAGTGCTAAAAAGTTTTCTCCATCTTTAATCTCATATTCTCCAGGGCGTTCTACAGCTCCATCAACAACAATTTTTCTGGAATATCTAAGTACTTCTACAGTATCATCCGGGCGCAAATATGGATTCTGACTCATATCTCCGTTACGGCTTGCTTCAAACAAATCGTAGATAGTAGTTTTTCCAGATTTAGAAATAATTTTAACAAAACGTGTAGATGCATGAGAAGTAAGATTATCAGTTAAAAGGCTCGAAACTCTGTCCAAAGCCCAAACTTGTTTTTCTATTGTCTCATTAACTTCACCTTTTACAGCAACTTTAAAGATAGCTGGTGCATAAATCAAAAACTGCACACCACCCATCGGATAGTTACGGTTAACAATATCTTCTACCTGCTTTTTTAACTGAATAAAGGTTTTTCCTTCTCCGTTAATCGTTGCAAGATTTGCAATCTTTACATTGTAACTTGAGTCAATTTGAATCATATATGAAACAGGTGTTGTTCCTGCTGCAAAACTCAATTGATAAATATCACCGGCAGTAACTAAATAATCTGAACTTGCATTTGCAAGTTGTGGATTTGCCGTCAAACGAACAGGGATTTCTTGTGTCTGCTCTTTTAGCTTATCTAATGAATCAATTTTTATTTTTGTTGCTGTTGTATTCTGAGAAAAACCAAAGGTTGATGCTGCTATTAAAACAAGCATCCCAACTATAACTTTCTTCTGTATATTCATAATAAAAATAATACTTTAATAGGATTATAAATTCAATTGTATATAAACCTCTATGCAGGGCAAACGCATTATATTTGACTTTGTATCAAAAATGGCGCGAAGGAGCAAACTGGCTTACAAAAACACTCGTTTTGTGCTGC